>JAGRFQ010000067.1 GCA_020445945.1 Rhodocyclaceae bacterium
TTGCGACGTGCTACTTTCTCGTCCGCGGTCTTACAGTTTTACTCCTGGGGCATGGACAGGTAGGGGTACCCGTCTATTAACCCAGTCAGTGACCGTATGACCACCCCCTTGGTGGGCAACTGTCAGGTGAATACCGTATCAGTACACATAGAGCCGTTTAAGTCTGGATACCTTGACACAAAACCGTGGTCTGTCCCTGCTTTCTCAAATCAGACGGATAGTATCTTGCCATGGTCGATGTAGTGTTGGGCTCCTTTAGCCATATCGAGAATCATTTGAGAGGAGATCTCCCCGGCGACACGAAGGCATGAATCCCTAAGGCTATGGGCGTACTCCTTGGCGGTCACATCTCTGCCGATCGAAGCGTAAGCCTTGTACAAAGTATCAATTTCTTCAATTGGGAGGGGTTTTGAATCTTTAATTTTTTCAAGTGCACCTAAGTGATCTAAAACTCGCTGTTTCATTTTTGGCGAATCAGGTTCATTCGGCCCAGCGTAGTTTACAAACCCAACAGCGTAGTAAAGTAGATTGTTCTCGATAGACTCTTGTTGGCTTTGCGATAATTTCGGTGCTTCAAGGCATCTCTCAGTTGTTGCGTACGCTAGATTAAAAAGCGCCGCTTTCTCCTTAGGGTCTGAAATGCCTCTAGACTTATTCCAGTATGCATATCCCAAAAGCTTTGGTTGCGTGAAAGCCATGTGTTCGTAATCAACCTTGGGCAGCGCATCTGTCCAATTTTTACAACTCTCCATCGCTGAGTGCAAACTCAACATTTGCTGGTTTGCAGCCTCCAGTTTTTGTATTGATTCGTCTGTTCTGTTTGCTTTTCCTAAAGCTTGCCCTAGCCTCATCTTTGGTAGTGGGTAAGTGTCATAATGATGTTCAATTTCTTGATAAATTCCGATCGAGATTTGTATATCATCAGGCCGATTTGTCGCCATGTGACACAAACCTAAGTTCATGCACAGATAATAGTAGGAAAGCCTTTCAGATTCGCATAATTCTTTGTGGCTTCGATCCCCGAGAAGATCTGTTCTCATGGCGTTAAAGAGCTCTGCAGCCCGCAAGTACGAGCTTATAGCGTCTTCAAAATCCCCTTTGTCGGCCTCTTTTTCAGCTCGTTCTCTAACCTTGCGGGCGTCTGAGTACTGTCGAATAAATACCTCTTCGACTCCAAGTTCGCTCAGGCGTTTAAGAAGATCATCGTCGGAGTCGATAGAGATTGTCTTGGTGACAACTTGTCTCTCCACCTCTAGGGAACCCAACGCTTCCATTCGAATGCAATCAGCGTATTCCATACATGCGTCGACGAAGGATTTGAAGGCCTGCATGTGATTTGGAACGTAAGCTGATGTATACTTTGATCCTGCGCCTCCTGCTGATACCTTTTTCCCAGTTCGGTGTTCGTAGACGTAGGCGTGGTCTATTTCCCCCCATGCATCTTCAAATACGGTTCTGATTTGTATTTCAATCGGTATCCGGTATGGCTCTCCGCTCTCGTCTTTCAGAAGCTTTTGATATTGATTGCAGATTCGCTCTTTTTCGCCTGTACAACGCGCAATGATGTGTATGCTTGAATAGCCTTCTGTGCTGTTTTTTTCGAGTACATTGGTGCCCCTGAAGATTCCCTCAGTTATTGCCTTCAAGTCCTCATAAAGATCTTTTTTCGCAGAATTGCCCTTGTATAGAATGATTTCTTCTGGTGGTGTATCAAGAAATACAGGTGTTTCCGTGGGGTTTTTCAGTGCGAGCAAAATTTCTTTGTAGATTATTGGCATTTCGCATTTGAACAGAGTGACCAACCTCAGTCCAACAACGTCAGTGATCGATTCAATCTTGTATTCGGTTTTACCTTCTTCTAACTTGCGGCGCTTTTTTTCAAGCAGAGCGGCCTCAGGTTTAACGCGGAATTTGATTGCGTAACATTTGTCGCTGATTTTCTTTTCTCTAACGAGTTCGACTACCCGTGTGAGCGTCTTCTCGCCAACTGTCGAAATTTTTAACGCTTTGTAGCTTTCACTCATCTTGCCACCCCGAAATAATTGTTTTTAGATAGTCCGTACGGATATGTAACATAAGTTAAGGCCCTGTGGGGACGAGGTGTTTGTCGGGATGCAGGCTCCAGTGCTGTGCGCGGCCACTCAACTGGCACGTTTAGTGCTTGATTGTCGGTGGTTGCTGAGTTGGCCAAATTTTGTAGGATTTCTCCCAAAACACAGTCGGCGTGGCAAATTTCGGTTGACATTGGGGATTTTGGCCTAAAGGATGTTGTCTACAGCTCGTTAAGTCCATAGAGGCGTTTTCGAGTTTATCTGCGGGAGGAACGTATGCTTATCCCTAACGGTGACGGCTGACATTGCATCGTTTTGTGCAACGAAAGAGGGCTTATGGCCCTCTTCGCGTTTCTAGCGAGTGTAGAGATGGCCGCAGGCCGGACTCTGGGACTCATCGGTTGATCCGCCACTACTCCCGGATTCCGCTTCGCTGCATCCGGGCTGCGCACCCTACCGTCGAAGCCGCACCACCCCACCCCCAACCTGCTGAACTTTTCCCCAGTTCCGGTACCCTCTCTGAGTCCACTTCGCTGCCTCAGAGACCCCCATGTCCGACCGCTCTACCGCCGATGTCATCCGCATTTCCGGCGCGACCCAGAACAATCTGAAGAATCTGGATCTGGAGATCCCGCTGGGGGCACTGGTGGTGTTCACCGGGCCGTCGGGGTCGGGCAAGTCGTCGCTGGTGTTCGACACGCTGTATGCCGAGGGGCAGCGGCGGTATGTGGAGACGCTCTGTTGAGACCACCTCGCCCTATGCGCGCCAGTTTCTGGACCGCATGGACAAGCCCCATGTGAGCCGCATCGAGAGGGTGCCGCCGGCGATTGCGATTGACCTGGCCCATCCGGTGCGAAGCTGCATCGGGCCTTTGGGCGACGTGACGCTGCCGTCCGGAACGCGGCACGCCCGGCTTGACATGACCGAGGCGATACATACGATGTATGTATGATCAAGTTCGAGTGGGATGCGGCGAAGGCGAAGAGCAACCTCAGAAAGCACGGGGTGTCGTTCGATGAAGCGCAGTCTGTCTTTTACGATGAATTCGCGCGTCAGTTCTTCGATGACGCTCACGCCGGCGATGAAGACCGTTTCATCATGCTCGGCGTCAGCAACCAGTCCCGGATGCTGATCGTGTGTCACTGCGAGCGCGGCGATCAGGGGAGATCATCCGGATCATCTCCGCCAGACGCGCGACGACGACCGAACGCAGTTTTTACGAAGGGCCGAACGGATGAAGAAGGAATACGATTTTTCCAAGATGAAGTCGCGGCGTAACCCCTACGCGTCGAAGTTGAAGCGCCAGGTCACGATCCGCATGGGCGACGACGTGGTGGCCTACTTCAAGGCGCTGGCGGCAGAGACCGGCATTCCCTACCAGAGCCTGATCAATCTGTACTTGCGCGACTGTGTGGCGCACAACCGCAAGCCGGAGCTTTCCTGGAACTGATTGCCGTGCTTCGCCTGCACAGGGGCGCGGGTTCGACTTCGGGACCCGTGGTTGATCCACCACTGACCCCGGATTCCGCTGCGCTGCATCCGGGCGACGCGCCCTCGCCAGTAAGCGAGACCCACCGTCCCGCAACGTACTGAACTTTCCTCCAGTTCCGGTATCCTCTCTGAGTCCACTCTGCTGCCTCAGAGACCCCCATGTCCGACCGCCACTCCGCCGATGTCATCCGCATCATCGGCGCGACCCAGAACAATCTGAAGAATCTGGATCTGGAGATCCCGCTGGGGGCGCTGGTGGTGTTCACCGGGCCGTCCGGCTCCGGCAAGTCGTCGCTGGTGTTCGACACGCTGTATGCCGAGGGGCAGCGGCGGTATGTGGAGACCTTTTCGCCCTATGCGCGCCAGTTTCTGGACCGCATGGACAAGCCCCATGTGACGCGTATCGAGGGCGTGCCGCCGGCGATTGCGATTGACCAGACCAATCCGGTGCGCACCTCGCGCTCGACGGTGGGCACCATGACGGAGCTCACCGACCACTTCAAGCTGCTGTTCGCCCGCACCGGGCATCTGCACTGCAAGTGCTGCGGCCAGCATGTGCAGCGGGATACGCCGGACAGCATCACGGCGGCGGTGACGGCGCGGGCGGCGGAGGCGGGTGACCCGCGCCTGCATGTGACCTTTCCCATCGATGTGCCGGCCAACTTCACCGAAGACGAGATTCGCGGCTATCTGGAGCAGCAGGGTTACACCCGCATCCATGGCAGCGAGGGGGACCGGCTGTGGGTGATTCAGGATCGCTTCCGCGCCGGCTCGGCGGAGCCCGCCCGCATCGGCGAGGCGGTGGAGGCGGCGCTGCGCACCGGGCAGGGGCGCATGGCGGTGCGGGTGATGGATGGCGAGGGCAATGAGGGCGCGGTGTGGCGCTTTTCGCAGGACTTTCACTGCGCCGATTGCGACATCGCCTATGGCGAGCCGCTGCCCAGCCTGTTTTCCTTCAATTCGCCCCTGGGCGCCTGCGAGACCTGCCGCGGNNCTTTGGCCGGGTGATCGGCATCGACTTCGGGCTGGTGGTGCCGGACGAGAGCAAGACGCTCAAGCAGGGCGCGGTGAAGCCCTGGCAGACGGCGAGCTATTCCGAATGCCAGGACGACATGGAGATGATGGCGAAGAAGGCCGGCATCCCCCTCGACGTGCCCTGGCGCGACCTCACCGACGAACAGAAGCATTGGGTGCTGGAAGGCGAGGACACCTGGAAGAACTGGAGCCGCTCCTGGCCGGGCGTGTGGTACGGCGTGCGCCGCTTCTTCGACTGGCTGGAGACCAAGGCCTACAAGATGCATGTGCGGGTGCTGCTGTCGAAGTACCGCAGCTATACCGAATGCCCGTCGTGCCATGGCGCCCGCTTGAAGCCAGAGGCTTTGTATTGGAGAGTGGGTGGGCCCCCACGCTCGCAGGGCTCGCTGCCCCCCGAGGGGGCGGCGTCCGCCCTTGGGGCGGCCCGGCGGGCGGACGGCGGTTCCGCCGATCCCGCCAACGACGTGATGCCGCTGGCCGGCCGCCTGCTGCCGCCGGGCATGAAGCCCGAGCTGTTGCCCACGCTGCCGGGCCTGTGCATCCATGACCTGATGCAGCTCTCCATCGAGCGCCTGGGCCGCTTCATGGACACCATCCAGCCCGAGGGCCATTCCGCCGAGGACGAGGCCACCCGGCTGGTGTGCGACGAGATCCGCACCCGGGTGCGCTACCTCAACGAGGTGGGCCTGAGCTACCTCACGCTGGACCGCCAGAGCCGCACCCTGTCGGGCGGCGAGGTGCAGCGGATCAACCTCACCACGGCGCTGGGCACCTCGCTGGTGAACACCTTGTTCGTGCTCGACGAGCCTTCCATTGGCCTGCACCCGCGCGACATGGATCGCATTGTGCAGGTGATGCGCCGCCTGCGCGACGCGGGCAACTCGCTGGTGGTGGTGGAGCACGACCCGGCGGTGATGCTGGCCGCCGACCATATCTTCGACATCGGCCCCGGCCCGGGCGAGCGGGGCGGGCAGATCGTGTTTTCCGGCACGCCTGACGCCCTGCGCTTTGATGCCACGACGCTGACCGCCGACTACCTGTCGGGCCGCAAGCGCATCGACGGCGGCACGCCGCCCCAGCCGCTGGACGACGACACCCCCCGGCTGGTGCTGCACGGGGTGCGCGAGCACAACCTGCAGGGCATCGACGTGGCCCTGCCGCTGGGGCGCATGGTGTGCGTGACCGGCGTCTCCGGCTCGGGCAAGTCGACGCTGGTGCAGGACGTGCTCTATCCCGCCCTGCTCAAGCACTTCGGCCAGCCCACCGAGGCGCCCGGCGCGCATGAGGACATCACCGGCATCGGCTTCATCGACGATGTGGTGATGGTGGACCAGAGCCCCATCGGCAAGAGCTCGCGCTCCAACCCGGTGAGCTATGTGGGCGCCTGGGACGCGGTGCGCGCGCGCTTTGCCAACCTGCCGGCGGCCAAACAGCGCGGCTACACGCCGGGCACCTTCAGCTTCAACGCCGGCCAGGGGCGCTGCCCCACGTGCACCGGCTCGGGCTTCGAGCATGTGGAGATGCAGTTCCTCTCCGACGTGTATCTGCGCTGCCCGGACTGCGACGGCAAGCGCTACCGTCCCGAGGTGCTGGAGCTGGAGATCGACGGGCGCAACGTGGCCGACGTGCTGGAGATGACCGTCTCCGAGGCGCTGGCCTTTTTCGACGGCGACGCCGCCATCGCCACCGCGCTGCAGCCGATCATCGACGTGGGGCTGGACTACCTGCGCCTTGGCCAGCCGGTGCCCACGCTCTCGGGCGGCGAGGCCCAGCGCCTGAAGCTGGCCGGGCATCTGGCGGAGTTCGCCGCCAAGGCGAAGAAGCGCAAGCCTTCTAAAAAACAGAAACCCGGTGGAACCCTCTTTTTATTTGACGAGCCCACCACCGGCCTGCACTTCGACGACACGGCGCGCCTGCTCAAGGCCTTCCAGAAACTGGTGGATGCCGGGCACTCGCTGCTGGTGATCGAACACAACCTGGACGTGATCCGCGCCGCCGACTGGCTGGTGGACCTGGGGCCGGAAGGCGGCGAGGGCGGTGGCCTGCTGATCGCCGAAGGCACGCCGGCCGAGGTGGCGAAGCACCCGACATCGCACACCGGGCGGGCGCTGGCCGAATACGAGGCGGAGCTGTCGAAACCCGCCACCGCCTTCAAGGTGGCGGAAAAGTCGGTGGCCTACCGGCCGCGCTCGGCCGGCGCGGTGAGCATCCGGCACGCCCGCGAGCACAACCTCAAGAACATCGATGTGGACATCCCGCGCGAGGGCTTTACGGTGATCACCGGGGTGTCCGGATCGGGCAAGTCCACGCTGGCCTTCGACATCCTCTTCGGCGAGGGGCAGCGGCGCTATCTGGAATCGCTCAACGCCTATGCCCGTCAATTCGTGCAGCCGGCGGCGCGGCCCGAGGTGGATGCCATCTTCGGCATCCCGCCCACGGTGGCCATCGAGCAGCGCACCAGCCGGGGCGGGCGCAAGAGCACGGTGGCCACGCTCACCGAGCTGTACCACTTCCTGCGCCTGATCTACGTGAAGCTGGGCACCCAGTACTGCCCCACCTGCGATGTGCCGGTGTCGCCGCAGAGTTTCGAGGCCATCATCGCGCGCATCAGCGAAGCACACCGGGGCCACTCGGTGGAGCTGCTCGCGCCGCTCATCAACAACCGCAAGGGCCTGTACACCGATCTGGCCAAGTGGGCGCGAGGCAAGGGCTATGAACAACTGCGGGTGGATGGCGATTACCTGCCCACCCGCAAGTGGCCGCGTCTGGATCGCTATGTGGAGCACACCATCGAACTGCCGGTGGGCATGGTCAAGGTCGGCCCCGGGCACGAGGGCCTGCTGCGCGAGCAGATGAAAGCGGCGCTGGAGGTGGGCAAGGGCGTGCTCAAGGTGCTGCGTTTGGGCACTGTGGGTGCGAAGCCGGAAGTGTTCTCCACCCACCGGGCCTGTTCCAGTTGCGGCAAGAGTTTCCCCGAGCTGGACCCGCGCCTGTTCTCCTTCAACAGCAAGCATGGCTGGTGCGGGTCGTGTTTCGGTACCGGGCTGGTGGTCGGCAAGGTGAAGGAAGAGGAAGTGCACGACCTGGATCTGGCGTCCATGGACGAAGAGCCGACCGAAACCTGCCCGAGCTGCGAGGGCGCGCGGCTGAACCCGGTGGCGCGCGCGGTGCGCTTTGCCGACCGGCCGATCCATGCGCTCACCGCCGGCTCGGTGGATGCGGTGGCGGACTTCGTGAAAGGCATGGCGCTCACCGGCCGGGAGGCGGACATCGCCCGCGACATCGTGGCCGAGCTGGGTAGCCGTCTGGGCTTTCTGCAACAGGTGGGGCTGGGCTATCTGGCGCTGGACCGTGCCGCCCCGACGCTCTCTGGTGGCGAGGCACAGCGCATCCGCCTGGCGGCGCAGCTGGGCTCGAGCCTGACGGGGGTGTGCTACATCCTCGACGAGCCGACCATCGGCCTGCACCCGCGCGACAACCGGGTGCTGCTCGACACGCTCGCCGAGCTGGAAGCCAAGGGCAACACGCTGGTGGTGGTGGAGCATGACGAAGACACCATCCGCCGCGCCGACCATGTGATCGACCTGGGGCCGGGCGCCGGCGTGCGGGGCGGGCGCATCGTGGCCGAGGGCAACGCCGCGGCGCTGATCGCCTCGCCGGAATCGGTGACCGGCAAGCACCTGCGCGCGCCCCTGCAACATCCGCTCTACCCGCCGCGCGCCGTGGGCAAGGACGACGACAGCCTGTGGGTGCGCGGCGCCAGCCTGCACAACCTGCAGCAGGTAGATGCGCGCTTCCCGTTGCAACGCCTGAGCGTGGTGACCGGGGTGTCGGGGTCCGGCAAGTCGACCCTGGCGCGCGATGTGTTGCTCGAAGGCCTCAAAATGCTCATCCACGGGGGCGAGGCCGATGGCTGCGCCGCCATTGAGGGCGTGGAGCAGATCGAGCGGGTGCTGGAAGTGGACCAGACCCCCATCGGCAAGACCCCGCGCTCCTGCCCGGCCACCTATGTGGGCTTCTGGGACCTGATCCGCAAGGCCTTTGCCGACACCAACGAAGCGCGCATGCGCGGCTGGGCGGCGGGGCGCTTCTCCTTCAACACCGGCGACGGTCGCTGCCCGGTGTGCGAAGGGCAGGGCCAGCAACGCATCGAGATGAGTTTCCTGCCCGATGTGAAGGTGCCCTGCGAGGCCTGCGGCGGGAAGCGCTTCAATCGCGAGACCCTGTCGGTGCGCTGGCGCGGCAAGACCATCGGCGAGGTGCTGAACATGAACGTGGATGACGCGGTGGCGTTCTTCGCCGCCCACCCGCGCATCCACCATGCCCTCGGCCTGCTGCAGGACGTGGGCCTGGGCTACCTCACCCTCGGGCAGGCGAGCCCGACGCTCTCGGGCGGCGAGGCACAGCGCATCAAGCTGGTGACCGAGTTGTCGAAATCGCTCACGCCCACCGGCAAGGTGCGCGGCCGGGTGAGCGCCGGGCAGACGCTGTACGTGCTCGACGAGCCCACCGTGGGGCTGCACATGGCCGACGTGGAGAAGCTCATTCATGTGCTACACCGGCTGGTGGATGCCGGCAACACGGTGGTGGTGATCGAGCACGATCTGGACGTGATGGCCGAGGCCGACTGGCTGATCGACCTGGGGCCCGAAGGCGGCGACGGCGGCGGGCAGATCGTCGCCTGTGGCCCGGTGGGCAAGGTGCTCAAGGCCGGCACGGGACACACCGCGCGGCTGCTCGGTGGCTTCCTGCGAGGCCGACGGGCGCGCGCCGAGGCGGTCGCATGAGCGGAGGGGGCGGATGCGCAAACCGTTCTACCTGACCGCCGGCGCCGTCTCGCTGGTGCTCGGCCTGGCCGGCGTCTTCCTGCCGCTGCTGCCGACCACGCCCTTCGTGCTGCTCGCCGCCTTCTGCTTTGCGCGCGGCAACCCGGCCTGGGAGGCGCGGCTGCTGGCCGATCCGCGTTTCGGCCCGTCGATCCGCGCGTGGCGCGAGCGCGGGGCGATTCCGCGCAAGGGCAAGCGCCTGGCGGTGTTGATGATGTTGATCAGCGCGCTCGGCGGCTGGTTCCTGCTGCCGCCGCCGTGGCACATGGTGCCCGCGGGTTGCTGTGCCGTGGTGGGGGCTTGGGTGCTGACCCGGCCGTCGGCCTGAGGCGCGTCAGAAGCGGACGTCGAGCCCGGCGTACACTTGCCGCGATACCGTGTTGGCGGGCACCGTGCCATACACCAGCTGCATCGCCGGGTCGGCAATCTCCTGATGGCGCGGGCCGAGATTGAGCGCCGCGAGCGTGAAGCGCGCGGGATGCCCCCCCAGCGAAAATCGGCGCGACACGGTGAGATCGAGCGTGGTGAACGCGTCGACGACATAGCGTCCGTTGGCGAGAAAACTGTCGCCGCTGGCGACCGGGCCGACCCGCGTCACGCTGAGCATGCTCGACCACCGCGCCGGCCAGTCCTGCTGCCAGCTGAGGTGGGCGGTATAGGGTGCAATGCCGGATTCCACCGCCGCGTCGTTGGCATTGCGGTGGATCAGGCTGTAGGCGAGCCGGACGGTGCTGTCGCGCCACGGATGCGTGATGAGTTGAACTTCAACGCCATGCAGGAACAGGTCATTGCCGAAATTTTCGAAACGGGTGGTCGGAATGACGGATTCGAGAACCGCCGCCGGTGGCGGTGGTGATGGGACGACCCGGCGGACCACGAGGTCACGCAGGCGCTCACTGAAAAGGCGCAGATCGAGCAGGCTTCGTCCTGCAGGAATCTGCTTCATGTAGCCGAGTTCGACAGTGTCTGCGCGGGATGGTCTGATTCCCGGATTGGGCATGTACGGGCGGGCCAGCAGCATGCCGGTTGTGGGGTGGGTGACGCGATAGTCGCCCGCGCGTTCGAAGGCGGCGATTTTGCGCCATGCCCGGGAGGCACCGATACGGAAAATGTCTTCCGGGCTTGCATGGTAGCTGGCGTACAAGCGCGGGCTGATACGCCATCCTGCGGTGGCATGCCGTTCTGTGGCGAGCCCCAGATTGACACTGAGTTTGTCGCGCGCTTGCCACTCGAGATTGCCGAATACACGATAGGTGTTCTCTTTGATCGAATCGTTGGTGGCGAATGAAGCACGGGATCGTGTGTGCGCTTGCGATGCTTCGGTACCGGCAACCCAGCGTGTTGCCGGGTTCAGGCGGCCGCGTTGCTGCCACTCGATGCTGGTGCGCCGATCGTGTCGGTCCCGGTTGAGCGGGATGTTGCTGAACCCGCCGCCGCTGGCAAGCCAGGCGTCGTGGTTGTCGAGCTGGTGATGGTAGAGGCTTAGTGTGGACTCCGTGTCGAGATCGTGTGTGCGTCGCCAGCGCAGGTGGATGAGGTGCGAGACATTGTCGTCAATCCGGGTCGCGTTGCTGTCGAACGGTGCGTCTGGATAACCGCGGCCGGAGCGCTCTCGCGTGCTGCCGAGGCGGATGCCGATGCTGTCGGTGACGTTGATCTGCGTGTCTGCCCGCAGGCTGACACGCTGGGTCCAGCGTTGGTCATGAAGCCCCTTGAAGCCGCTGTCGGTTTGTTCGCCCGCGGTCAGTCGAAAGGAGCCGGCCGGAAGGTTGTGCGTGAGCCCTGCCTCAAGGTCGCGAATGGACGGGTCGCCGAGATGGGTGCGCACCGATACACCCGGCTCTTCGCTCCCTGAACGGGTCATCAGATTCACCGCGCCGAGCAGCGCGCTCGAACCCAGGCTGTTGGCGCTGGCGCCGCGGACCACTTCGATGCGCTCGATTTCACTCAGAAAAAGCGGCAATGCGGACCACGAAATCGTGCCGAAATTGATCGGTACATAAGTTGATACGCCATCGATCAGGATCTGCATCTCGCCGGGAAAGGACAGCCCAATGCCGTGATAGCTGACCCAATGGGCATTCCCGCGTTCGTAACCGATGTGCATGCCCGGCACGAAGCGCAACAGGCGGGGCAGGTCGCGGTAGCCGGTGGCGTCGATCAGTTCGCGGTCGAGGACGGTCATGGCGCCGGGGGCGTCGGGCAGGGACTGGGGCAGGCGCGAGGCGGTGAGCACGACGGGAAGGGGTTCGAAGAAGGCGTCTTCCTCGAAATGGACGTCCGCGGCCGCGGTGGTGGCGGCGCAGGCGAGCGCCAGGCCGGCGATCTGGTAGAACTTGACCGGATGGGCGGGCGGTGGGTGGCGCATGTACATGGCGGCGGCGGATAACCGGCGGACTATATACTGCGCGGGTGGCCCTGTCGCGGAACTGGTGCACATTGGCGCGGTGCGCTGCAAAAAAAAACGGCGGGGGTGCCCGCCGTTGTCAGATGCCCGGGTTGCCCTCAGCCGGTGCGTACGGGGATGTAGAAGCGGCCGTTGCCGCGCTGGACGAGCAGCGCGAAGCGGTTGCCGACCTTGTCGAGCAGGCGCCGGAATGCGGCGATGTCGGTGATCGGGGTGTTGTTCAGGGCGAGGATGATGTCGCCCTGGCGCAGACCGGCCTTGGCGGCCGGGCCGTCTACCTGTTCGACCACCAGGCCGCCGGGCACGCCGAGCTGCTCTGCTTCGCTGTCGGTCAGCGGGCGGGCGTTGACGCCCAGCTTGCCGCTGGCGGTGCTGTTTTTGCCCGCCAGTGCCTGCAGCCGTTGGTCGCTTTGGCCGCCGAGGGTGACTTCGACGCTGCGCCGTTTCCGGTCGCGCCAGATGTCGAGGCGAATTTCGGTGCCGGGGCGCAGTTCGCCGATGATGCGCGGCAGTTCGGCGGAGTCGTCCACCGCCATGCCGTTGACGCCGATGATGACGTCGCCTTGTTGCAGTTTGGCCTTGGCGGCGGCCGAGTCGGGTTCAACGCTGAGCACCAGCGCACCCTTGGGGGCGTCGAGGCCGAAGGAGTCGGCCAGTTCCTTGCTGAGCGCCTGGATGTGTACGCCGAGGCGCCCGCGCTGGACGGTGCCGAACTCCTGCAGCTGGTCGCGCACTTTCATGGCGATGTCGATCGGGATGGCGAAGGAGATGCCCATGAAGCCGCCCGAGCGCGAGTAGATCTGCGAGTTGATGCCGATGACTTCGCCGTCGAGGTTGAACAGCGGCCCGCCCGAGTTGCCGGGGTTGATGGCGACGTCGGTCTGGATGAACGGCACGTAGGTTTCATCCGGCAGGCGGCGTGCCTTGGCGGAGATGATGCCGGCGGTGACGGTGTTGTCGAAGCCGAAGGGGGAGCCGACCGCGACCACCCATTCGCCGACGCGCGCGGCCTGGGCGTCGCCGATCTTGACGGTGGGCAGGTCGCTGGCGTCGATCTTGAGCAGCGCCACGTCGGTGCGCTTGTCGACACCCATCACCTTGGCCTTGAACTCGCGCTTGTCGGTCAGGCGCACGGTAACTTCGGTGGCGTCGTCGACCACGTGGGCGTTGGTCAGCACATAGCCGTCGGCGCTGACGATGAAGCCGGAGCCGACACCGCGCGCGATCTGCGGTTCGCCGCCAGGGGCGCCGGGCACGCCCGGCATGCCGGGAATCGGTACGCCGAAGCGGCGCAGGAAGTCGTGGAACGGGTCCATGCTGCCGCCGAAGGGGCTGGCCACTTCCTGCACCACGCTGATGTTGACCACGGCCGGGCCGACGCGGGCGACCAGATCGCCGAAGTCGGGCAGGGTCAGACGCGAGGCGGCAACGCCCGCAGCATTGACCGGGGCGGCCGGGGAGATGGCGTGGGCCGGGTTGTTGCCGGACCACAGCGTGGCGGCGGCAACGCCGATGGCGCCGGCGACCACGGCGATACGAACTGAGCGATGAATCATGAAACCTCCAGTCTTCCAAACTAAGTGTGCGCGCAGCGGCGGTGCCTGGCGGCATTTTGCCGGATTTACATGGGGCGTGATGCGGCGCGATTCAAGCTGCGCGGATGCCGTTCATCCGGACGTCATGGAACCCGGCGCTACCCTCGCGCGTCATAGGCAGGGATAATCATGGATAAGCAGACCACGGAATACGCAATGTGTTCCTGAAGCGAGGTGCAGCATGACACTGACTGACTTGAAGTACATCGTAGCGCTGGCGCGGGAGCGCCATTTCGGGCGTGCCGCCGAGCAGTGCCATGTGAGTCAGCCGACCCTGTCGGTGGCGATCAAGAAGGTTGAGGAGCAGCTTGGCGTGCTGCTGTTCGAGCGCGGCACCAGCGATATCAAGATCACCGAGCTCGGCCGGCGGGTCGTCGAGCAGGCGCAACGGGTGCTGGTCGAAGCCAGCCAGATCAAGCAGATCGCGCAGGCCGGCAAGGATCCGCTGGGTGGCACGCTGCGCGTTGGCGCGATCTACACCATCGGCCCCTACCTGTTCCCGCGGCTGATCCCGCGGGTCAAGGTGCTGGCGCCGAGGATGCCGCTGATCATCGAGGAAAACTACACCGCCAGCCTGCTCGAAGCGCTCAAGCGCGGCGACATCGACGTGGCGATTCTGGCGCTGCCGTTTGCCCACCCGGGCGTCGTCGTCCAGCCGATCTACAGCGAGCCGTTTCGGGTCCTCATGCCGGCCGACCACGCCTGGGCGCAGCAGCAGGCGGTCGGCCCGCAGCAGCTGGCCGAAGATCAGCTGCTGTTGCTTGGCGCCGGCAACTGTTTCCGCGATCAGGTGCTCGAAGTGTGTCCCGAATGCAGCGGCGTCGGCGGCCTGCAGCGCACCTTGCAGGGCAGCTCGCTGGAGACGATCCGCTTGATGGTGGCCAGCGGGATCGGCGTCACCGTGCTCCCCAGCACCGCCGCCGACGATCTGCCGGACCACAACCCCTTGCTCGAAGTGCGCCCCTTCGAAGCGCCCGAACCCGCACGCACGGTGGCGCTGGCGTGGCGCGTCACCTACCCGCGCAGCGGCGCGATCGACGTATTGCGCAAGGCCATCCTCGAGTGCGACCTGCCCGGTGTCCGGCCGGTGGAGGCGGCACTTTCCGGGGTCGCGGCATAGGCACTATCTATCGCATCCATGCGCAGTCTCGATTGGCCTGACGGGGACCGTCGGGCCTACACTTTTGGCATGGATCCGGTTACTGAACCCGCAATAAAGGAGTGAATCGACATGGACATCGACATTGGCATCAACAAGAAAGACCGCACCAAAATTGCCGACGGGCTGTCGCACCTGCTGGCCGACAGCTACACCCTGTATCTCACCACCCACAACTTCCACTGGAACGTGACCGGGCCGATGTTCAACACCCTGCACCTGATGTTTGAGGCGCAGTACACCGAGCTGGCACTGGCGGTGGACCTCATCGCCGAGCGGATTCGCGCCCTCGGGGTGGCTGCACCGGGCACCTACGCCGCGTTTGCCGGGCTGACCCGGATCAAGGAGCCCGAAGGCGTGCCCAGCGCCGAAGAGATGATCCGCCAGCTGGTGAAAGGTCAGGAGGCGGTGGTGAAGACCGCGCGCGAACTGATGCCGGTGGTGGACAAGGCCGGCGACGAACCCACCGCCGACCTGCTCACCCAGCGCATGCAGGTGCACGAAAAAACGGCGTGGATGCTGCGCAGTATGCTCGCCGGCTGAGTCGCGCGTGCGGCACGGCGGCGGACGGCCGCTATAATCGGGCGCTTGATTGTTTTCGTGCAGGAATCGACCCGTGTCCGACCGTCTCGCCGTGCTGGCGCAGTACCTTCTTCCCAAACAGGCCATCACCGTGCTCGCCGGCAAGCTCGCCGGGTTGCACGGTGGGCGGGCGACGACGGCGGTGATCCGCTGGTTCATCCGCCGCTACGGGGTCAACATGGCGGAGGCCGCCAACCCCGAGCCCGCCAGCTACCCAAGCTTCAACGCTTTCTTCACCCGCCCGCTGAACGCGCATGCCCGTCCGCTGGCCGATGCCGACGTGGTGTCGCCGGTCGACGGTGCGATCAGCCAGCTCGGCCCCATCGCCGGCGACCAGATTTTCCAGGCCAAGGGCCACAGTTACAGCGTGGCCGCGCTGCTGGGCGGCGACCGCGGGCTCGCCGCCGATTTCACCGACGGCCAGTTCGCCACGCTCTACCTCAGCCCGCGCGACTACCACCGCATCCACATGCCCTGCGACGGCACGCTGGTCGAAATGATCTACGTCCCCGGCGCGCTGTTCTCGGTCAATCCCGCCACCGCGCGCGGCGTGCCCGGCCTGTTTGCGCGCAACGAGCGCGTTGTGTGCATCTTCGATTCGCCCGCCGGGCGTTTCGCGATGGTGCTGGTCGGCGCCACCATCGTCGGCAGCATGGCCACCGTCTGGCACGGCGTGGTCAACCCGCCGCGTGCCGCGCAGATCACCAAGTGGCGCTACGACGACGCGGCAGTGGCACTCCAGCAGGGCGATGAAATGGGCCACTTCCAGCTCGGCTCGACGGTAGTGGTGCTGTTCGCCAAAGACCGCCTGAGCTTCAACCCGACGTGGAGCGCCGGCGGCAGCATCCGCATGGGCGAGGCCATGAGCGCCTGCGCCGAGCTCGAAAGCGGGCATGCCTGAGGCACCGATCCGCTATGTCGAGCCGGTGTTCCGGCCGCCGAGCGAATCGCAGTCGCTGATCCTGCCCGTCACCGACGGCTGTTCGTGGAACAAATGCACGTTCTGCGAGATGTACACCGCGCCGCAAAAAGCGTTTCGCGCGCGCAGCGAAGACGAAGTCATCGACAGCATCCGGCGCAGCGCCGCGGTGTATGGCGACCGGGTGCGGCGCGTGTTTCTCGCCGACGGCGACGCGCTGGTGCTGCCGACGCGGCGACTGCTCGTGATCCTCGAAGCGATCCGCACGCACCTGCCGGCGGTGCGGCGCATCTCCACCTACTGCCTGCCGCGCAACCTGCGCAAAAAACCGCTCGACGAGGTGCGCGCGCTGGCCGCTGCCGGCCTGACGATGGCCTACGTTGGCGCGGAGTCCGGCGACGACACGGTGCTCGAACGGGTGAACAAGGGCGAGACCTTCGACACCACCTGCGCCGCGCTCGACGTGCTCGGCGAGGCCGGGATCACGCGCTCGGTGATGATCCTGAACGGGCTCGGCGGGCAGGCGCTGTCGGCCCCGCACGCCGAGCACTCCGCGCGGCTCGCCAATGCCGTGCAGCCGGAATATCTGGCCACGCTGGTGGTCAGCTTTCCGCAGGGCGAGGCGCGCTTCCGGGCGGATTTTCCCGAGTGGACGCCGCTCGATCAGCGCGGCTTGTTCGTCGAAATGGCGCGCTTCCTGTCGCAGCTTGAACTGCGGCGAACCGTGTTTCGCTCCGATCACGCCTCGAACTGGCTGGTGCTCAAGGGCACGCTGGGGGCCGACAAGGCACGCCTGCTGGCGCAGGTGCAGGCCGCCATCGAGGCGCCGCAACGTGCCGCGCTGCGACCGGCCTGGGCGCGCGGGCTGTAGCTCAGGCGGTCGGGGCCGGGGTTTCGGTGTCGCTGGCCGGCGTGGTGTCGGCAGCTGCGGGGTCGGCCGCCGTCGCGCTCGTCTCGTTCGCAGGCGCTGCGGTGGCGTCGGTGGCGGGCTGTGCGGCGGGCGGTGTGGGTGCGCTGCCGGTCAGCAGTTCCTGCACCCGCTCGGCCAGAATCGCCGGCTTGAAGGGCTTGAGTACATAGCCCTGAATGCCGAGCTTGAGCAGGTTGCCGACCACCGCCTTGTCGCCTTCCGCGGTGAGCATGATCACCGGTGTCTGGTCGCCTTTTTCACGCAAGGTGCGCAGAAACGCCTCGCCATTGATGCCCGGCATGTTGATGTCGCAGAGGATGATGTCGGCCGGCAGCGTGTCGTGCATCTCCAGCCCCTGCTTGCCGCCCGAGGCCTCCACCACATTCACCTTGAGTTCTTTGAGCGCGGCTTTGACGAATCCGCGGATGACGGCCACATCGTCGATGACAAGAAGTCGTTTCATTGTTGTCCGGCGCGGCTGCGCGCTCTGGTGGGGTGTCCCTGGAATGTCGGCAAACCGGGGCCGGACTTGAGGGCGGCGGTGCGTCTGTCAACGCCCGGCGCGAGCGCGGGGCTTTGCGCTAAGCTTGGCCTTTGATTTCAACGGGTTTGATGCTTCCATGGCACATCAGCAACGCATCAGCGTCGCAACCCGCGGCCGCGGCAGCATCGACATCGGCGCCGAGGTGGCGCAGGTGGTGCGCGCCAGCGGCATCGACACCGGGCTGTGCCATGTGTTCGTGCAGCACACCAGCTGTTCGCTGACGATCACCGAAAACGCCGACCCGACGGTGCGCCGCGATCTCGACACCGTGTTTGCGCGCCTCGCGCCGGATGGCGATCCGGCGTATCTGCACGACCTCGAAGGGCCGGACGACATGGCCGCCCACGCGCGCAGCGTGCTCTCGGGCACCGCGCTGAGCGTGCCGGTGGGCGGCGGGCGGTTGTTGCTTGGTACCTGGCAGGGCATTTTCCTGTGGGAACACCGCACGCGCGGTTCGCTGCGTCATCTGGTGATTACGCTGACGGCCTGATCGCGGTCACGTTCAGCAGGCTGCGCAGGCGCGGCTGGTTGACGATCAGATCGGCCAGCGTGGTCGTGTCGAGCGATTCGAGAAAGGCCTGCAGCGCGGTTCGCAAGGCGCTTTTCAGGCGGCAGCCCGGCGACAGCAAGCAGCTCGAATCGGTGCGGAAGCACTCCACCAGATCGAAGCCCGGCTCCATCCGCCGCACCACCTCGCCGACGCCGATGTCGGCGGGCGCGCGCAGCAGGCGCAGGCCGCCGCCCTTGCCGCGTACGCCCTCGATAAAGCCGTCGGTGACGAGGCGGGTGACGATTTTCATCAAGTGGCTGCGCGAGATGTCGAAGGATGACGCCATCTCCTTGATCGTGACCCGCCGTTCCGGGCAGGCGCCGAGGTAGATCAGCACGCGCAGCGCGTAGTCGGTGTGCTGGGTAATGTGCATCCGGCGGGTTCCTCGGGTTGTGATGCGAGCGGGCGCATCGGGTGTCGGTATTTTGGCACCAAAAGATGCATTTCTGTTGACTCTAATAAAGATTCACATAAAATGCATCTTAAAAATGACTGGCCGACGGATACCCGACATGAAACGCGACCCCCGACTCATCCCGCTGTCCCGCGAACACCACGCCGCGCTGCGCCTCGGCCGGCAGCTGCTCGCCGGCGGTGGGCAGGACAGCCTGCGCGAGATGTTGCCGACGCTGCAGGCCCATTTCGCCGAGGAGGAGCGCAGCCTGCCGCCGGTGCTGCTGGCTCGCGGCCAGGGGGCGCTGGTGCGGCGTTTGCATGCCGAGCACGTCAGCCTGCTGACGCTGTTTGCCGCGGCGCTGCGCGGCGAGCGCCTGGCCGATGCGGGGCAGGCCTTGATCGACCACGTACGCTTCGAGGAGCGCGAGCTGTTTGTGACGGTCGAGACCGCCTTCGGCGCTGCGCTGCCGTAAGCGCCGCGCGTATTCCGGCCCCTTGTCACCGACTGATTTGAACTGAAGCCGATTCCCATGCCGCTGATCCGACTCGACAATCCGACCCCCAAACTGCCCGCCAACCGCCCCGGCTGGGATGCGTTCACAGCGATGGCGTTTCGCCCGCTCTACCTTGTGGCGGCAATCTTCGGCGCGCTCGCGGTGCTCGCCTGGGTCGCCGGCTTTACCGGCACCGCGGCGCTGCCGGGGCTGTTCTGGCATGGCCACGAAATGATCTGGGGCTACGCCGGCGCGGTGGTGGTGGGCTTTTTGCTCACCGCGGTGGCGACGTGGACCGGTCAGCCCGCGTTCTCCGGCCGGCCGCTGGTCGGCCTGACGCTGCTGTGGCTGGCGGCACGCGTGGCGGCGGCGACCGAGGGCGGCACGCCGTGGATTACCGGCGCGCTGTCGGTGGGTTTCTTCGTCGCCGGTGCGGTGGCGATGGGGGTGCCGGTGTGGCGCGCGCGCAATAAACGCAATGCCGGCGTGCCGTTGATGCTGCTCGCGCTCGGTCTCGCCAACGCGCTGTTCCTGTGCGCGCTCAGCGGTGGGCTCGACCTTGACCCCCGCCGCCTGCTGCTGGCCGGTTTGCTGGTGGTGGCGGGTTTCATCACGCTGGTGGGTTTGCGTGTGATTCCGTTCTTTACCCACCGCGCGCTGCAGCGTCCGCAAGTGTCGCACCCGCGCTGGGCGGGGCTGGTGGCCATGCTCTCGCCGCTGGTGCTCGCGGCGCTGGTGGTGAACGGCTCATCCTCGTCGCTGGCGCTGGTGGTGGGCATCGCCGGCATGATCTTCAATCTGGTGCTGCTGGCACGCAACGCGCACGGCACTGCGCGCCAGCATCCGCTGCTGTGGATTCTGTACGTCGGCTACGCGTTGACCGCGATCGGCCTCGGGCTGACCGGGCTGGCGGTGTCGGATGCGCCGGCGCTGCTCTCGGCGGCGGTCCACATGATCGCCATCGGCGGCATCGGCGTGCTCACCCTGGGGATGATGACCCGCACCGCGCTGGGCCACACCGGGCGGCCGCTGAGCCTGCCGTCGCCGATGGTGCCGGCCTACGTGCTGATGCTGCTGGCGGCGGTGTTGCGCCTCGCCGCCGCGTGGCCGGGGATGCCGGGCGGGGGCGGGCTGATTCACGCCGCCGGGGCGTGCTTCGCGCTCGCGCTGGGGCTGTTTGTGTGGCGCTACGGGCCGTGGCTGGTGAGCACCCGCGCCGACGGCATGCCGGGCTGACGCCGCCCGCTACGGCACCGCGGACAGGTCGCGGTAGGCAGCGCCACGCAGGCAGGGTATCGTCTCGTCTCGAGTCTTGTACAAGAGACCGCGGAGGGAGGCGCACCCGATGGACAGCACTAACCGAATTTCCGAGATGATCGAGGAGTTGCACCGCCGCCGGCAGGGCAAGGTGGTGAGCGCCGCCGATGCGGTGCAGCTGATCGGCAGCGGCGACACCGTGGCCACCGGCGGCTTCGTCGGCATCGGTTTTGCCGAGGGCATTGCGGTGGCGCTGGAGGCGCGCTATCTGGCCGAGGCGCGGGAGAGCGCCGACGGCATCGGCTATCCGCGCGATCTCACGCTGGTGTATGCCGCCGGCCAGGGCGACGGCAAGTCGCGCGGGCTCAATCATTTTGGCCATGCCGGGCTGGTCAGGCGCGTGGTGGGCGGGCACTGGGGGCTGGTGCCGGGCCTGCAGGCGCTGGCGGTGGCCAACAGCATCGAGGCCTACAACCTGCCGCAGGGGGTCATCACCCACCTGTTCCGCGACATCGCCGCCGGTAAGCCGGGCACGCTCACCCACGTGGGGCTCGGCACCTTTGTCGATCCGCGTCACGGCGGCGGCAAGATCAACAGCGCGACGGCCGAAGAGCTGGTCCGGTTGATGGAGATCGACGGCGAGGAGTACCTGTTCTACAAGGCCTTCCCGATTCACGTCGGCATCATCCGTGGCACCACCGCCGATCTGGACGGCAACATCACGATGGAAAAAGAGGCGCTGACGCTCGAAGCGCAGGCGATCGCGATGGCCGCCCACAACAGCGGCGGGATCGTCATCGCCCAGGTCGAACGCATCGCCGATTGCGGGACGCTGCATCCGCGGCAGGTCAAGATCCCCGGCGTGCTGGTCGACTGCGTGGTGGTGGCCGAGTCGCCCGAGTACCACGAGCAGACCTTCGGCACGCCCTACAACCCGGCCTTCTCCGGCGAGCTGCGCATTCCCGCCACCAGCGTGGCCGCGCTGCCGATGTCGGAGCGCAAGATCATCGCCCGCCGCGCGGCGCTGGAATTGCGCCCCAACATGGTCGTCAATCTGGGGATCGGCATGCCCGAGGGGGTGGCCGCGGTGGCGGCGGAGGAGTCGATCATCGACCTGCTGACCCTCACCACCGAGCCCGGCGTGATCGGCGGCATCCCGGTCGGTGGGGCCAACTTCGGCGCCGCGGTGAACACCGAGGCGATCATCGACCAGCCCAGCCAGTTCGACTTCTACGACGGCGGCGGGCTCGATCTGGCGGTGCTCGGGCTGGCCCAGGCCGACCGCCACGGCAACCTCAACGTGAGCAAGTTCGGCAGCCGGATTGCCGGCGCCGGCGGCTTCATCAACATCAGCCAGAACGCCAAGCAGGTGGTGTTTGTCGGCACCTTCACCGCCGGCGGGCTGCAGGTCGCGCTCGACGGCGGCGAGTTGCGCATCGCGCAGGAAGGGCGCGCGGTCAAGTTCGTGGACACCGTCGAGCACCGCACCTTCAGCGGCGACCATGCGGCGGCGCGGGGGCAGTCGGTGCTCTACATCACCGAGCGCTGCGTGTTCCGGCTCAGCGAGGCCGGGCTGGTGCTGGCCGAAGTGGCGCCGGGCGTGGACATCGAGCGCGACATCCTCGCCCACATGGACTTCCACCCGTTGATGCCGACCACGCCGCTGCAGATGGACGCCCGCATCTTTGCCGACGGGCACATGGGGCTGCGCGCGACCCTGCTCGATCTGCCGCTCGACGCGCGTCTGCAATACGACGCCGCGCAGGGCGTGTTCTTCGTCAATTTCGAGCGCCTGCAGGTGCGCGATCAGGCCCAGATCGACGACATCGGGCGCCGCGTGGCGGCGATTCTGGCGCCGCTTGGGCGGCGTGTGCCCGCGGTGGTGAATTACGAGCACTTCGACATCGACCCCGAGTTGCTGGAGCCCTACGCGGTGATGGTGCAGCACCTGGTCGACACCTATTACAGCTCCGTCGTGCGCTACGCGTCGAGCGGTTTCACCCGCGTGCAGCTGGGCGAAGCGCTGCCCGGCCGGGGGCGGGTGTTCTCGACCGCACAGGAGGCGCGCGCCGCCCTCGACGGCTGAGCCCACCGGGCCCCCGCGTCAGGTCGGGATCGATTTTTCATGCCGGATATCGTAGGGTCATGGTTGCGGCGCTGCCGCCCTTTTGCCATGTCAGACCTGAGGTGCCCATGACTGCCGCCCCCGACGCCATCCTCGAACAAGCCTTCATCGGCGCACGCACCTTCAACGCCTTCAGCCCCCGCCCGGTCGAGGACGAAACCCTGCTGCGCCTCTATGACCTGATGCGCTGGGGCCCGACCTCGATGAACTGCCAGCCCGGGCGCTACCTCTTCGTCAAGAGCACCGCCGCCAAGGAGCAACTCACCGCCGCGCTCGCACCGGGCAATGTGGCCAAGACCATGGCCGCGCCAGTGACCGCCATCGTGGCGTTCGACACGCGGTTCTACGACCACCTCCCGGCACAGTTTCCCGCAGTGGCCGACGCGCGCAGCACCTTTGCCGACAACCCCGCGCTGGCCGACGCGACCGCTTTTCGCAACGGCACGCTGCAAGGCGCCTACCTGATCCTGGCGGCGCGACTGCTCGGCCTCGACTGCGGGCCGATGAGCGGTTTCGATGCCGACAGGCTCAACGCCACCTTCTTCCCCGATGGCCGCTACAAGGCCAACTTCCTGGTCAATCTCGGCTATGGCGACCCCAGCGGCAACTACCCGCGCGGCCCGCGCCTGGCCTTCGACGAAGTCGCCCGCATCGTTTAGCGCATCGCCCGCAGCGCGCCGAGCTGCGGACGGATTGCACAACGTTTCGATATTTGTTGTAATGTCGCATCAATGGCGCGAGCGCATATCGAGGGGAGCGTGGCATGGCATACATCGAAATTTATGATCCGGCCCTGTGTTGCAGCAGCGGCGTGTGCGGGGCGGACGTCGAACAGGCGCTGGTGAGCGCCGCGGCCGATGTGGCCTGGGCGACCGACAACGGTGCCGAGATCGCGCGTTTCAATCTCGCCCAGCAACCCATGGCGTTTGCCGAAAACGCAGTGGTGAAGGCCTTTCTCGAGCGCGCCGGCGCCGAGGCACTGCCGCTGGTGCTGGTCGGTGGCCAGATCGTGCTGGCCGGTCGCTACCCGACGCGCGACGAGTTGACGCGCTGGTGCGCTGCCCGGCCGACGCTTGCCAGGGCCGCCGCCGCGAGCGGGTGTTGTGCCGGCGGAAAATGTTGCTGAGGGTGGCGCGGTGAGCAGCTTCGCCTTCCTCGCCGCGCCGCCGCGCTTCCTGTTCTTCACCGGCAAGGGCGGCGTGGGCAAGACCTCGCTGGCCTGTGCCACCGCGATGCACCTCGCCGCGCCCGGCCGGCAGGTGTTGCTGGTGAGCACCGACCCCGCCTCCAACGTCGGCCAGGTGTTCGGCATCGAGATCGGCAACCGGATCACCCCGGTACCGGCGGTCGACGGCCTGAGTGCCTTCGAGATCGACCCGCAGGCGGCGGCGCGCGGCTACCGCGAGCGCATTGTCGGACCGGTGCGCGGGGTCCTCCCCGAGGCGGTGGTGCGCGGCATCGAGGAACAGCTGTCGGGCGCCTGCACCACCGAGATCGCGGCCTTCGACGAATTCACCGAGCTGCTCACCGACGATGCCCGCCTGCGCGACTACGCGCACATCGTGTTCGACACCGCGCCCACCGGAACCACCATCCGTTTGCTGCAGCTGCCGGGGGCATGGAGCGGCTTTCTCGATGCCGGCAAGGGTGATGCCTCGTGCCTCGGGCCGCTGGCCGGGCTGGAGAAGCAGCGCGCGCAGTACCGCGCCGCGGTCGACGCGCTGGCCGACCCGGCGCGCAGCCGCCTGATTCTCGTCGCCCGGCCGCAGGCCGCCGCGCTGCGCGAGCTGGCGCGCACCCACGACGAGCTGGCGGCGATCGGCCTGACCCGGCAATGCATGGTGGTCAACGGCGTGCTGAGCGGCGATGCGGCCGGTGACCCGCTGGCCGCGGCGATCATCCGTCGCGAGCAGGCCGCGCTCGCCGCCCTGCCGCGGACATTGGCCGAACTGCCCTGCGACCGGGTGCCGCTCAAGGCCTTCAATCTGGTTGGCGTCGAGGCGCTGCGCGGCTTGCTCGACGCCACCGCGCCCGCCGGCGATGCGCCCGTGGTGCGCTGCGTCGCGCCGCCGCTGTCCGAGCTGATCGACGACATCGCCGCCGGCGGGCATGGCCTGGTGATGTTGATGGGCAAGGGCGGGGTGGGCAAAACCACCCAGGCGGCGGCGATTGCGGTGGCGCTGGCCGAGCGCGGCCTGGCGGTGCACCTCACCACCTCCGATCCGGCCGCACATCTGGCCGACACGCTCGACGGCGTGCTGCCGAACTTGCGCGTCAGCCGCATCGATCCGCAGGCCGAAACGGCGCGCTACCGGGATCAGGTGCTGGCGACCAAGGGGGCGGCGCTCGACGCGGCCGGCCGGGCGATGCTCGAAGAAGACCTGCGCTCGCCATGCACCGAGGAGATCGCCGTCTTCCAGGCCTTCTCGCGCATCATCCGCGAGGCTGGCCAGTGCTTCGTGGTGATGGACACCGCGCCCACCGGTCACACCTTGCTGCTGCTCGATGCCACCGGCGCCTATCACCGCGAGATTGCGCGCCAGATGGGCGCGGGCAGGCGCTTCACCACGCCGATGATGCAGCTCCAGGACGCGCAGCGCACCAAGGTGCTGATCGTGACCCTGGCCGAGACCACGCCGGTGCTCGAAGCCGCGCGCCTGCAGGACGACCTGCGCCGCGCCGGGATCGAGCCGTGGGCGTGGATCATCAACAACAGCCTGGCTGCGGCACACACCGCCAGTCCGCTGCTGCGTCAGCGTGCCGCCAACGAGATGGCGCAGATCGACGCGGTGGCAACCCACCACGCCGCGCGCTATGCGCTGGTGCCGCTGCTGGCGCGCGAGCCGGTGGGTGTTGGTGCCTTGAAAGCCCTTGTCCAACCCGCTTCAAGCCTTCAGGAGAGCGATGGCGATGACTGAACGAATCCGCAATGTCCTGTTCCTGTGCACCGCCAACTCGGCCCGCAGCATCATTGCCGAGGCGGTGTTGACGCATCTTTCGGGCGGGCGATTCCGCGCCTTCAGCGCAGGGAGTCATCCGCGCGGCGAGGTGCATCCAATGGCGCTCGAGGTGCTCGAGAAGGCGGGCTATCCTGTCGCGGGGCTGAACAGCAAGTCGTGGGATGCGTTTACCGCCGAGGGGGCGCCGGAGATGGATTTCGTGTTTACCGTCTGCGACAAAGCGGCCGGCGCGTCCTGCCCGGTGTGGCCGGGCCGGCCGGTGACCGCGCACTGGGGTTTCGCCGATCCGGCGGCGGTTGGCGGTAGCCACACCGAGCAGTTGCGGGCCTTCTGGCAGGCCGAGCGCGAAATTTCCAATCGGATCAAGCAGTTCGTCAATTTGCCGGTGGCCTCTCTCGACCGGATTGCGCTCCAGCACACGGTGCGTGACCTGGGGACCGGGACATCGTGACTTGCGCCATGGCGTGTCTCGGCTAGACTACGCCACCGGCTCGCACCTGCGGCCGGTGAACCGGGAGAGACAATGGCGCGTTTGAGAATCGTACATAAAACCATCTATCGCTACCGCGAGCCGGTGCAGTTCAGCGAGCATCGTTTCATGTGCCGCCCGCGCGACAGCCACGACCTGCGCCTGGTCGACACCGGTATCACCATCTCCCCGCCGGCCACCGTCCGCTGGGTGCATGACGTGTTCAACAACTCAGTGCTGGTCGCCAGTTTCTCGGAAATGGCCAACGAACTCACCTTCGAGTCCACCGTCGTGGCCGAGCACTACCCCGCGCCGCCCGACGTCGATCTGATAGAACCCTACGCGGAACGCATGCCGTTCAGCTACGATGCGCGCGAAATGCCTGATCTGGCGCGCAGCATGGAGCGCCAGTACGTCGACCCGGAGCATCGCGTCGACGCGTGGGTGCGCGAGGTGTGTGCGGCGGTCGGCACCGATAACACGCTGGAGGTGCTGATTGCCATCACGCGCGCCATCAAGGCGCAGTTCGCCTATCGGGCGCGAGAGGACGAGGGCACCCAAAGCCCGGCTGAAACGCTCGCCCTGGGCAGTGGCAGTTGCCGCGATTTTGCGTTGTTCATGATGGAGGCGGTGCGCAGTCTCGGCCTGGCCGCGCGTTTCGTGTCTGGCTACCTGTACGACGAATCGCTGCTCGGCGCCGACAGCGGCATGGTCGGTGGCGGTGCGACCCACGCGTGGGTCAATGTCTACCTGCCCGGCGCCGGCTGGCTGCCGTTTGACCCGACCAACGCGATCATCGGCGGCAGCAATCTGATCCGGGTCGCGGTTGCCCGCGATCCCTCGCAGGCCGCGCCGCTGACCGGCAGCTACACCGGGCCGACGGATGCCTATCTGGGGATGACGGTGGATGTGCGCGTCAGCGTCGAGGACGCCGAAGCGGGGTGAGCCGCGGTGCGCGGTGCGTAAAAAAACCGGGTCGGCGCCCGGTTTTTTTTTACGGGATCGGGGAACCGCTTACTGCACGCGGATTTCCACCCGACGCGCTTCGGCAGCGTCGCCGTCACCCAGGGTGACTTCCGGCTTGCGCAGCAGCACCGCGGCACTGGCCACGCCGTGGCCGATCAGCGCGTTGCGCACATTGACCGCGCGCTGCTTGGCGATCTCGGCGTTGACCTCGGCGGTGCCGCTTTCGTCGTGATAGCCGGAGATCAGCACCACGGCTTCATTGGCACCCATCTGGGTGACGATGCCGGCGAGTGCGCTGACGTCGGTGCGCGCGCCTTCGGACAGTTCGGTCTGGCCGACGTCGAAGTACACCTTGAGCTGCGCTGCGCCGACCGGCGCGATGTCGGTGTAGCTCACCGCTTCGGCCGGCGCGTCGGGCGCCTGCGCGACCATGGCGCCGTGACCGCCATGACCGGCGTTCATGACCTCGCTCACCGGGGTGGGCGCGGCCTCGACCACCGGCGCGCCGGCGGTCGCCTGATTGAGCGTGTAGACGCCCAGCCCGATGACCAGGCCGATTACCAGCGCCAGTATGCCGAACAGTGCGCCCAGGACAATGCGCAGATCATCATCTTCGTCTTGCATAGTTTTCCGACCTCGATTCGGTTGCGTGTGAATGGGGCAAACCGCGCCATTCTAACGCACTGGCGCGGCGGTAATGATGACTGAATGTATCAGGCGGTGGCGATGACCTGGCCGTGCTCGCGGGTGGCGTGAAAGCCCACCTCGGGCCATTTCTCCATCGTCACCTGCAGGTTGTAGCGCGTGCTTGCCAGGTACACCGGGTTGCCGTCCACGTCGCTGCCCAGGCGCAGCGCCTGTTCGCGCTCGAACTTGCGGCGGGTGGCCTCGTCCTTGAAGGTCAGCCAGCGCGCGGTGTGGATGTCGGCGGGCTCGAAAATGGCGTCCACCTTGTACTCGTCCTGCAGGCGCTGGGCGACCACCTCGAACTGCAACTGGCCGACCGCGCCGAGCAGCAGGTTGCCGCCGACCGCTTCGAAGACCTGGATCGCGCCTTCCTCGCCCAGCTCCTGCAAGCCTTTCTGCAATTGCTTGGCCTTGAGCGGATCGCGCAGCCGCGCGGCGCGGAACAGCTCCGGCGCGAAGTAGGGAATGCCCTTGAACTGCAGCGCCTCGCCCTCGGTCAGGGTGTCGCCGATCTGCAACTGGCCGTGGTTGTGGATGCCGATGATGTCGCCAGCGTAGGCGGCCTCCATGTGCACCCGCTCGTTGGCCATGAAGGTCAGCGCGTTGGCGATCTTGAACTCGCGCCCCATGCGTTGGTGGCGGGTCTTCATGCCCGGCTCGTACTTGCCCGAACACACCCGGAAAAACGCAATCCGATCGCGGTGTTTGGGGTCCATGTTGGCCTGGATCTTGAACACGAAGCCGGAGAACTTCGGCTCGGCCGGCGCCACCGTGCGCTCGCCGGCGTCGCGCGGCTGCGGCGGCGGCGCCCAGTCGATCAGCGCCTGCAGAATCTCCTGCACGCCGAAGTTGTTGATCCCCGAACCGAAGAACACCGGTGACTGCGTACCGGCCAGAAAATCGTCACGCTTGAACGGATTGCTCGCCCCTTCGATCAGCTCCACGTCCTCGCGCACCTGCCCGATCTCACCGGGAAACAGCGCGTCGAGCTGCGGGTTGTCCAGATCGGTGATGATCTCGCTGGCGCTCTTGCGCTCCTCGCCCGGCGTAAAGCGCAGGATGCGGTTCTCCAGCAGGTGATACACCCCGCGAAAGGCCTTGCCCATGCCCACCGGCCAGGTCACCGGCGCGCACTCGATCTTCAGCACCTCCTCGATTTCCTGCAGTAAATCGAAAGGCTCACGCACCTCGCGGTCGAGCTTGTTCACAAAGGTAATGATCGGCGTGTTGCGCAGGCGGCACACGTCGAGCAGCTTGATCGTCTGCGCCTCCACCCCCTTGGCCGCGTCGATCACCATCACCGCCGCGTCCACCGCGGTCAGCACGCGGTAGGTGTCTTCCGAAAAATCCTCGTGGCCCGGCGTGTCGAGCAGGTTGATGGTGTGCCCCTGGTACTCGAATTGCATCACCGAGCTGGTCACCGAAATCCCGCGCTGCTTCTCCACCTCCATCCAGTCGGAGGTCGCGTGGCGGGCGCTCTTGCGCGCCTTGACCGTGCCGGCGAGCTGAATCGCCCCGCCGAAGAGCAGCAGCTTCTCGGTCAGCGTGGTCTTGCCCGCNNCCGCGTCGGGGTGGGAGATGATCGCAAAGGTGCGGCGGCGCTCGGCCTGCTTGACCAGTTCGGGGGGGTAGGGCGTGGCTGTCATCGACAAGAATCCGCAGGCCGCACGCCACCGGGCGCGCAGCCAAAATTGAGAGCAAGCCTGCGCTTTTACCGAAAAGTGCCCGGCGCGGCAAGGGGCGGAGGCTGCGGACCTCAGTTCAACGCAATATTCAGCGACACATGCGCGCGTGGTCGCCGCTGGTGCAGTTCGCCGGGGTTGCCGCGCAGCGGCTGGCCTATGACGATGCGGCCGGTGACGCGTTCGGAGAAGTCGAACAGCACGCCGGCGCCGACGCTGGTGAGGTAGTCGTCGTGGGTGCTTTCCTTGAGGATGCCGGGGCGGTAGGGCAGGGCGCCGCCGTGGTCGAGGAAGACGATGCCGTGCACTACCGGCGCGCCGGGGTCGGCCAGTTGGTATTCCGCCAGCGTGCGGCCGATGCGCAGTTCGGCCGACATGAAGTAGCCGCTGCGGCCGGAGAGCAGGCCTTCGGAGAAGCCGCGCACGGTGTAGGCGCCGCCGATCTGGTAGAGCTCGCTGGCGGGCAGGAAGCGGGTGTCGGAGAACTGCAGCCCGCCGCGGGTGAGCAGTTGCAGGCGCTCGCTGAGGCGGTCGAAGCGGGTGGCGCTGCCGCGGTAGTAGAAGAAGCTCTGGTCGCCGCCGAAGTGCGGGATGCCGACCGACAGTGCGTTGTCGAGGTACCACGCGGTGTCGTCGGCCTGGTGTTCGCCGGCGAGGCCGACGGTGAGCACCCGCAGGTCCAGCCCGGCCTGCTTGAAGCCGCTGAATTTGCTCGCCGATGAGCGTGCGGAGAGGCGGCCATAGACCGACCACATGTCCTGCAGGCTGACCCGAATCGGGTAGGTCAGCCCGGCGCTGAGGTCGTGCGAGCTGCCGGAGATGTCGAGCGGTTCGAAGGGGCCGTCGACGATGTTGATGTTGCCCTTGCTGGCCGACAGGTCGAGGCGCAGGTCGTGGTAGTCGAGCGGCACCGAGTAGGACAGCGCGTAGTTCTCCGAGCCCTCGGTGCGGGTGGCGACGAACTGCAGGGTGTCGCTGCGCCCCATCAGGTTGGCGAAGCGGGCGTTGATGCCGCCGCGGGTTTCGCCCACGGTGTCGCGCCCGGCGTTGTCGAAGAACAGCGAGAACTTGGTGCGCGGCGGTTCGACGGCGGTGATCTCCACGTCGGTGGTGCCGAACTTGCTGCCGGCCACCACGCCGGCGCGCAGTTGCGTGGTGTGCAGGCGGTTGAAGCGCACCAGCGCGGCTTCGAGCACCGGCACGGAGAGCAGTTCGCCGGCTTCCAGCGTGACGCGCTGGGCGACGAAGGCTGGGTCGAGCGCTTCGGTGCCCAGCACGCGCACCTCGCCCACCCGCGCTTCGACCAGCCGCACGCGGACCTTGCCGTCGGTGACGGTTTGCGGCGGCAGGATGGCGCGCGCGGTGGCGTGGCCGCCCGCGGCGTACAGCGCGTTGATGGCGTCGATGGCCTGCTGCAGTTCGGCGAGGGTGACGGTGCGCCCTTCCAGCGGTTTGACGATGGCGTCGATCTGTTCCTGCGCCAGCAGCGCGGAGCGGTCGATGACGATTTCCTTGACCGCAATGCGGGCGCTCGCCGAGGCCGGCGCAGCCGGGCCGCCGGCGGGCACCGCAATGTCGGGCGCGCTCGGGCGCTGTTGCACGCGCTGCTCCTGCAGGCGGCGCTCCAGCTCCTGCTGTTGCTGTTGCTGAATCGCCCCGGGAGACTCCCGGGTGCCTTGTGCCATCACCAGCGAAGCGGCGAGCATCAGCCCCAGTCCCGCGGTCAGCCGCGTGAATCCTTGCTGCATCGATATTCTCTCCAGACTCAGTTGTTGTCTTCGCATGCGTTCGGTTCTCCGGGCTTGCCGCACTCGAACACGGCCGGATCGACGAACACCAGATCGCCCGCGGCGGTGGCGAAATTCTCTGCCGCGCCGCGCGCCACGCGGTTGCTCTTGTCGTTCTTCGACTGATGCTCCAGCGCGTTGAGCCGGCCGCGGCTGCGCAGGTCGGCCACGCCGCCGGGGTTGCTGAACACGACCTTGCGCGGGTTCTGGGTGATGATGAACGCGCCGATCAGCGCCGACTCCGGCGTCACCACCATGTCGTACAGGCCGCTCAGCGTGAAGGCGCGCACGTCGAAGCCGGGCTGGAAGCGACGGTCGTGGTGGTCGACGCGGATGTCGAAGGTCGGGGTATGCACGATCGCGTGGTCGCCCAGCCGGCCGTCGAACACCGTGAACAGCGGCGTGGTGGCGGTGGTGGTGCTGGTGGTGGCGTAGATCGTGCCGACTTCGACCGCGGTGGTGCTGGTGAGGTCGAGGACCACGTTGCTGGCCTCGCCGCCGCCCACGCCGGTGGCGTTGACCGCCAGGGTCTGCGCCGGATCTGGCGGTGTGGCGGTGACGTCGATGGTGTCGGCCTGCAGATCCACCCGCGGCGCGCGTACCTCGACCGGCGCTTCGGTGCCCACGCCGTCGGGCGCGGTGAGGAAGGCCGAGGTGACGGCGGCGATGTCGGTGCCGTCGGCGGCGCTGCCGACCACGTTGCCTCTGCCGTCGCTGCCGGCGGCGATGCGGACCGTGTCGGCGCTGATGGTGCCGCCGTCGAAGCGCACATCGTCGCCAGCGGCGATGTCGACATCCAGCGGCGCGTCGACCGTGCCCTCCACGACAACGTCGGTGCCGCCGATCACGCGCACTTCGGTGCCGGCGTCAAGCTGGTGGAGGATCAGCGGCAGGCTCGGGCTGCGCAGGTGGGCGCCGGTGCCGGCGTGGGCGGTGAGGTAGCCGGTGTCGTCGGTGTCGCTCTCCAGCCGCGGGCCGAGGCCGATGTCGAGGAAGTTGGCGGCGCTGCCGAGGCTGCCGCCGGCGAGCAGGTTGAGCGATTGCGCGCGGATGTTGGTCTCGTCGCTGTCGAAGGCGTCGACGATCGAGCCCGGCGCGGTGAGCCAGATGCCGGCGCGCGAGAACAGCGTGTCGACCGCCAGATCGTTGCCGAGCTGGGTGATGAAGATGTCGCCGTCGGCGCGCGCGATCAGCGGATCGTTGTCGCCCAGTTGCACCAGCACCGGCTGCGTGGCGCTGCCGATGCCGCCCTTGGCCGATTCCAGAATCAGGCTGCTGGCGGTAAACGACGCGGCCCCGGGTCCGGCGCCGTGGGTGATGTCGCCGACGGCCTTGAGGCGTGCTTCGCCGGTGGCGAGGATGGCGGCCACATTGACCGAGCGCTCCGAGGCCAGGAACACATCGCCGGCTACCGCATTGCCGGTCCGGTCGGTCACGGTGAGCTGACCGTCGCTGCCGACCACCACCGGCTTGCGCTGGGTGACGCTGGCGGTGCCGCCGCTGATGGACAGGTCGCTGCGTTCGGCCGCCGCCAGCGCGACCTTGTCGTCGTCCGAAATGAGGCCCGGATTGACGGTCAGGTCGATGTGGCGGGTGAGGCCGGTTTCGCCGATGCCCTGGTCTGCCAGCAGTGTGACGTTGACGCCGGCCACGTTGGGGTCCTTGAGCACCGGGTTGGTGTCGGTGGTTTCCTTGAGCAGGCCGGACGAGAAGGCGATGCCCAGCTCCTGCTCGCTCCACGACGAGCCCTTCAGGTGCGCGTCGCGCTCGCCCTGGCTGGCGGTGTAGGCAAAGCCGTCCTGATAGGCCGCCGGGACGAGGTTTTCGTACACCGGGTTGGCGTACAGCTTGTCGTGCAGGGCGTGGTACTCGGCGGTTTTGGTGGCGGTGTAATTGGCGACGAAGGCGTCGATCTCGCCCTGCGACTTGCCTTGCTGGGCGAGATCGTCGCGCATCGCCTGCTCCTGCGCGCTGGTGAGCGTCACCTGATGGCTGGCGTCGAAGGCGCTCGGGTCGGCCTGCTGATTGCGGATCTGCCAGTAGCTGCGGTACTCCTGGCTCGCGCCGGCTTCGAAGGCGGCGATGGCGGCCTGCTGCTTCTGCGCGTTCTTCGTCGTGTTTTCGAGCAGCGACAGCTCTTCCCACAGCGTGAGCAGTTGCGCGTAGGTGCGCTCGTCGCGGGTCTCGAAGGGGTTGTTGTCGATGATCCGGCCCGGGGTGCGCACCTGCACGTCGCCGGTGGCGGAGGTGATGCTCGAGACCAGCAGGTCCGCGCCGGGGTTGCCGGCCCAGCTTTCGCTGTCGAGGAAGAGGCCCTCGCGGGCGCTGGCGCTCACGCCGTAGTAGCGGCGCTCGGCCAGGTTGCTGGTGAAGCCGGCCTGGACGCGCACCGGGTCGGCCGCGCTGCCGATGGCGCCGTTTTCGGAGACCAGCGCAACCTTGTTGCCGGTGACGCTCGACAGCGCATCGGCCATGGTGAGGTCGCCGTCTGCGGCGATCAGCACCTGACCGAGCCCGGCTGCCGCGTTGCCGCCCGCACTCACGATGCCGATGGCGAGGTCGCCGTTGGCCTGACGCAGGGCCAGGTTGCCACTGGCCACGGCGGCATTGAGCACGCCGCCGTTGAGGTCGATGTTGACCGGGGTGGCGTTGCTGCCGGTGGTGCCGACGCTGTAGGAGGCGGCGAAGTTGAGCGTCTGGCCGGTGACCAGCGCGTTGTCGCTGCCCTGCAGGATCGACTGCCCGGCCTTGACCAGCGCCGGATTGCTGGTGCTACCCACGCCCGGATTGACGCCGGCGGTGAGGGTGGTCTCGCCGAAGCGGTTGTTGATGAGCCCGTTCAGGACCACGTCGCTCTTCGAGTTGATCGCCACCAGGCCGGTGTCACGCCCCGAGAACTCGATGTTGATCGGGTAGTCGGCCTTGAGCGAGAAGGTGGTGATGGTCTGCGTGCCGGTGGCCTGGGTCCACTTGGAGTGATAGTCCTGCGCGATGCAGACGGTCCACCAGTTGCAGTCGGTCCATTCCTTGGTCTTGGTCCACACATCCGAGGTGGTGCGGGTGTTGCTGTCCTTTTTCAGGTGCGTGCCGGCGAGGCTGGTGTCGCGGACCAGATAGGTGCCGTCGTCCAGCCGGCGGGTGCCGGTGGTGAAGGGGCCGCTCTTCGATTCCACCGAGCCCGAGGGCCGGGTGCGCAGTTGCGAGATGCCCAGGAACTGGGTGCCCGAGAAGTGCCAGTAGGTCTTGGTGGACTTGTCTGTGGCGGTGGTCCACACGTAGCGCAGGCCGCTTTGCGGATCGTAGGTGGTGTTGCGCCCGTCGCTGGCGCCGGCGTCCGCCCCGGTGAAGCGGTAGTTGGGGTTGAACACGCTGCCTTCCCAGCGGCCGGTCTGGTCGAGCATCACCGTGCCGTTGTCGCGGGTGATGACGGTGTGGATGGCGTCGCTGGTGCCGTTGGTGGTGTTGACCTGCTGGATGTCGGTGATGTCGATCACCCCGCGGATGCCGCGGCCGGAGCCGTCGGCGTCGGTGCCGGTGCTGAGGTTGTTCACCACCACCGCGCGGTCGGTGGGGTTGGTGACGGTGATCTGGCCGTAGCCGTCGAGCACCTTGAGGCGCGAGGCGCTGCCGGCGGTGTTGAGGATCTGGCCGTAGAGCTGGATGTAGCCGCCCTTGACCGCCTCGCCGTCGAGCACGAAGCGCCCGCCGGTGACCGAGGGGTCGTAGCTGGCGCCGATGTTGCCGTAGTCGGAGATCAGCGGATACAGGCCGCCGAAGGCCGCGGTGCGCTGCGCCCAGCCGGTGGTGGCCATGTCGGTGTGGGCGTAGTTCGCGGTCGCCTCGATGCGCTCCAGCTCGGCGTTGAACAGCACCGCGCCGCCGGCGGCGTTGAGCGTGGTGTACTTCGGCCCGCCGTGGTTCTTCCAGTTCTCGATCAGGGTGTCGAGCGCGCTCTGGTCGAGGCCGAACAGGCTGGCCGGGCCGGTGAGCGTCGGCGTGGTCGGCAGGTCGATGTTCCAGGCCTCGATGCCGCTTTGCACCAGGCCGTTGATGTTCAGGTAGCGCGCGCTGATGAACACGCTGCCGTTGGCGACGATGCCCTTGCCGGCCGGGGTGGTGGTCTGGCCGCCCTGCACGTTGGCCGCCGGATCGCCCGAGGAGTGATAGAAGCCGTCGACGAAGCTCTGCACGAAGTCGCCGTTGTCGGCCTGCACATCCACCTGCGCGGCGCGGATGTCGCCATCGACGTAGATGCTGCCGGCCTGGCTATACACGCGCACGAGGCCCAGCGGGTTGGAGACGTCGTCCGAGAGCTGGATGTCCGGCGCCGGCGCCGGCAGGGTGGCGTTCTTGGCGCTGTTCGGGTCGTAGTTGCTGATGACCTCGATTTCGGGCAGGCCGGCGGCGTTGTTGTGCTTGGTCTCCAGCGTCAGCGTTGGCATCGCGTTGTTGGCGTTGATGCGGCGGATCTCGTTGTTGTCGTTGATCAGGAAGCCGTTCTGGCGGATCTCGCCGCCGCTGTCGCTATCGACGGTGAGCTTGCCCAGCACGAGGAAGTCCGGCGTGTTGTTGACGATGCTGATCTTGGCGTCGCCCGGCGCACGCAGCGCCCCGGTGCCGATCAGGTTGTCGGCGGTGACGTCGATGTTGCCGAGGCGCACGGTGATGTCATCCACGTGCATGAAGTCGGCGATGGGGCCGTTGGCGGGCACGTCGGACAGGCTCGGCAGTTGCGCTTCGAGCACCACCAGTTCGGACTGCGCCGTGCCCAGATCGCCCTCCAGGCCCTGCACGGTTGAGAGGTTGCCGGCCACCGTGGTGTCGGCACCGCTCACCGTGGCATCGGCGCCGTTGATGCTGCCGGCCAGCGTGCTGACATCGCCGCGCAGCGTGGCGTTGCTGCCCTGCAGGCTGGTGACGGTGTTCACCCGGCCGTTGTCGGCGCTGCCGCTGGCAAAGCGGGTGCGCAGCGTGGTCTGCAGGCCGTCGATGCTGGTGTAGGTGCTGCTGAGCGTGCTGGCCTTCTGCTCCAGCTGGCTGCTCTTGCTGGCGATGCCCGTCAGCAGGGTGCTGGCGGTGGCCAGCTCGCTGGTGGCTGCGCTGCGGTCGGTATCGTTGAGCGCGCGCAGGGCGTCGATCTGCGACTGCGCGCCGCCCGAGGCGAGCAGGCTGTCGATCTGGCTCTGACGGCTGGCGATGTTGCCCAGCAGGGTGTCGATGGTGCCGTTGCTGGTGGCCAGCGTGGTCTGGTCGGTGGCGATCTGGCCTTGCAGGGTGTTGATGTCGCCGCGCAGGGTGGCGGCGGCGCTCTGCAGGTTGATCAGGCTGAGGTAGTCGCTGTCCGACCCGTTGAAGTTACCCATGCCGGCCAGGGTGCTCCGGATGGTGCCGTTGTTGGTGTTGAGGCTGTCGGCGCGCAGCACCACCGTGCCGGCGTCGGTGGTGAGGGTGGTCTGCGCGCTCAGCGCGCCGTCGGTGGTGGTGGTGGCGCCGTCGGTGGTGGTGACGATGTCGTTGCCGAGGCTGTCGATCTGCGCTTCCTTCTGGTCGATCTCCTCCAGCTTCACCTCTTTCGGGCTCGGGTTGTTCCAGTTGCCGGTGTTGAAGTCGGTGCCGTTGGGGTCGCCGCTGGCCAGCCCGAGTTCGACCAGCTTGAACTGCAGGAACTTGATTTCCGACTCGTAGGCGCCCACCGCCACCGGGTCGCCGGCGTACTGCTCCATCAGGCTGCGCAGTTTGTCGATGCGTTTCTGGATGTTGGCCGCGAGGCCCACCGCCGGGTCGATGTGGTAGTTCACCCCGTCGGTCTTGCTCACCTTGAGGCGCCACAGCACCCGCCCGTCGCTGCCCTGCACCGGCGTGCTGACCGGATTGCCGCTGGCGTCGACGAACTCGTATTCGAGGGTCAGCGATTCGAAGCGGTGGATGCCGGCCAGCGCCGAGCCGTCGATCTGCGCCGTCGAGGTGCCGCCGACCACCGTGTCGCCGCCCTCGATGTCGAAGGACACATCGTCGCCGCCAAAGGCGTTGCTGATGCCGCTGACGATGCCCGAGGCCGCTTCGCGGTAGATGTCCTTGCCGATGCCGACGTGGTGGGCGTCGATCTTGCCCTTGTCGGCCGCCAGCGCGATGTCGCCCGCGGTCTCGATGCTGGCGCTGCCGAGCAGGCGCACCGCGGCGTTGCTGGTGACGCGGGTCTGCGCATCGGGGTCGGAATTGATCGGGAAGGCGGTCTTGTTCCACAGGCGCACGTCGGAGTCGGCCTGGATGCTGGTGCGGGTGCCGTCGCTGGCCTGCCCGCCGCCCAGATGCACCCCGCCCTGATCGGCGAGCAGGCGCGCGCCGGTGTTGACGATGGCGCTGTTGTTGCCGGTCCAGGTCGACCAGGCCTCGCCCTGCGGCGCGCCGGCGAGCCCGTAGGTGTCCGACGAAGCGCGGGTGTCGAGGTCGACCCGGCTGCGCGTGCCGGCCTTGATGTCGCCCAGATCGCTGGTGACATCGGCATTGGCGCCGAACTCGGCGGTGGCGTTGCCGGTGGCGGTGAAGTGGGTCTCGGTCAGCGCAATGGCGACCAGACCGCCGGAATCGAGCTTGGACTTGTCGTGACCGATCACCTCGTTGAAGGCGTCCATGCTGAACGTGCCTTCGCCCACCGAAGGCATCAGCACATGCACCTGCGCGCCCTGACCGATGCGCGCGAGCGTGTTGAGGGTCACCGTGCTGTGGCTGCTGCCCGCCGCGGCGTTGAGCGCGCCGCCCGAGCCGGACTGGATGTTCCAGGCCGCGGTGTCGGCATTGGCCGCGGCATCGGCGGTCACCGAATTCGCGCCCCACCAGAACTTGTGGGCGCGGTTGTTGGCGTCGATGTCCACATGCCGGGCGTTGATGCGGCCGCCGTCGGCCACGCGGGCTTCGACGGTGCTGTTCACGCTGTGGCGCGCGCTCGATCCGCTGGCGCCCACGGCCGAGGCCGACACGCTGTCCACCTTGCCGTTGAACTGGCTGGTGTGGTCGGCGGTGAGCGTGAAGGTGGCGGCGTTGAGGCTGTGGGTGGCGTCGCCCGCGCCGGTGCGCGCGGTGGTGTTGCTCTGGCTCGAGGTGCCCACGCTGGCGGCCGAGCCGGAGACGATGCCGCCGCTGCCCGAGACCGCGGTGGCCTGGTTGTCGTCCTTGCCGGTGGCGGTCACGGCGACGGTGCCGGTCAGGCCGCTGGCGCTGGCGCTGGCGATGTGCACGCCGTCGCCGAGGCGGGCATGGGTCTGGGTGTCCGAATTGGCGTGGGCGATGGTCGCGCCGGCGGCCAGCGCGCCGAGCGATACGCCGGTCACGTCGGTGCGCTGGCGGGTGGTGTTGGCCGCGTCCACGCGCACGCTGGTGTCGACGGTCAGCGTGCTGTTGTCGCCCAGTTTGGCGTCGACCTTGCCCGTGTTGTTGCTCTCGGCGTAGGTGGCGTTCACCCCGGCCAGCAGACCGCCGGCCGCGCCCACGGCGTAGGCCGTGGTGCCGCTGCCGAGCACCGCCTGGGTGGCGGCGATGCGCAGTTGGTCGGCGCTGATGCGTGCGCCCGCGCCGATGGCGGCGTCGATGTCCGGCGCGCTGGTGGCGGTGGCCACCGAGGCGCCGATGCCCACGCCGCCGGACACGTTCACCCCGAGGGCGTCGGCGTCGGCGCGGCTGCGCCCGGTGGCGCTCACGTCGGTGGCGCCGCTGACCGTGATGCGGCTGTTGTCGCCAACGGTGGCGCTGACTGTCGGCGTGCTCTTGGCGGTGGCCACCGAGCCGCTGGCGGCCAGCCCGATGCCGGCCTTGCCGGCGATGGATTGTGCCTTGGCGGTGGTGCGCGAATCAGCGCTGAGGCTCAGGCTGCCGACCGTGTCGACCGACTGGCCGACCTGCAGCGTGTCGCCCGCGCTGGCGGTGACGCCGCCGCCCAGCGTGGCGGTGGCGACCGACGCGCCCACCGCCGCGCCGCCGGCCACGCTCACGCCCACCGCTTCGCTCTCGGCGGTGCGCTCGTCACTGGCCGAGACGCTCACGTCGGTGGCGTCCACGATCTGCACCCCGTCGCCGAGCGCGGCGCGGGTGCTGCTGTTGTCGGTGACGACGGCCACCGCCGCGTCGATGGCCAGCCCGCCATAGGTGCCGGCAAAACCGGTGAGGTCGCTCACCGTGTGGGTGTGCGCGTTCAGCGAGACCGCGCCGCCCGCGTCGAGCATGGCCTGCGCGGCCACGTCGGCGGCGGTGCCGGCGTTCACCGAGAGCACGCCGACGCCGGCACCGAGGCCGACCCCGCCCGCCGAGGCCCCGCCGGCCAGCAGCTTGGCATCGATGTCCTGACGCGCGTCGATGTCGATCGCGCCGTTGCTGGCGGTGATGTTGGCCTGACCGATGGTGGCGGTCACGCCGGCGGTGTTGGCGCCGGCGAGATCGCCCGAAATGGTGACCCCGGCGCGCGCGGCCTGCGATTGCGTGCCGGCGTTACGGATGCGCGCGTCGTCCGAGCCGGCGAGCAAGGTGTTGATGCTGTCGTCGCCGGCCTGGTCGTCGGCGTAGCTGTTCACATCGCCAAAGTCGCCGCTGTCGGACTGGAGGCGCTTGCGCCCTTCGGCGTCGAGCCCGCTGCCCACCGAGTACACCGACACGCCGCCGGCAATCGCGCCGAGGCCGCCCGCCGCGCTGACGGTGACCGAGTCGATGTCGGCGCTGCCGAGCGCGTTCACATCCACGTCGCGCGCGGTGCTCACCTGCGCGCTGTCGTCGATCAGGGCGGTGGTGTCGTTGCGCACGGTGCCCACGTCCACGCCGCCGGCGGCACCGACTGCGCCGAGCGCGAGCGAGCCGGTGTAGGCGTCGATCTTGACGTGGTTCCTGGCGCTGACGTTCACATCCTGCGTGCCGCTGGCGCCGGTCACGCCCTGGTTGATGAGCGCGCCGCTGCCGATCACGGCGGTGGTGTCCGAATCCACGCTGGCGACGGTGACCGCGCCGGAGACGCCGGCGTAGAAGCCGCCCGCGCCGCTGGCGGCGACCGAGAACAGGTCTTCGGTCGAGGTGGCCTCGACCATCAGGCCGGTGACGGGATCGCGGTCGGTGAGGTCGTTGCCCGACAGGGCCTGCATGCTGGCGGTGCCGTTGCCGCGGGCATTGACCGTGGCGCCGGCGCCGACGCCGGCGGTGGTGTCTTTCTCGATGCGGGTGACGCCCACCGCGCCGCCCACGCCCGCCGCGCCGAAGCCGGCGGCCAGGGTGCCGTCGATGACGTCGGTTTCGGTGTCGTCGCTGGCGACGATGCGCACATTGCCGTCGGCGTCCACCACCGAGCCGGTGCCGGTGGTGGCGGAGGTGACATTGGTCATCGACAGCACCGAGGTGGAGCCGGCCACGCCGACCGTGCCGCCCACGCCGAGGCCGGCGGCGATGGAGAGGATCTCCTCCTTGCCGCGGGCCTCGATGGACACATCCTTGCGCGCGCGCACGTCGGCCGAGTCGCCGACCTTGGCGGTGGTGGTGTGGTTGGCCACGAGCACGTCGGCGCCCGCGCCGATGCCGACCGTGCCGGCGCCCGAGGCGGAGCCGGCGATGCCCATCTGGTAGTGGTCGTTGCCGGCGGCGACGAGCACCGACTGGCCGGCGCCCGCGCCGGTGTTCTGGTTCACTTGCGCGTTGTCGTTGATCTCGGCGGTGGTGGTGGTGGTGATCACGTTCACATCGCCGGCCAGGGTGATGGCGGCGGTGCCGGCGGCCGAGCCGGTGGCGGAGATGGTTTCGACGTCGTCCTGGTTGGTGGCCGTCACGGCGAGGCCCTGGAAGCCGCTCGCGGTGCCACGCGTGCCGGTGCGCTGGCCGGTGAGGGCGGCGCTGTCGCTGCCGTCGGGGTTGCTGGCGGCGGGGGCGCTGATCTCGCCCTCGTCGGTGCCGTTGGCGGTGTAGGTGGTGCCGAAGCTGCCGTCGGCCACGGTGACGCCGGCCTTGGTACCCAGCGCGTCCACGGTGGCGCCGTCGCCCACGCGGGCGGTGACGGTCTTGGTGAGGATCGCGACCGCGGCCGAGGCGCCCACGCCGGCGGTGCCGCCGAAGGCGCCGTTGCCGGCGATCATGTCGATCTCGTTGGCGTCGTCGGCCGAGACGATCACGTTGCCGTCGCTGTGCACGGTGGCGCCGTCGGCGATCTCGCTCTGGGTGGTGACATCCACAGTGTAGACCGAGGCCGAGCCGGCGATGCCGGCCGAGCCGCCGGCGGACAGCGAGGCGGCGACCGAGGTGATGTCCTCGGCGCTGCGCGCCTCGATGGTCACCGTGTCGTTGGCCTTCACGTTGCCGGCCACGCTGGCGGTGGTGGTCTTGTCGATGAGGCCTACGTCGGCGCCCGCGCCCACGCCGCCGCGCCCGCCGAAGGCGACCGCACCGGCGACGCCGAGCAGGGTGGTCTCGTCGGAGGCGCGCACGGTGGCGTCCTGCGTGCCGGCGCCGTCGTCGAGCGGATTCACGGTGGCACCGCTGCCGATGGCGGCGGTGGTGGTTTCGGTGAGGTCGGTGACCGTGGCCGAGCCGGCCACGCCCACGCTGCCGCCGCCGGAGCCGCCTGCGGCGATGGTCTCGATGTCCTCATGCGAGGTAGCGGTGACCGCCACGCCGGTGGTGGATTCGGTGAGCAGCGCGCCGCCGCCGTCCTTCTTGCCGGTGGGCACGGTCATGGCGCCGCGATTGCCGCGGCCGGTGGCGCTGCCGTCGAGGCGGGCCTCGACGGTGTTGTTGGTGATCAGCACCGAGGCCGAGGCGCCGATGGCGACCTTGCCGCCGCCGGCCACGTTGCCGGCCAGGCTGAAGAGGTCGACATCGTCGGCCGCGCCGATGTGCACATTGCCGTCGGCCACCGCGGTGGAGCCGGCCTCGATGGCGGCCTTGACGGTGTTGCTGGCCTGCACCACCGAGCCCGATCCCGCCACGCCGACCTTGTTGGCGACCCCGCCCGAGGCGGCGATGGCCTCGATGTGGGTGGTCGAGGCGGCGTTCACGCTCACGCTGCCGGCGGTGGATTCGGCGTGGGCGTTGTCCTTGAGGCGGGCGTCGACGAGGTTGTCCACATCGTTCCACGCAAAGGCCACGCCCACGCCGGCATTGTTGGTGCTGGCGCCGAGCGAGCCGGCCAGGCCGAAGATGCGCGAGCTGTCGGTGGACAGCAGCGCGATGCCGGCCGCGCCATCCACGCCGTCGCCGCCGCGCAGGCCGGCGATCCACGTTTTTGTGGTGTTGTCGATGGTGTTGATGGTCACCGCGCCGGCGCCGGCCATCGGGCCTTTGCTGGCGCCGATGGCGGCCGAGATGGTGTCGATGTTGTTGTCGGTGGTGGCGGCGACGCTGACCAGGCCGCTGGCGTCCACGTCGCTGTTGGCGATCCAGCTCTCGGTTTCGTTGTCGAGCTGGTTCCAGCCGAAGGACAGGCCGATGCCGGCCTTGCCGCCAAAGGCGATGGCGCCGGCGATGGCGCGGATGGTCGAATCATCCAGCGCGGTGAGGCCGACGTTGCTCACGCCGGTGAGCAGCGCATTGCTCAGATAGGTCTTGGTGGCGTTGTCGATGGCGTTGATCGACACCGAGCCGGCCACGCCGGCCTTGCCCTTGGTGCCGGCCACCGAGGCGGAGAGCGTCTCGATGGTGCCGGTCGTTTTTGCATCGGCGCTGAGCGGGCCGGAGAGCGTCAGCGTGGCGTCGTCCACATAGGCCGCGGTGGTGCCGGCGAGCGAGTTCTGCGCGTAGGAGCCGGCCAGCGCGTTGCCGCTTTGCTGGGTGGAGATGGTGACCGCGCCCGAGAGCGCCGACAGGGCGAGCGTGTTGGTGGCGTCGAGGTCGGCCGCGGTGGCGCTGCTCACCGTGACGCCGTCGGCGATGTAGGCCGCGGTGTTGGCGGTGACATCGTTGATCGACACATCGGCCGACACCGCCACGCCGAACTTGCCCTTGCCGGATTTGCTCGCCCCGGCGGCGCTGCCGCTGCCGTCTTGCGTATCGCTGGCGCCGGCCGGCATGTCGGTCTGGGCTTTACTGTCGGTGGCCAGCGCGCCGGCCACCGAGTAGGCGCCTTGCGAGACTTCCGAGGCGGCGACCAGATTGACCTGGCCGGTGGTGCTGATGTTGCCCAGCGCCGGGACCAGGTCGAGCCCGAGCGGATCGAAGTTGCCAATGTAGGCCGCCACGTTGGAGACGATGGTGTTGACCGACACCGAGAAGCCGATGCCGACCTGCCCCTTGGTGGCGACCACGCCGCCGGCCACGGAGATGTTCTCCAGATCGCCCTTGGCGTCGACGGTGATGTCGTCGCCCGCGTCGACGGTGGCGTCGTCGTCGATGGCGGCGGTCGAGGTGTTGGTGAGGGTGTTGATCGACACCGCGCCTTCCACGCCGACGCTGTCGGACTTGCCGCCCGCTTCGGTGACGGTGACCACGCGCTGGATGTTCTCGGCCTTCACGTCGACCGCATTGGCGCTGTTGACCGTGGCGTTGCCGCGGATGGTGGCGCTGGCGTTGGTGTCGATGCTGATCAGCCCGGCCGAGCCGCCGACCGCGGCCTTGGCGCCGCTGGTGCCGAGGAACTTCTTGGAGAGGATGCCGACCGCGCCGGTCAGGCTCACGTCGTTCTTGGCGCTGACCTTGACCGACTGGCTGCCCAGGCCGGGCATGGCCTTGTAGCGGGTGTTGATCTGCGCGCCCTCGTCGATGTACGCGGTGGCGTTGTTGTCGAGGTCGAACAGGTTCACGCCCACCGCCAGCCCGATGCCGCTCTTGCCCGAGGCGGAGTTGATCGAGTAGGTGGTGAGGAACATCTCCAGCACGCCGCCGGTGAGGAAGTTCAGGATTTCTTCCGGATCTTCCCAGTCGATCTGCCACGGGTAGGGCACGTGGGTTTGCGCGTCGACCCGCAACGCGCCCTTGGCGTCGACGGTGGCGCCCTTGCCGATGAAGGCGTTGGCGGTGTTCACGAAGTCGCCGTTGGCCACCGAGCCGCCCACCGCCGAGCCGGTGGAGTTGGTCTTGGCGCCGGCGCTGGAGCCCGGCTCGTCGGTGATCTTGGCGGTGACCGAGATGCCGCCTTCGGCCTTGACGTCGGCCAGCGGCGCAATCGAGGCGGTGGCGGTGTTGTTGCCGTTGGTCCACGCCACCGCGCCGGCGGCGTTGAACTTGCCTTCCTTGATGCCCGGGAAGAGGAAGCTGGTGAGGCGGTCGGCGGTGGTCGGGTCGATCTTGCCGGTGGCCTTGAGGATGCTGCCCACCACATTGCGCTGGATGCCGGCCTTGAAGTTGGTGATCTTCTGCGTCAGCTTGTTCGGGTTGCCCAGCGTGGCGGCGTTGGCCGAGTTGCCCTCTTCGATGTCGGCGTTGGCGGTGACGGTGACATCGCCGGTGGTGGCTTCAGCCGTGCCGCCGAGCGTGGCGGTGGTGGTCGAGGTGGTGTCGGAGATCGCCAGCGCCAGCCCGACGCCGCTGCCGCCGGTGTTCTTGGCGTCGGCGTCGGCGTTGATCTCGGCCTCGGTCTGCGCGTCGACGGCGATCGAGCCGCCGGTGGTGGTGGTGTCGTCGCCGACTTCGGCCAGCGTGGTGATGTTCGTGTTGGCGCGCACGAAGGTGGCGTCAATCGGCTTGTTGATCGAATTGACCGAGGCGGTCACGTCGATCTCGGTGTTGGTGTGGGCCTGCACCGTGAGCGCATTGGTGGCGGTGACGTTGGCCGTGCCGACCACGCGGGCGCGCGCTTCGGCGGTCGATTCGCCCCACGCCGCGGAGAACAGGAAGGGGCTGCTGAAGGTCGGCTTGGCGGCCGAGTCGGCGGTCGCGCCGATGGTCACCGTGTCGGTGCCGATGATCAGCGAGGCGCCATCGACCAGCGTGCTTGCCTTGGCGGTGGACAGCGCCACCAGCGGCACCGAGTTGAAGTCGAAGAAGGTGTCGTCCAGCGCGGTGACCAGCGGGCCGTCGGGGTCGGGCAGCCAGCTCTGGTCGAGCAGGGCGGTGGCGGTGCCGAGAATCTTGTAGACCAGAGAGGTGGTGGCGTTGGCGGTGATTTCGACCTCGTTGCCGCGGATCTCGCTCTTGATCGCGCCGCTGTCGCCGACGGTGGTGGTGGCGGTGGCGGTCTTCTCGAAGCCCGAGCGCGCACCGGCGTGGCTGCTGATCGTCACCTTGCCGCTGCCGGTGATCTTGCTCCCGAGCACGGTGGTGGTGGCGGTGGCCTTGGTGGTGACGCTGAGGAAGGCCCCGCCGACGCCGTCGACCGGGTCGTCCAGCTCCTGGTCGATCTGGCGCTGGGCGTCGGCCACGCTCAGGCTGGGGTCGTTCTCCAGCAGCTCCTGCACCAGCGAGGTTTCGGCGGACGAGCGCAGGGTGATGTCCTTGCCGGTGACCGTGGCTTCGGTCAGCGAGACACTGGCGGACACGTCGCGGTTGGCGCCGATGGCGTCGAGCGTGCGGCCCTCGACGGTGACATCGCCGGCGGCGTGGCCGTTGTCGGCATGCGCCAGCAGGCGGCTGCCGGTTTTGAGTTCGACGTGCGAGGCGCGCAGCGTGAGGTCGCCCGAGTCGCCCTGCGAGGCGTCGCTGGCGTGGTCGCCGCTGGCCGGGTTGGCGATGTCGCGGGTGGAGATGGTGATGTTGTTTTCGACGGTGATCTTGTCGTTGGCGATCAGCGTGAAGTCGGCGCCGTCGGTGTGCTGGTTGGCCGAGACCACCTCGATGTTGTTGGGGTCGATCAGCACCGCACCGCGCTTGCCGGCGGTGGCATTGGCCTTCAGCGCGCCGCCTTCGAGGCGGACGGTTTCGGTGGCCGAGAATTCGATGTGACCGCCGTCGCCGGAGATCTCGCCGCCACGGGCGGAGAGCTCGCCGCCGGTGGCCAGCGTGGCTGTGTCTTCGGCCCAGACGCGGATCTTGCCGCCGTCCGAGTTCGCGCCACGGCCGTCGGCCGACACCCGGCCGCCATCGGCCACGGTGATGTCGCCGCCCGCGTCGATGCGGATGCGGCCGGCGGCTTCGCCCGCCGCGCCATCGGCCGACACCGCGCCGGCGATGTTCACGGCATTACCGGCAACGATGCGCACCGTGTCGCCGTCTTGCAGCATCTGCGCGCCGGCTTCGAGGCCGTCGATGTTCACCAGTGCGCCAAAGCCGGCGTGTGCGGCGGCGCCGGCTTCGATGCGGGCGCCGCCGTCGATGTTCACATTGGCTGCCGCCAGCTGCACCGCGCGGGCGGCTTTGACCGAGCCCTTGACCGTGATCAGACCCGACTCGGACAGCGGAATCTCGCCGCGCAAGGCCTGGTCGACCGCCGCGTCGTCAATCACCCCGCCGGGGCCGATCAGGCGTTCCATGTAGGCCGGCGTCGGCGTGGCCACGGTGAGGCTGCCGACGTTGATCTGCCCCTGCGCGCCGACCACCATGCCGTGCGGGTTGAAGAAGAACACGTTGCCGCCGATGCGCCCGTCTTTATAGGCGTTCATCACCCCGTCGATGTGGCTGCGCTCGTTGCGCACCAGATTGAGCAGGTTGGCGGTCTGTTGCGGCAGGTGCAGATTCACCGTCTGCCCCGAGCCGATGTTGAAGCGCGAGAAGGAGTTGAAGGCGTTCTTGCCGCGCACCGTGGCGGTGGTGATGTCGGTCACCGCCCCGGACTGGCTCAGCGTGGTGGCGGTGCGCCCGTCGGTGACGATCGGCGGCTGGGCCGCCATCGCCGCCGGTGCAGCCAGCAGCAGCCAACTGGAAAAAGCATTGAGAAAGGCGCAGCGCCGCAGCACGCACAGGTATTGACGACGCAGGTAAGCAAGGGCCCCATAACTCACGATACTTCTCCCAGGCAGGGTTCGCGGGGGCGGGATGCGATGGCATCCAAAGAAAGGATCGACGTAAGTGCCGGCCCGCCGCGAAGGGAAAACTGAGGCGATGTGCGAGTGCGCAAGACGGTGTCGGGGCTGTCGCGAATCGCCGCGATCCCGGTCCGGTTCTTAGGTGCCGGTGGCGGGGTGTTTATTCTTGTTCGGTCGCCGAAGAACGACGGGTAGTCGGATCGAATCGGCGCAAATCTTGCTGCGCGTGAGTTGAAGCAAGACATATACCGGGCTCTGCAAATTATTGTTACCTAAGCAAAGATATGTGCCTATGGAATAGCGCACAAGGCCGAGTGTAAAAAAAACCGACACTTTTTTGTGCCTTTGCCGAGACACCTGCCGCGCTCAGCCGCGGCTGGCACGGCGCTGGCGCAGGGTGAGCACAACCAGCGTGAGCAATGACAAGGGAATGGCGAAGCCGAGCATGGCGACGTTGAAGGTCTTGAGCATGCCGCTGCCCGAGGCATCGAGCACGAGGTAGACGACGTAGGCCGCGTAGTAGGCCAGAAAGACCACCCCTTCCCAGCGTGCGATGCGTTTGCGGGCGAGGAAGATCGGCAGGCAGGCGACGGCCACGGCGAGCATCACCCACAGGTCGAAGTCGAGCGCCGCGGCGGCGATTGGCAGGCCATCGGGCGAGAACATCGCGCCCAGCCCGAGGCAGCCGAGCAGGTTGAAGATGTTGCTGCCCACCGCGTTGCCCACCGCCAGATCGCGCTCGCCGCGCCAGGCCGCCAGCACCGAGGTGGCGATCTCGGGCAGCGAGGTGCCGATGGCGACCACGGTGAGGCCGATCACCAGATCGTCCACGCCCAGCCAGCGGGCAAAGAACACCGCCGCCTGCACCAGCCACTCGGCGCCGGTCACGAGCAGGATCAGCCCGCCGGCAACCAGCGCCAGCTGAACGCTCCAGTGGCGATCCCAGCGGGCTTGGGGCGGGGCGTCGCCGTAGTCGGCCTGCTCGGCGCGCGAGGCGCGGCGCGACTGGCGCACGATGAAGATCAGATAGATCACCAGCAGCGCAAACAGCAGCGCGCCCTCCAGCCGGCCGATCGCGCCGTTCAGGGCCAGCCCCACCACCAGCGCGGAGGCGGCGATCATGACCGGCACCTCCTGACGCACCACCTGCCCGACCACCGACAGCGGCGCCACCAATGCGCCGAGGCCCAGAATCAGCAGGATGTTGCAGATGTTGCTGCCGACCACGTTGCCGATGGTCAGATCCGACTGGCCAGCCCAGGCGGCCTTGATCGCCACCGCGATCTCCGGCGCGCTGGTGCCGAAGGCGACAATGGTCAGCCCCACCACCAGCGGCGACAGGCCGAAGGACAGCGCCAGCCGCGAGGCGCCGCGCACCAGCAGCTCGGCGCCGGCGGTGAGGGCGATGAGACCGGCGGCGAACAGGAACAGCTGGGTCATGCGTGGCGGCGGGCGCGCGGCAGCGGGTTCAGTCGACGGTGCGCCACGTGCCGTGCTGGAAACGGAACAGGGTGGTACCGCCGGTGGTGATGTCGCCGTAGGCGTCGAAGGCGATGTCGCCGGTCACGCCCCTGTACTTGAGCGCCTTGAGGGCCGGCAGATAGTCGGCGGGGTCGGACGAATTGGCAGCCTTCATGGCCTCGATCAGCGCCATCGCGGCGTCGTAGCTGTAGGGGGCATAGAGCTGCACGTCGGTGTTGAAGCGTTGCTTGAAACGTGCCCTGAAATCGGCCCCGCGCGGCATCTTCTCCATCGGGATGCCGGCTTGCGAGCAGTAGGCATCTTCGCTCAGCGCCTCGGCGGCGAGCTTGAGCATTTCGCCGGTGCAGGCGCCGTCGCCACCGAGAAACTTGCTCTCGAAACCGAGTTGTCGCATCTGACGCAGCATCGGCGCGGCCTGCGCGTCCATGCCGCCGTAGAACACCGCGTCGGGCTGGGCGGCCTTGAGCTTGGTGAGGATGGCCGAAAAGTCGGTGGCCTTGTCGGTGGTGAATTCGCGCCCGACGATCTTCACGCCGTACTGCTGCACCTGTTTGCCGAACGCGTCGGCCAGCCCCTGCCCGTAGGCGGTGCGGTCGTCGATGATGGCGACCTGCCTGAGCTTGAGCGTCTCGGCCGCGTACTTGGCCATCGCGCTGCCTTGCTGCAGATCGTTGGCGATCACACGGAAGGTTACCGCGTAGCCCTGGCGGGTCAGCTTGGGGCTGGTCGCCGAGGGGGTGATGACCGGGATCCCGGCTTGCTGGTAGATGCGCGAGGCCGGAATCGAGGCGCCGGAGGTGACGTGGCCGATCACCCCGGCAACTTCCTCGTCGGCCAGCCGCTGGGCGGCGGTGGTGGCCTGGCGCGGGTCGGCCTGATCGTCTTCGCTGACCAGTTCGAAGCGGGCCTGTTCGCCGTCGATGACGATGCCGGCGGCGTTGGCGTCTTCGATCGCCAGCCGCGCGCCGTACTCGCCGTCCTTGCCGATGTGGGCGATCGGTCCGGTGAGCGGGCCCGCGTGGCCGATCTTGATCGTGTCTGCCTGGGCCGCGCCGAGCATCAGTCCGGATGCGGCCAGTGCGAGGAGTGTATTTTGCATTTTGTTTGCGCGCCTGCGTGCCATGGAATGTCAGAATGGACCGGGGACCCCGCCCTCACGGCCAGATTCACCGGGGGACGAGCGACGAAACCATCATCCGGGCTGCCATTCTAACCAAAGGGGTGGCCGTGGCACACCGCCCGGGTGTGATCAGTGGAGCAGCGAATGAAACGAATCCGGACCCTGCTGTGCGGTGTGCTGGCCCTGTTCGGGCTGGCGGCATGCGAGGAATTTGCGATCAAGGATCTCAGGCCCGGTGTCTCCACCGGCTTCGAGGTGCGCGACCGCCTCGGCCCGCCGGGCATCGAGTGGCGCAACGGCGACGGCACGGTGACCTGGGAATACTCCATGCAGCCCGCCGGCACCACCTGCTACCTGATCACGCTCGACGCCAACAATGTGGTGCAGGCCGTCGATCAGGTGCTGACCGAGGCGCAGTTCGCGCGCATCACGCCGGGGCTCGACCAGACCCAGGTACGGCGCCTGATCGGCAAGCCGGCCAAGACCACGTTCCACGCGCTCAAGCAGGAGACCGTGCACGACTGGCTGATCGACAATAGCGACCGCCTCGCGCTGGTGTACTTCAACGTCTACTTCGATCAACAGGGCCGGGTGGTGCGCACCGGGCGCTACACCGAGCGGCTGGGGAACTGAGATGCGTACCGCGGCGCCGCTCCTGATGCTGCTCGCGGCACTGGCCGGCTGCGCGATCGCGCCGGTGCCGCAGCCCGGTGACGGCGTGTCGGCGGTGGATCGCAAGTACGGCGCGCCCACGCACATCCTCGCCCAGCCCGACGGCGGCGAACTGTGGCAGTACGCCACCCAGCCCTTCGGGGTCACCTTCATCAACGTGCATCTGGCTGCCGACGGCACGGTGCGGGCGGTGTGGGACGCTCTTGCCGACGCGCACCGCGCGCGCATCGTGGCGGGCATGCGCGAGGCCGAAGTCGTCGCGCTGCTCGGGCCGCGTCGCAGCATCGAAACCTACGCGCTGTCGGGCGAGTCGGTGTGGGACTGGAACATCAGCAACCTCGGTCGGCCCGGCATCGCCACGCGCTTCAACGTGCACTTCCGTGAAGGCAGGGTGGTGCGCACCTCGATGAGTTACGTCTACCCGCGCGACGGCGCATTCTTCGGCGAGACCGGCCCGGGCATCGGGCGCGGCATCGGCTTCGGTTTGAGCATCGAGCCGTAGGCGCGGGGCTCAGGCCGGTGCGGCGAGCGCCGCCAGCACCTGCCGGCCCAGACCGCGCGTGCTCGCGGGGACGTCGAGCCACTGGCAGCGGGCATGCGCTGCACCGAGATCGGCCTCCGCCGTGGCACGGTCGGTGGCGGCGTTGCACAGGATCACGATCCGCCCCACGTGGGCCGCGTCGGCCAGCGCCGCCAGCTCGAAGCGGCAGCCGGCATTGCTGGCTGCAAAATCGCGCAGATCCATCAGCACCGCGTCCGCGCGCGCCAGCAAGGCCTGCAGCGTCGGCTGCCAGGTGGCGTCGTTGCAATAACACTCGTTGATCCGGTGGCGACCGTCGTGGTCCGGTGTCAGGTCGAAGCCGGCGAGGCGCGGTGCAATATCGGCGGCGCGGGTGATGAAGCGCTCGCCGAGACGCCGGCTCAGGAAAACAAACAAGTCGTCGGGGTCGAGCGTCCGGCTGACCAGATCGGTGCCTGCAATCAGCACCGTGTTGCCGGTCGCGCGCCAGCGCTCGGTGACGCTGTCGAACAGCGCCTCGACCGCCGCGTCGCGGCGGAACACCCGCAGCACCAGCAGTGTCGGCGCGGGCGGCGGCGGGGTCAGCCAGCGCCGCGCCGCGGCAAAGCCGAGCGGCACCCACACCCAGACCCCGACAATCGCCAGCGCACCGAGCCCCGCGTCCGAGTGAATGCTCGGGATCGCCATGCTGATCAGCACCACCAGCCAGAACATGCCGAACAGGTAGGCCAGCTCGGAGAAGCGTTTGGCGCGATAGGCGCCGGCCACCGCCCGCACGACGGCGAGCGCCGGCCACACCCCGATCAGCCACGGCACCACCGCGAACAGCAGCAGCGTCGGCGTTGCGCCGAGAAACCCGACCAGCGCGACGAGTGTGTCCGGCGGACTGTCGATGGCCGCCGCCAGCGCCTCGAGGCCGAGCACCGACGCCGCGGTCATCACCAGCGCCGGCGGAAAGAGCAGCGGCGCGATGGCGCGGATGCGCCCGGAGGCGGTCAGCCCGAACAGCGCCAGCAACGGAATCACGGTGGTCGACGCCAGCCACGCAGAGACCAGCGACAGCGACTGCGCAGCGTTTGAGCCGAGCATGATCAACGGCGCCAGCACAGCCAGATACCCCGCCACGCCAAACACCGTGCGCCGCACCGACCAGCGCCACAACAGGCCCAGCGCCGGCACCACCGGCCAGCTATAGGTCAAGGCCAGCAGGCCGAGCTTGCGCCAGCCAAAGCCGCCCCCGGTATGTACCACCAGCAGTTGAAAAGCCGCGCTGCACAGCCCGATCAGCGCGCTGATCGCGATCAAGGCAACGGCCAGCCGACGGGTGTGGCGACGGTTGAGGGCGAGGTTGAAGTGCGCGCCGGGTGTGTCGCGGAAGGCTTCGGCTGCGGCCGGCGCTGCGGCTGCGGCCGGCGCCGTCATGTGGCGCAGCATCGCCCTGCGATACCCGCCCGCCACCGCATACGCCGCCGCGGCCGCAGCGGCCAGCGCAATCAGCATCACGGTGAGCAGCAAGGCGTCGAGATGTTGCATGTCAGGGCTTCATCATCCGCCGATTGTGGCTGATAGGTGAAGCCGTATATTACGCTGGATGCTGTGACCAGCATCGCCCCGTGTGTGGTTGATCGGGGTGGGTCGGCGACTGCGCCCGGTTGGCTCTGTTAAAACGAGAAGAGTCGGTCGAGCAGGCTGCGACGGCGACGACGGTGGCGTGACGAGCGGGGCCGTTTTGACGGCAACGCGTGAAATTCAGGTTGCTGGCCGGGGGCCGCCACTGCGATCGCGGTGGCGGCCGTGCGCGAACGGGGTCGTCGCCTGGAGCGTCGGCGCACTCGATGACGTTTTGGGGCCATGCGGACAATGGCGATAAGCGCACGCGTCAGGCCATACAAGACTGCGATAGAAATTGCCACGGGATGAGTCAGCGTGTCCCAGATAAAAAGTGCCAACTCGGTAAAGCGCAGGTAGATTGCTTCGCGGGCGACCTGCTCGGAGGGATCACTGTGTGAGCTCGACCCGTTCGCTCTGCGCTCATCGGGGGTTGCTTGTGTGGCGCTGGGGCCTGCATAGGCGGCCTTCATCGCGATCTCCTGACGCAAGCGCAGTTCACGCATTTCCTCTGTCTCACCTTCGAGGACGGGGTCTTCGAATAGCGCCGAGAGTTCGTCGCGAATGGACTTTGCGCGTTGCCTAAGTTGCTTCTCTCCGTATAGCAGTGTCTGTGGTGAGGGCTTGTCGAGTTGTGGTCTGATTGCCGTGTCGGATGGTTCCGTTTCCAGCTGACCATCCAGCATGTCGTCAATCAGTGCCTTGTATGGGGCCTTGGCCGGATCGTTGACTTCGGCTGCAGACGGCGGTGCGTCGATCGTGGCGAGCGTGCTCGTCTCCTCCTCGAGCGCTTTTTCAAGCGATTCCGAAGTCGTTACACCCCCAGCAGCTGAAAAGGCTGGCGTGGTTGTGGCCTTCGCCGGTGCTTGAAGCTCAAGTATTGGGCGCGCAAGCGCGGGTGCTGCACTGAGTGCGGCGGCGCAGGCGAAGATCAGTGAGCGGGTGAGAGAACGTATGACCATCGGTCTAGTGCAAGCAAATCCCGGACCATAATCTCAATTCACTGATTTTAAGTAATTTTGCGCCATTCCGATGAGGCCGCGAAACAGTTTTTGTCAGATTTTTCGACACTGCCGACGCACGCCACGGAGGCGTGGTGCGCATAGGCCTAAAGCTTGGCCCGCGCATGCCGTTGTGCGCCCCATGAAAAAAAAGCGTAGAAAACTTCTGCCGCTTGGCGTCAAGAAGCGCACCACCACTGAGCTGCCGGCGCTGATTGCGCTGGAGGCGATCGGCAAGCCGTGGTTTTGCGAGGCGCACCTGACCGATTTGATGGCGGTGTCGATGGTGTGCCAGGTTGCCGCCGCACCCGGCAGCGAGGTCCACGACGCGGCACTGGCCCTGTTCGATCTGCTTGGCAAGGAGCCGCTCGACGTGCGCGAAATCGAGCCCCTGCTGATGTTTGCCAACGACTGGATGCAGCGTCAGCCGAACGGGCGCATTCAGGATGCGATTGATCGGTTGATGAGCGCATCGCAAGCTACGTCAGTCTGAAATACAGACGCTCTTTGTTTTCGTGACATCCCAATCGGGTCATAGGCGAATGTCTATTACCCGTCTTGATTTTTTCGTACATCGAACCGGGGGCGGTCTGAACGATAGTCGCCTAGAACTACTGCACATAATGGTGTTGTGGCGCGTACTCTCCCTCGCGGCAGATTGCAATGTGTCTCCAGCGTGTCGACATTTTTAACAAAAAACACAACCTTAGGCATAGGACTAACGCCGTAGACAATATAAAACAATTGCTTACAGGTTGTGGACCGGTTGTTGCTTTTGACTGTGTGACAGGCGCCGGAGATGAATCCGAGTCTGCACAGACTTTAAAAGTAACAAGGAGAATTCCATGAAATCCAAGTTTTCGCACAAGCTCGGCGGTCTGGCGCTGGCCGGCGCGTTGGCCGCGTTCAGCGGTGCAGCTTCGGCGCACGTTTGGCAGATTGGCTGGAACGGCAATGCTGACGGTAGCCTGACCTTCTTTGGGGTGAGCTACCACCCGACCGTGGTACCGGGTACTGGCACTGTCGACGATTTCGCGTCGCGTCCGGCGGGTCTTGTCATCAATGGCACCAACGTGACATTTGATGTTGGCAGCGTCGTCGACCTCGAAGACAGCAGCGGCGTTGGTGGTACATCGGGAACGGTTTCCGCAATCTGGAACGGCCTCGGTCTTGACGGATTTGTGACCGCTACGGGTACCTATACCACCTCGGGCAGCACTTACGGCAAATACGCTTCGGTCAATCTGAATACGGCTGCGTTGTCTGGTTTGGGTATTGGCACGGGTACCAACTCGGTGACTTTGACCACCTTCTCCGACAACGTGGATTGGGCAGGTTTGACCTTTGCGTCGGCCACGGTGCCCATCAACATCGTGGTTCCGCCCGACACCACCGGCAACGTGCCGGAACCCGGCACGCTGGCTCTGTTCGGTCTGGCTGCCATCGGTGGCGGTCTGATGCGTCGCAAAGCCAAGTAAGCTGGCTCGACACTGGCCCCGATACCTCGTAGAATCCGCTCCTTGCTGAGGAGCGCTGCGACCCGCGGGTGAGTTTCAACTCCGGGGCCAGGCTCAGCAAAGATCAACGGCGCTCGCAAACCTTGCCGGTTTGCCGCGCCGTTTTTCTTTGGGTGGCCCCGGCTATGATTGAGTGAATCGACCGAGGACTCGCCATGCAAGCCGACCGCAGCACCGAACTCACCGCCCTGCTGACCCAGCGCATCCTGATTCTGGATGGCGCGATGGGCACGATGATCCAGCAGCACAAGCTCGGTGAGGCGGACTACCGCGGCGCGCGCTTTGCCGAACATGGCAAGGACCTCAAGGGCAACAACGATCTGCTGGTGCTGACCCGGCCGGACGTCATCGCCGGCATCCACCGCGACTACCTCGACGCCGGCGCCGACATCATCGAGACCTGCACCTTCAACGCCACCGAGGTGTCGCAGGCCGAGTACGGGCTGGCCGAGCTGGCCTACGAGATCAACGTGGCCGGTGCGCGCCTGGTGCGCGAGCTGTGCGACGAATACACCGCGAAGAACCCGGCCAAGCCGCGCTTCTGCGCCGGCGTGCTGGGGCCGACCTCGCGCACCCTGTCGATCTCGCCGGACGTGAACGATCCGGGCTTTCGCAACATCACGTTCGATGCGCTGGTGGCCGACTACCGCAAGGCCGCGCGCGGCCTGATCGAGGGCGGTGCCGACCTGCTGCTGATCGAGACCATCTTCGACACCCTCAACGCCAAGGCGGCGGTGTTCGCCATCGAGCAGGTGTTTGCCGAGCTTGGCCAGCGCCTGCCGGTCATGATCTCCGGCACCATCACCGACGCCTCCGGCCGCACCCTCTCGGGCCAGACCGCCGAGGCCTTCTGGAACGCGCTGGCCCACGCCAAGCCGATCAGCTTCGGCCTCAACTGCGCGCTGGGCGCCGCCGAGCTGCGCCAGTATGTCGAGGAGCTGTCCGGCGTGTGCGACTGCTTCGTCTCGGCCCACCCCAACGCCGGCCTGCCCAACCCGCTCTCGCCCACTGGCTATGACGAAACCCCCGAGGCGCTGGCCGGCGCCGTGGCCGAATGGGCGCGCTCGGGCCTGGTGAACATCATCGGCGGCTGCTGCGGCACCACGCCGGCGCACATCGCGGCGATCGCCGAGGCCGTCGCGGCCACCGCGCCGCGTGCCGTGCCCACGCTGGAGAAGAAGCTGCGCCTGTCGGGCCTGGAGCCCTTCAACGTGGGCAAGGATTCGCTCTTCGTGAACGTCGGCGAGCGCACCAACGTGACCGGCTCCAAGGCCTTCGCCCGCATGATCCTCGAAGGCCGCTTCGACGACGCCCTGGCGGTGGCCCGCCAGCAGGTGGAAAACGGCGCCCAGGTGATCGACATCAACATGGACGAGGCGATGCTCGATTCGCTCGCCGCCATGGAAAAATTCCTCAAGCTGATCGCCGCCGAGCCGGACATCTCCAAGGTGCCGATCATGCTCGACTCCTCCAAGTGGAGCGTGATCGAGGCCGGCCTCAAGTGCATTCAGGGCAAGGGGGTGGTGAACTCGATCTCGATGAAGGAAGGCGAGGACGAGTTCCTGCGTCAGGCGCGGCTGTGCCGGCAGTACGGCGCGGCGGTGATCGTCATGGCCTTCGACGAAACCGGCCAGGCCGACACCTATGCGCGCAAGACCGAGATCTGCAAGCGCGCCTATGACTTGCTGACGGCGTCGCCGGAGCAAGGCGGAGCCAATTTCCCGCCCGAAGACATCATCTTCGACCCCAACATCTTCGCCATCGCCACCGGCATTGCCGAGCACGACAACTACGCGGTCGACTTCATCGAGGCGGTGCACTGGATCCACGCCAACCTGCCGCATGCCAAGACCTCGGGCGGCGTGTCCAACGTGAGCTTCAGCTTCCGCGGCAACGACGCGGTGCGCGAGGCGATCCACACCGTGTTCCTGTTCCACGCCATCAAGGCGGGCATGAGCATGGGCATCGTCAACGCCGGCATGCTCGGGGTGTATGACGACCTCGAGCCGGTGCTGCGCGAGAAGGTCGAGGACGTGGTGCTCAATCGCCACCCGGGCGCGGGCGAGGCACTGGTCGATTTTGCGGTGACGGTGAAGGAAGGCAAGGCCAAGAACGCCGGGCCGGACCTGTCCTGGCGTCAGGGCACGGTCGAAGAGCGGCTCAAGCATGCGCTGGTCAAGGGCATCACCGACTTCGTGGTGGAGGACACCGAAGAGGTGCGCGCCGCCATGGCTGCCGCCGGCAAGCCGCCGCTGGCGGTGATCGAAGGGCCGCTGATGGCCGGCATGGACGTGGTCGGCGACCTGTTCGGCGCGGGCAAGATGT
>JAGRFQ010000068.1:0-7533 GCA_020445945.1 Rhodocyclaceae bacterium
AGTTGTCCATCACGTGATCGACGTAGTTGTGATAGACCTGCGCTTCGAGCCTGGCCACCACCGCGCTGACGCGCTCTTTGACCACCTTGAGTCCGACGTTGGCACGCTCGAACTTGACGCCATCCACGCCCCGGTCGCCGTAGCGCGCCTCACCGTCGCTGGCAGCCATCGACAGCTCGATGCGCGTGTCGCGGTCCGGCGTCAGCCCCAGCGCCAGGTTGGTGCTCCAGCGCGTATAGGCCGAATGCACTTCGGTGCCGTCGCCATCTTCGTAGTTGTTGGCGTCCGAGCGTGTCGCCGCCACATCGGCGTAGTAGCGCGGCGTGCCGGCCTGCATCGTCACAACCTGGTCATTGCGCTGCGCGCTGCCCACCAGCAGGCTCGCATCGCCACGCACCGCCGGTGTATCGAAGCGCGGCGGGGTGCGTTCGAAACGCACCACCCCGGCGCTGTTGCCGGCGCCGTACTTCACGCTTTGCGGTCCCTTGAGCACGGTGACCGAATCGTAGGCTTCGGGGAATACATAGGCCGTCGGCGGATCCATGCGCATGCCGCAGCCGCCCAGAATCATCTCGCCGTCGAGCAAAATGCCCAGTCGCGAGGCGGCCATGCCGCGAAACACCGGATCGCCATCGGTGCCACCCTTGCGGATCACCGAAAAGCCCGGAATGTTCTTGAGCAGATCCGCGCCGTCATGCGCCGGCACCGGCTGGCGCGCGGCCTTGGGGTCGGAGGTGACGACCAGCGCCTCCTCCATCTGCGGCGCGGTCACCACGACGTGATCGAGCACCGTGCCGGCGCTCTGCGCGGCAGCGCATGGCAAGCTCATCAGGCCGGCAATCGCGGCGGCGAGTGAGGGGTTGAGTGTTCTCATGCTGGGCTCCCGAGTCGAAATTGAGTCGGGACGGAGCATAAGAACTCACGGATTCACGCCGCTTGATCCACCGCAAGTGCAGCCCTTCAACTGATGCGACATATCGTCACATGCGCCTGTTTACAAGGGATTCAGCCGAAGGCCGGGCGCGCTGAGGGTGGTCCCGGTGGCGTGCTGGCGAAGCACGAACACCTCGTTCATCACTTTCTTTACGCCGCTCACCGAAGCCGCCAGCCGCCCCGCCGTCACGCGTTGGTCCACCGAGCCCACTTCACCGCTGAGCAGGATCACGCGGTCCAGCACATCGACCAGAATATCGGTGCCATGCAAGCTCATTTCGGCCGCCAGGGCTGCCTCGACCTTGCCCTTGAGAAACGCGTCGGCGGCAGCCGGGCGCAGCGACGTCAGCACATGCGGGGGACGCTCATCGACGTTGGCCGCGGTGGCGGGCAGCCCGAAAGCGAAGGTGGCGAGCAGTGCGAACAGTACGGAACGGTCGGACATCGAAAGACTCCTCAGGATCGGGGGACGGACAGCGCCACAGCAGGCGCCCGCGAGCCTCTTTGCAGATGCCGTGCCAATCGGTTTTTATTTTGTCTTTTCAGCCACTTGTGCGCGCACAGGCGATTTGAAACGGGGCGCGCGCAGGCTTCGCCCTGCCAACTGTCACCGAGCGGCGACACGCTGCGCCGCCGCTCAGCGGATATCCCCGCTGGACGCGCCATCCGGCTGTCCCGAAATCGCGACAAGCGGGGCCTCCTCATCGCTGCGGAACATCGCCGGGGTCAGCGCGTGACGTTGCAGCAGGCGGTAGAACTCGGTGCGATTGCGCTCCGCCAGCCGCGCCGAATCGGTCACGTTGCCGCCGGTCAGTTTGAGCAGATGCACGAGGTAGTCGCGCTCGAAACGCTGCTTGGCCTCGGCGTAGGAGAGAATTTCGACGCTCGGCGTGCGCAGCGCACGCTGCACCAGCGCCACCGGCACGCGCGGCGCGGTGGTGAGCGCACATACCTGCTCGATCACGTTGAAGAGCTGGCGCACGTTGCCCGGCCACTGTGCGGTGACGAGCAGTTCGAGGGCTTCGGGGGCAAAGCCGTGGATCGGCTTGCCGTATTTTTCGGCCAGCGCATGCATGAAGTGGCGCGCGAGCAGGGGAATGTCTTCGCGCCGTGCGTCGAGCGCGGGCAAGGTGAGGCGGACGACGTTGAGCCGATAGTACAGATCTTCCCGGAAACTGCCGTCGTGCAGGCCGGCTTCGAGGTCGCGGTGGGTCGCCGAAATGATGCGCACATCCACCGTGCGCGCACGCGTCGCCCCCACCGGGCGCACCGCGCGCTCCTGCAGCACGCGCAGCAGCTTGACCTGCAGCGCCAGCGGCATGTCGCCGATTTCGTCGAGAAACAATGTGCCGCCTTCGGCGCTGAGGAACAGGCCGTCGTGCGCCGAACCGGCGCCGGTGAACGCGCCCTTGACGTGACCGAACAGCTCCGATTCGAGCAACTGCTCGGGAATGGCGCCGCAGTTGATGGCCACGAACGGCTTGTCGGCACGCGCGCTGGCGCGGTGGATGGCCCGCGCGAGCAGCTCCTTGCCGGTGCCGCTGGCCCCGCGGATGAGCACGCTGGCGTCGCTGGCGGCGACCAGCCGGGCCTCGTCGAGCACCTCGGCCATGCGCGCGCTGCGGCTGATGATCTCGTCGCGCCAGGCGCCGGTGTCGCGTCCGGCCGGTGCCGACGCGGGGCTCGACACTTCGAGCGCGCAGCTGACCTTTTCGAGCAGCACGCGACTGTCGAAGGGCTTGGTGAGATAGTCGAAAACGCCGCGCGCGGTGGCATCGACTGCGTCCGGAATGCTGCCATGGGCGGTGAGCAGGATCACCGGCAAGCCGGGGTGGGTGGCGCGGATTTCGTCGAACAGGGCCAGCCCGTCGCGCCCCGGCAGGCGCACATCGCTGATCACCAGATCGGGCGTGGTCGCCGCCAGCATCGACAGCGCCGCTTCGGCCGAATCGACCGCGCTGACCCGATAGCCGCTGGCCTGCAGCCGCATCGACAGCAGGCGCAGCAGATCGGGGTCGTCGTCAACCAGCAGCAGCCGCGGTGGCACGTCTGCGAACTCGGCTTTGCGGGCGAGGTTCATGGCGGGGTCTCCGTTGGCGAGCCGGCGGGCGCATGCAGACTGCGTTCGATGTCGGTCAGCGCGTCCAGCTTCTGTTTAAGGGTATCGGCTTCGGCGCGCGCCTCGCGCTGCTCCCGGGCGAGCTTTTCGTTGCTGCCCAGCAGACGCACGCGCGCCGAGTACTGGCCATGCAGAATTCGCGCCAGGGGATGAAAAACCACCGCGTCGGCCGAGGTGTCGGCCAGCAGTTTGTCGAGCAAGGCCACGGCCCGCGCGGGATCGGCCTCGCTGCGGTCCTGTCCGCTGAGCAAGGCACGCTGCAGCGTCACCATCGGCGCGTCGGGCTGCGCGGCCAGCGTCTTGAGCTCGCGCGCGTATGCCGCAGCATCGAAATCGTCCGCCGTGCGGGCATAGGCCAGCACCGCACGCAACGCGACGTCGTCGCGCTGCACCGCACTTTTGGTCAGCCCCTCATCCGGCCAGCCGGCACAGCCGCCAAGTGCCATCGCCAGCGCCAGCGCCGCAATGCCGGGGATTCGTCGATCAGACCTCATGAAATTACACGCTCAAAGGAAGTTCAATTCGGAAATGCGCGCCGCGCTCGCCCGACACCAGCGCGACCCGCCCGCCGTGGGCCTGCACGTATTCGCGCACGATCGACAGCCCCACGCCACTGCCTTCGCGCGCTGTCGCCGGCTGGCGACGCCCCTGGAAGAATGGGTCGAAGATGCGCCCGGCATCATCGCTGGCCACACCGGGCCCGGCGTCGATACAGTCGACAATCGCCCACTCGCCGCCATGCCGCGCACACAGACTCACTTCGCCGCCCGCGGGGCTGAAGGAGATCGCGTTGGCGAGCAGGTTGCCGATCGCGACGCCAATCTTCTCGGCGTCGGCATCGATGCTGATCGGCGTGGTGTCGAGCACGATGCTCACGTCGCGCGACTGGGCCTGCAGCCGCTGCGCATCGACGATGCGTTCGAGCAAGGCCCCCAGCGCGAAGGTGCTGCGGTGGAGGCGACGGGCGTCGAACACCGCCGCGTTGAAGCCGAGCAGATCCTCGATCCGCCCCTGCAGGACGTGGGCGTTGGCGCGCAGGATGCCAACCACCTCGCGCTGCGGCGGGCTCAGCGCGCCGGTGACCTCGTCTTCGAGCAGCGCCACCCCCTCACGCAGCGCGGCGAGCGGGGTCTTGAGCTCGTGCGACACATGCCGCAGCATCCGCACGCGATCGGCCTCAAGCTCGCTCAGGCGCTGACGCAACCAGTCGAGGCGTTGCCCGAGCTGGCGCAGGTCGGCGGGCCCTTCGACCTCGATCGGCCGGTCCAGACGGCTCTCGCCGAGGTCTTCGATCGCCGCCTCGATCTGTTTCACCGGGCGTGCCAGTTGCCAGCCGAACAGCGCCGCCAGCAACGCCCCGAACAGTACCGCCAGCAGCACCTGCCATGCCAGCCGCAGGCGATTGGCTTCGAGCTGGTTGAGCAAGGTCGCGTTCTGCCGCGCCACCCATTGGCGGGCATCCACGCTGAGCCGTTCGTTGATGCGGTGCAGGCGGTCGAGCGCGTCGCGCAGATCGGCCTCGCCGGTGGCCGCATCGAGCGCGGCCTCGGCCTGCCGCGCCGCCGCACGCCAAGCGTCGGCCACCCCGCCGAGGGTCGCCGGCGCGGCGGCCGAAAACGCCGCCAGCGCACTCTCTGCACCATCGCGCGACACCACGAAACGCGCCTTCAGGGCATCGTCACCGAGCACCCGGTACTGGCGCGCACTGCGCTCCATGTCCACCGTGCGCTCGGCCAACTGCTGGGCTGCGCTGGTCAGCCCCAGTGCGGCGTCGGCGCCGTGGCGGCTTTGCTGGGCAAATGCCTCGAGCAGATGCAGTCCCTGCATGGCTGCCGCACCGAGCACAAGCGCAATCAGCAAGAAGCCGGCAAGCAGCATCTGCCGGAAGGACATTCGCGAGAACATGAGGGAGTCAGCGTGACAGCAGGGGCTCAACTTTAGGCGAGCGGGCGCAGCGTTAAAGTAAGCAAATGCAAGCAAATCCGCCCGCCCGAGGCACCCGCAAACGCCTCAAAACCGCCCCTTGTCGCCATTTGGCGACAAATGAAAATCGCATTAAATCAAAGCCATGCAGCATCACACTTAAAGCATTGTCGCCACAGCCCGACAGGCTGAACCCGTGGGCTTTGCAACATCGCCACACCCCCCGCGATTTGCGCCGGCATATCAAACACTTCTAAGCTCTGGCACAGGCTTTGCGTTGCCCGGGCATGACAGCAGCACGCCAGCCGATTGTTTATTCGAGGAGAAGCCATGTTCAACAAGTCCAGCCTGTTCCACAAACGTGATGAAGCCCCCACGTCGAACACCCCGTCGAACGGGGCATCCCCCTCGAGCAGCCCGAGCGGTGCGGTGACCTCCTCACCGCGCCCGACCCCCCGACCAGGAACCTTTGGAGCCAACATGCGTAGTCAATTCGACAGCCCTTCCGACACTGCCACCACGTCCAGCGCAAGCACCAGCAGCACGGCCCAGAAAACCGCCGCCAAAGACAGCGGCAGCCGCCTGATCGTCGGCCCCGACGTCAAACTGCGTGGCGCCGAGATTCTCGATTGCGACACGCTGGTGGTCGAAGGCCGGGTCGAAGCCACCATGGACAGCCGGGTCATCCGCATCACCGAGCACGGCGCGTTCTCGGGCAAGGTGGGCATCGACGTGGCCGAGATTCACGGCAACTTCGACGGCGAACTGACTGCCCGCGAGCAGCTCATCATCCACGCCACTGGCCGCGTCAGCGGCACCATCCGCTACGGCAAGATCCTGATCGAGGAAGGCGGCGAAGTCTCCGGCGACGTGCAATCGCTCAACGCCGGCAGCGCCAGCAAGCCGATTGCCAGCACCTCCGCAGGCAGCAGCAGCGACGCGCGCAACGACAAGGTCAAGCCCTTCGTCGCCTCCGGCAACTGAGACGGGCGCAGCACCGCGTTGTGCATCCAGGGCGCCATCGGCGCCCTTTTTTGCGGCTGGACAAGTCACACCGCGCGCGGCTGATTTATTGTGCGAGGCATCGCATTTCCTGCCTGTGGAACCGACCATGTCCAAGCCCGCCCGCCTCCTCGCTATCTTGTTTGCCGCCGCGCTCGGCATGAGCGCCCCGCCGCTGCACGCCGATGCTCCCACCCCGACGCCGGCAAGCAGCGCCGCACGCTGGCCCGCCAGCGACGCACTCCGGCACGCGATGACCGACATCGCCCGGATGCTGCGTGCCGTTGGTCACGACCTGCGCACCAACACGCGCAGCGAAGCGCAGTACGACGCCCTCGGCGACTGGCTCGACAAGCGCATCGCCGGCGTTTCGGTTGCCGACACATCCGCGGCGGTGCCGGCGCAAAAAGCGCTCACCCTGATTCTCGGCGAGATGCGCGACAGCGCCGATCTGATGCGCAACGCCAGCCACCTGCCGGCCCGCCACCTCGGCTATCTGATGGCGGTACGTACCGCCAACAACTACGCCAAGGAATTCGACCATCCGGGCTGGGAGATGCTGGCGGACTAAGCGGCACACCACGCATGCATGCGCCCAACGCATCCATGCCATGCATACAAAACGTTTGAAGCGTGGTGCCGGGATGTGTAGCGTGCGGTGATGGGTCGCGCGTGCTGCGTGCGTGCGGCCGGCCCGATCCCACCCACGACACGGAAAACCGCCCGATGAACGACCAGAAAGAACGCGCACGCGTGCTGATTGCCGGCATCTGCAGCCTGATGCTGGCCCTTGGCGTGGCGCGTTTTTCCTACACCCCGCTGCTGCCGGTGATGCAGGCGCAGGCCGGGCTCGGGGTGGAGGCGGCGGGCTGGCTGGCGGCGATCAACTACGCCGGCTACCTTTCTGGCGCGCTGATCGCCTCGCTGATCAGCGATCTGGTGCTCAAGGACCGGCTCTACCGCCTCGGCCTGCTCACCGCCGTGTTCAGCACCGCGATGATGGCCTTCGCCAGCGATGTGACGGTGTGGGCGGTGTCGCGCTTCATCGCCGGCCTCTCCAGCGCGGCGGGCATGCTGCTGGGCACCGGGCTGATCCTCAACTGGCTGATCCGCCACAACCACCGCAGCGAGCTGGGCATCCATTTCGTCGGCGTCGGGCTGGGCATTGCCGGCTGCGCCGCGGCGGTCGGGCTGATGAGCGAAGCGCTCGACTGGCGCGCGCAGTGGTATGCGTTTGCCGCAATCGGCGCGGCGCTGCTCATCCCGGCGCTGGGCTGGCTGCCGCCGCCCGATCGCAGCACCGTCACCAAAACCGGTCAGCCGATGCTCGACGCGCCGCCCAGCCGCCTGTTCATGCGGATTTTCATGGCCGCCTATTTCTGCGCCGGGGTCGGCTACGTGGTGTCGGCGACCTTCATCGTGGCGATCGTCGATGCCCTGCCCGGGCTGGCCGGGCGCGGCAACCTGACCTTTCTGGTGCTCGGCCTGAGCGCCGCCCCCGCATGCATCGCGTGGGATCTGATCGCCCGCCGCACCGGCGACCTGAACGCGCTGAT
>JAGRFQ010000068.1:7612-29064 GCA_020445945.1 Rhodocyclaceae bacterium
TGCTGTTCGGCGGCACCTTCATCGGCATGGTGTCGCTGGTGCTGACCATGGCCGGGCGCTACTACCCGACCCGCCCGGCCAAGATGATGGGCAAGATGACCCTCTCCTACGGCGTGGCGCAGATCGCCGCGCCGGCGGTCACCGGCGCGCTGGCCGCGCGCATGGGCGGCAGCTACGCCGCCGGCCTGTATCTGGCCGCCGCGGTAATGCTGGTCGGCACCGCGCTGTTGCTGGCGCTGAAGGTGGTGCAGGCGCGCGACGCCAGCAGCGGCGCGCCTGCGACAGCCTCCAACGCACCGAACGCCTGAGCACGCCGGATACGCATTGCCCGCGCCCTTCCGGTAGAGTTGAGCTTTGTCCCGAACCTCAACCGAACACAGGCACCATGGCCCAATACGTAATGTCCATGCTCCGCGTGAGCAAAGTCGTCCCGCCCAAGCGCCAGATCATCAAGGACATCTCGCTGTCCTTTTTCCCCGGCGCCAAGATCGGCCTGCTCGGCCTCAACGGCGCGGGCAAGTCCACCGTGCTCAAGATCATGGCCGGCGTGGAGACCGAGTACGAAGGCGAGGTTCAGCACCTGCCGGGCATCTCGATCGGTTACCTGCCGCAGGAGCCGCAGCTCGATGCGGCGAAAACGGTCAAGGAAGAGGTCGAATCCGCGCTGGGCGCGGTGATGGAGGCGCGCCAGAAGCTGGAGGAAATCTACGCCGCCTACGCCGAGCCGGACGCCGACTTCGACAAGCTCGCCGAAGAACAGGCCAAGTACGAGAACATCCTCTCCACCGCCGGGGCCGACGTGGAAACGCAGATGGAGATCGCCGCCGACGCGCTGCGTCTGCCGCCCTGGGAGGCCACTGTCGGCAAACTCTCCGGCGGCGAGAAGCGCCGCATCGCGCTGTGCAAACTGCTGCTCGCCAAGCCGGACATGCTGCTGCTCGACGAGCCGACCAACCACCTCGACGCCGAATCGGTGGAGTGGCTGGAGCAGTTTCTGGTGCGCTTCCCCGGCACCGTGGTGGCGGTCACCCACGACCGCTACTTCCTCGATAACGCCGCCGAGTGGATTCTGGAACTCGACCGCGGCCACGGCATCCCGTGGAAGGGCAATTATTCGAGCTGGCTGGAGCAGAAGGAAGAACGCCTGGCACAGGAATCGAAGCAGGAAGCCGCGCGCATGAAGGCGATGAAGCAGGAGCTCGAATGGGTGCGCTCCAACCCCAAGGCGCGGCAGGCCAAGAGCAAGGCGCGACTGGCGCGCTACGAGGAAATGTCCTCGGCCGAGTACCAGCGCCGCAACGAGACCCAGGAAATCTTCATCCCGCCCGGCGAGCGCCTCGGCGACAAGGTCATCGAGTTCAAGGACGTGAGCAAGGCCTTCGGCGACAAGCTGTTGATGGACAAGGTGAACTTCTCCATTCCGCCGGGCGCCATCGTCGGCATCATCGGCCCCAACGGTGCCGGCAAGTCGACCCTGTTCAAGATGATTCAGGGCAAGGATGCGCCCGACAGCGGCAGCATCGACATCGGCAGCACGGTCCAGATCGCGGCGGTGGACCAGTCCCGCGAGGGGCTCGAAGACGACAAGACCGTGTTCGACGCCATCGCCGGCGGGGCGGACGTGCTCACCGTGGGCAAGTTCGAGTTCCCCAGCCGGGCCTTCATCGGCCGCTTCAACTTCAAGGGCGGCGACCAGCAGAAGATGGTCGGCAAGCTCTCCGGCGGCGAGCGCGGGCGGCTGCATCTGGCCAAGATGCTGGTCTCCGGCGGCAACGTGCTGCTGCTCGACGAGCCCTCCAACGACCTCGACGTGGAAACCCTGCGCGCGCTCGAAGACGCGCTGCTCGAATTCTCCGGTTGCGCGCTCATCGTCAGCCACGACCGCTGGTTCCTGGACCGCATCTGCACCCACATCCTGGCCGCCGAGGGCGAGTCGCAGTGGTGCTTCTTCGAAGGCAACTATCAGGAATACGAAGAAGACAAAAAGCGGCGCCTTGGCGAAGAAGGCGCCAAACCCAAGCGCATTCGCTACAAGCCGATCAGCCGCTGAGCATCGCAGCCCCGACGGGCCGCCCTGCGCGGCCCCGTCGCCCCCCGTTTGAGATCGAGGCCGGCCCATGCCTTCCCTGCTCCAGACCCTGTTCCAGAAACTGACCGCGCCGCAGGACGACCCGTCCGCCGGCGAGATCGACCTGCAACTGGCCACCGCCGCGCTGCTGGTGGAGATGATCCGCGCCGACAGCAGCATCGGCGCGGCCGAGCAACACGCCGCCCACGCGGCGCTGCGCGAGGAGTTCGCGCTCGATGAAGCCGCGCTCGCCGAGCTGATCGCCCAGGCCGAGGCCGAAGCGCGCGACGCGCCCGGCTATTTCGCGTTCACCTCGCGCATCAATCAGGGGTTCAGCCCCACCCAGAAAGTGCGGGTCATGGAATACCTGTGGCGCGTCGCGCTCGCCGACGGCCACCTGTGCGCCCACGAAAACCACCTCATGCGCAAGCTCGCCGACCTGATCCACGTCGGCCACGGCGACTACATCGCCGCCAAGGAGCGCGCCCGCGCCTATCTCGCGGCACGCCGCACGCCGCCATAAGCGCACACGCATAAAGTTTTCGCACCGGCTGCCGTTGCTCCTGAGACCCCCCGACCGGCAGCCGCCATGGCCAAAGCAAACGCTCGTCTCCGCGTCACTTTCGATTTCGATCTGCTTGTTCCGGATGGCATGACGCAACTCGACGGCGCCGAGCTGAGCGCCAGACTCGGCGCCATGCTCGGCGCCACGGTGTTCAAGGGCATGCCGAGCGTCACCGCCAAGCAACTCACCAAGGCCGGCATCGCGCTATGCACCCACCGACATCTGCTCGAAGCCGAAAGCATTGTCCCGCCCGCCTTCACGCGTGAGGCGGTCATCGCCGCTGCGCCGCACCTGACCGACCTGGAAGTCGACGCGCTGTGTCGCCAGCCGGCCAGGAAAAATCCGCCGCCCGCCGAACTGTCCGCCCACATCCGGCGTCTCGCCCTGCAGCGGGTGAATGAATACCGCCTCGTACCGTGCCATCTGCGCGCGGTCGCGAGCACCGGAGAAACGCTGGAAATAGCGGCGCAGCTGAATCTCACCAACGGCGGCGTACTGGTCGAGGATGCGCATCGCAAGACCAAACTGAAAACTGGGCAAGCACCGATTGCGGTGACGATTGACGCCACAGACCTTGAGCTGCCGGCCGACCTCGGCGGCCACACCCTGGGCGGCCCGCTGCTCGAAGTGGCGATCGGTGCGATGGTGCCCCACCGCGCCATGCTGCTGGCCTGCTGGGAAGCGCAGAATCAGGCCGCTGCCTGAGCCCCCGTTCTACTTGAGCGAAAAGCCCAGCGCGTGCAGCGCGTCGACCAGCCGGTCGCGGCCCGACAGCGTCTCCGGGCCGGCAATGCGCTTGGACGAATGAATCCCCCAGTCGCCGCGCACGTTCATCTTCTGCTCGGTATAGAACGCCGCCATTGCCGCGTTGTAGGCGTCGATGCCGGCCTGCTGGTCGGCCAGCGAATAGCGCTCGCGATGCAGCACCACGCTTTGCGGCGGGCGCGGCTTGACGCTCGCCGGGCGGGCGTCGTCCTCGTAGCCGACGCACATGCCGAACACCGCGAACACCTTCGGCGGCAGACCGAGCAAGGCGGCGACCTCTTCGGGCCGATTGCGCATGCCGCCGATGTACACCGTCGACAGCCCCAGCGATTCGGCCGCGGCGGTGGCGTTCTGCGCGGCCAGCGCGGCGTCGATCACCGCGGTGACGAACATCTCGGTGTAGTCGAGCGCGGCGTTGGGGCGCTCCAAGGCGGTGGAGATCATCTCCAGCCGCGCCAGATCGGCCAGCCACACCAGTTGCAGCGGCGCTTCGCGCACGTGCACCTGCCCGCCGGCGCACTCGGCGAGCGCGTCGCGGGTGGCCTGCGAGCGCACCGCGACCACGCTCCACACCTGCAGGTTCGAGGAGCTGGCGGCCGACTCGGCGGCGGCGATGATGGCGCTGAGCTGGTCGTCGCTGACCGGGTCGGGGCGGTAGGCGCGCACCGATTTGTGGGTCAGCAACTGCTCGATCAACGCCGAAGAGGCCGCCGGAACGGGCACTTCGGATGCGCCGTAGCGGGCGCGGAAACGGTCTTCAAAGACGCTCATGGATACGGCTCCGGGAGTAGGTTTTGCGCCATTTTAGGGCGGGCGGCGCGAACATCAACGCTTGAGCGGAATCGGCGTGCCGCGATCGACGGTAACCGCCGTCACCGAATTGGCCGGGCTGCCGGAGATGATCTTGTCGGTGTAGGTCAGATACACCAGCGTGTTGCGCTGGACGTCGACCATGCGCACCACGTGCATCACCTTGAAGATGATCGAGCGCCGCTCGGTGAACGCGTCCTCCTGCTGCGGCACGGGCTCGCGAAAACGGATCGGGCCGACCTGGCGGCAGGCAATCGACACGTCCGACAATTCCTCCGCCACGCCGAAGGCGCCGGCAATGCCGCCGCGCTCGGGCTTGGCCACGTAGCACGCCACGCCTTCGACCTTGGGGTCGTCGAAGGCTTCGACCACGAGCTTGTGCGAGCCGGTGATTTTCCATTCGGTATTGACGCTGCCGATGTCTTCGGCGAATGCCGACGGGGCGATAAACGCGACAAGGGCGAACAGGGCTGCGAGGCGTTTCACGATCGAATTCCTTGAATCCAGAGGTAATCCAGCAGATGGGGCGAATCGCGCCGAAAACAAGGCCGACAGCAGTTTGCCGCGCTGCGCCCGGTACGCTAGGCTAGATCACCATCCGAGGGGCCATCCCGACATCATCATGCCAACTGCCGCGACCGCCAAGCACCTGAGCCTCGAATCGCTGCTCGAACGCCTGCTCGCCGCCGGCCAGATCAGCCGCCACGACCACGACCAGACCCTGACCGCTGCACGCATGCGCGGCCGCCACGATCTGCACCCGCTGGCGCTGGTGGGCGAGCGCCGGCTGACCCGCGCCTGCGCACCGAAGGATGTCCTCAACGTCGAAGCGCTGACCGAGTGGCTGGCCGGCGAATCCGGCCTGCCCTATTTTCACATCGACCCGCTGAAGATCGACGTCTCGGCGGTATGCAACGTGGTGTCGCACGCCTACGCCACGCGCTACCGGATCTTGCCGGTGGCGGTTGAAACCGGTCTGGTCACCATCGCCACCGCCGAGCCCTTCGAGCCGGAGTGGCAGCGCGTGCTCGAACAGGCGCTGCAGATCCGCATCAAGCGCGTGCTCGCCAACCCGACCGACATCGTCCGCTATCTGGCCGAGTTCTACTCGCTGGCGCGCTCGCTCAAACAGGCCGTGGCTCAGCACCAGGGCGCGGCAAGCGGCATCGGCAACTTCGAGCAGCTGATGCAGCTGGGCGCGCGCAAGTCGCTCGACGCCAACGACCAGGCGGTGATCCACATCGTCGACTGGCTACTGCAATACGCCTTCGAGCAGCGCGCCAGCGACATCCACATCGAGCCGCGGCGCGAGGTGTGCAATGTGCGCTTTCGTATCGACGGGGTGATGCATCTGGTCTATCAGACGCCGGTGCCGGTGATGGCCGCGATCGTCAATCGCATCAAGCTGATGGGGCGCATGGACGTGGTCGAAAAGCGCCGCCCGCAGGACGGCCGGATCAAGACCCGGTCGGCCGGTGGCGAGGAGATCGAGCTGCGCCTGTCGACCATGCCCACCGCCTTCGGCGAAAAGCTGGTGCTGCGCATCTTCAACCCCGACGTGCTGCTCAAATCCTTTGGCGACCTCGGCTTCAGCAGCGACGAAGAGCGCCACTGGCGCGGCCTGTTCACCCAGCCCAACGGCATTTTGCTGGTGACCGGCCCGACCGGCTCCGGCAAGACCACCACGCTGTACTCCACGCTCAAGGCGCTGGCCACGCCGGAGCTGAACGTGTGCACGATCGAAGATCCGATCGAGATGGTCTATCCGCACCTCAACCAGATGCAGGTGCAGACCAACATCGGGCTCGACTTCGCCAGCGGCGTGCGCACCCTGCTGCGGCAGGACCCGGACGTGATCATGGTTGGCGAGATCCGCGACCTCGAAACCGCGGAGATGGCGATCCAGGCCGCCCTCACCGGCCACCTCGTGCTGTCCACCCTGCACACCAACGACGCCCCCTCGGCGCTGACCCGGCTGATGGATCTGGGCGTGCCGCCCTATCTCATCCGCTCGACGCTGCTCGGCGTGCTCGCCCAGCGTCTGGTGCGCACCCTGTGCCCGCACTGCAAGCAGCCGCACGAAGTCGACACCGCGCAGTGGCGCGATCTGGTCGCCCCATGGAAGGCAAATCCGCCGCCCCACGCCAACGGTCCGCAGGGCTGCCTCGAATGCCGCATGACCGGTTATCACGGCCGCGTGGGGCTGTATGAAATGATGCTCATGACGCCCGCCCTGCGCGCCCACGTGGGCCCCGGCATGGATGGCACGCGCTTCCGCGCCCAAGCCGTGCGCGAGGGCATGCAACCCTTGCGCCTGGCCGGGGCACGCCAGGTCGCCGCGGGGGCCACCACGCTCGAAGAAATCGTCCGCAGCACGCCACCGCCGGCCGGCGAAACCGCCGGCGGGTGAGCCCCGCGCTGGCGGATATCGCCAGCGATTTTGCGTATTTATGTCAAAAAATTGGCGCAGATGGGAATTTTTCCTTGTCGCCGGCATGCGACACACGGGACACTCTCCCGAAAAAGGAGAATCCCTTGGAGCATATTGAACTGCGCGCCGTCTTCGAGCACACCAACGATGCAGTGGTGGTGTGTTCATCCGACGGCCTCATCGCGCAGATCAATCCGCCCGCCTGCCATTTGCTCGACGCACCGGCCGCCACGCTGCTCGGGCGCCACCTGCCGTCGCTGATGCCCCAGCCGGCGCACTGGGCCTCCCTGTTTGGCGGCCCCCACGCCACCGACGAACTGCCGCTGACCCAGCTCCCGGCACGCGACGCGCGGCCCGCACTACGCGTCTGCGCGCGACGCGTCAGCTGCGGCAACGATGCGCAGCTGATCTTCATCAATCCGCTCGACATTCCCTCCGCCGCGCAACTGCCGCCGACGCAGGGGCACATGCTCGAACGCATTGTCGCCGAGGTCGAACGCCTCGACGCCAACCGCCTGCAGTTCGTGATCGACACCATTCCCGCGCTGGTCGCCTATGTCGACGCGCAGCAACGCTACCGCTTCATCAATCGCCAGTGCGAAGTGTGGTACGGCCTGCCGCCGGGCGCGGTCATCAACCGACCGGCCGAACAGATTCTGGGGGACGCCTATGCCCAGCTGCAGCCCTGGATTCAAGCCGCGCTGGCCGGCGACGCGGTGCGCCAGGAGCTGCTCATCGACTACCCTGCCGGGGCGCGCTACGTGCGCATCAGTTTCACCCCCGACCGCGACGCCAACGGCGCCGTGTGCGGCTATGTGGCGCTGGTCGAAGACCTCTCCGAGCAGCGGGCGGTCGAAGTCGCGCTGCGCGACCGCGAAGCCCGGTCGCGCCACCAGGCCAACCACGACCCCCTCACCGAACTGCCCAACCGCGCGCGCTTTGGCGAGCACCTCGACGCCGCCATCGCGCGCGGTCACACCCACCAACGTCTGATCGCGCTGATGTTTGTCGACATCGACGGTTTCAAGGCAATCAACGACGCCTACGGTCACGACGCGGGCGATGCCTTGCTCAAGGTGGTCGCCCGCCGTCTGCGTGGCTGCGCGCGGGCCGAAGACGCGGTCGGCCGGTTTGCCGGCGACGAGTTCCTGATGATTGCGGAAGACCTCAAGACACCCGGCGACGCAGCGCTCTTCGCGCAACGCGTGATGACCGCGATCGCCCAGCCCATCGCCTACGACAAGCACATCATCGACGTCTCGGTGAGCATCGGCATCAGCCTGTTTCCGGAAGACGCCATCGATGCGGAGACGCTCCTGCGCACCGCCGACAAGGCCATGTATCGCGCAAAACGCGCCGGCAAGAATCGCTACCTGCGCCACGCCAACGACACCGACGCCGTGGCGCCGTGAGCGCCTTGCCGACCCCCCCCGGCGACCCGCACCGGTCGCGGGTATTTTTGGCGCCCGGCTCAGGTAGAGTGTAGGGGCATGCTCCGCGCTACAGCGCGCCCCGGGGGCCCCGCCCATCGCGGAGGCGGTTGCTCGAACCGTTCCCACCTACTTTTCGAATCGGTCGCAGAAACGGACAACACGTGGCTCAAAACTCCACCTACGCACGCCTGCGTGGCCTGCTCATCGGCTTGGTGCTGTGCCTCACGTCGCTCACCGCGGCGGGCGCGGCGCCGGAAAAAGTGGTCCTCCAGCTCAAGTGGCTGCACCAGTTCCAGTTCGCCGGTTACTACGCCGCCAAGGCGCAAGGGTATTACGCCGACGAAGGCCTGGACGTCGAGATCCGCCAGCGCGATGTCAATCAGGTGGTGGTGGATCAGGTCACCGCCGGTCAGGCCGACTACGGCATCGGCGACTCGGGGATTCTGGCCGCCTATGCCGAAGGCAAGCCCATCGTCGCGCTGGCGGCGATCTTTCAGCACTCCCCGCTGGTGCTGGTCAGCCGCAGCGGGTCGGGCATCATCAGCCCCTACGAAATGGTCGGCAAGCGCATCATGTTCGATGCCAGAAGCCACGACGAAGCGCCGCTGATCGCGATGCTCGCCGACGCCGGGCTGAGCCGTGACGACTACGTGAGCGTGCCACACAGCTTTTCCGAGCAGGAACTGATCGACGGCAGCGTCGACGCCATGTCGGCCTACCTCACCGATTCGGTGTATTTCCTGCGCAAGCAAGGCATCGACATCAACATCATCAACCCCCAGAGCTACGGCTTCGATTTCTACAGCGACCTGCTCTTTACCTCGGCACGGGAGCTTGAAATGCATCCGGGGCGCGCCGAGCGCTTTGTCCGCGCGAGCCTCAAAGGCTGGCAGTACGCGCTGGCACACCCCGACGAGATGATCGCGCTGATCGAGCGGGATTTCACCAGCAGACTGGAGACCGATCACCTGCGCTTCGAGGCGGCGCAGATGCACAAGCTGATCCTGCCGCAGGCCATCGCGCTGGGCGATATCCGGATCAGCCGTCTGCGCCGGGTGGCGACGACCTACGCCGAGCAGAAACTGGCGCCGCCGATCTCCGATCAGCAGTTGCGCCAGTTTGTCTTTTCCACCCGGCGGTCGACCGAACTGACCGCACACGAACGCGCCTGGCTGACCGCCCATCCGGTGATCCGGGTCGGCATCGACCGCGATTTCGCGCCCTACGAGTCACTCGACGACGACAACACCTTTGTCGGCATGAATGCCGACATCCTCGATCTGCTGGCAAAGGAACTCGGCGTACGCTTTGAGGTGGTCAAGGGCAAGAGCTGGCAGCAAACCCTGGACATGGCGCGGGCCGGCGAGCTCGACATGCTGAGCGACGCGGTCGACACGCCGGCGCGGCGGGCCTACCTCAACTTCACGGCGCCCTACATCCGCTCGCCGATCGTCATCATCAACGATGGCCGCAATGGCTACATTGGCGACATTCACATGCTGTACGGCCAACGGGTGGCGATCAAGCAGGGCTATTTCATGCAGGAGGTGCTGGCCCGGGACCACCCGCAGATCATCCTCGTCCCCACGCCGGACGAGATGGCGTCCTTTGAACTGCTCAAGACCGGGCAGGTGGCCGCCACCATCGGCGATGCCCCGTCGCTGAACCACCTGATCCAGCAGGCAGGCGAGCTCAATCTGCGCTATTCCGGCCCCACCGACTACACCAGCGCACACAGCATGGCGGTGATCCACCAGCACCCCGAGCTGCTCAGCATCCTTGACAAGGCCTTGCTGGCGATTCCCAAGAGCCAGCAGGACGCCATCCTCAACCGCTGGATGGCGATGCGCATCGAGCGCGGCCTGGCGACGCAAACCGTGCTGTGGTACGGCGCCGCCGCCCTGGTGTTGCTGCTGCTCCTGAGCTCGTGGGTGCATCGGCTGCGCCGCGAAGTGATGGCGCGCAAGACCGCCGAGGCCAAGCTCACGGCGTATCGCGACCACCTCGAGGCCCAGGTTGAAGCGCGCACCGCAGACCTCTCCTTCGCCAAGGAGGCTGCCGAAGCTGCCAACAAGGCCAAGAGCACCTTCCTCGCCAACATGAGTCACGAGCTGCGCACCCCGATGAACGGCATCATGGGCATGATCGACCTGGTCCTGCGGCGCAGCACCGACCCCCGCCAGAAGGCCCAGCTCATCAAGGCGCAAAAGGCCTCCCACCACCTGCTCCGGGTGATCAACGACATCCTCGACATCTCCAAGATCGAGGCCGAGCACCTCACACTCGAACACACCCCGTTTGTCATCGACGACGTGATCCAGACGCTGGTCACCGTGGTCGGCCACAAGATCGCCAGCAAGGGCCTGCACCTGCGCGTCGACCTGAGCCTCGACATTGCCGGCCGCACGCTGGTTGGCGACGCCCTGCGCCTGGGTCAGATCCTGATCAACCTCACCGACAACGCCGCCAAATTCACGCCCAGCGGCGAGGTCGTACTGCGCATGCGCAGCGTGGAGGAAGATGCACAATCGGTGCGCGTGCGCACCGAGATCGTCGACACGGGCATTGGCATTGCCCCCGCCGATCAGCAACGGCTCTTCATGCCCTTCGAGCAGTCCGACGGGTCGACCACCCGCGAATACGGCGGCACGGGGCTGGGCCTCGCCATCTGCAAGCGACTGGTGCATCTCATGGGCGGCGAAATCGGCGTTGTCAGCACGCCCGGCGAAGGCAGCACCTTCTGGTTCACCGCGCGCTTCGAAACCCCCGCCAGCGACGCAGACGCTCCCGCCCCCAGCGCGCCCAGCGCGTCGGCCGAGTCAACGCTCGCCCGCACCCATGCCGGCAAGCGCATCCTGGTGGTCGAAGACGACCCCGTGACCCAGGAGGTTTCGCGCGAGCTGCTCGAAGACGCCGGCTTCAGCGTCGACCTGGCCGGGGACGGCGCGCAGGGGCTCGCCCGTGCCCGCAGTCAGGTCTACGCGCTGATCCTGATGGACATGCAAATGCCGGTGATGAGCGGTGTCGAATCGACGCAGGCGATCCGGGCCGACTCGATGAACCGGACCACCCCGATCGTCGCGATCACCGCCAACGCATTCGTCGAAGACCGCCAGCGCTGCCTCAACGCCGGCATGCAGGACCACATCGCCAAACCGGTCGACCCCGCGCGGCTCTACGCCACGCTGCAAAAATGGCTGGACCGCCCACACGACGCCGCAGCGCCGGCCTCAGCGTCCTAGCGGCGCGGCTTCCGCCGGCACCACGCGCAGCACGCGCCCGCCCGACTCGTCGAGCAGCATCAGCGCACCGTCGGGCCCCTCGCGCACATCGCGGATACGCCGGGTGATGCCGGCGAGCAAGACCTCTTCGCCGAGCACGCGCTCGCCGTCGCGCTGCAGGCGGTGCAAGGTGCCGAACTTGAGCGAGCCCACAAACACGCTGTGGCGCCACGCCGGAAACAGGTCGCCGCGATAGATCGCCATCCCCGACGGTGCGATCGACGGGGTCCACTGATGCCGCGGCGGGCGCACGTCGGCGCGCGTCGTGCCCGCACCGATCGCCCGCCCGGTGACGTATTCACGCCCGTAGGTAATGACCGGCCAGCCATGGTTGGCGCCGGCCGCCGGCTGATTGAGTTCGTCGCCGCCCTGCGGGCCGTGCTCGTGGGTCCACAGCCGCCCGGTGCGCGGATCGATCGCCGCGCCCTGCACGTTGCGGTGACCCCACGACCAGATTTCCGGGCGCACATCTGCGCGCCCGACGAAGGGGTTGTCGGCGGGGATGCTGCCGTCGGGATTCACACGCACGATCTTGCCCAGATGACTGGCGAGGTCCTGCGCCGCATCGCGATACGCACTGCGCTCGCCCAGCGTGATGAACAACGTGCCATCGGGCGCGAAGGCCAGGCGCGAGCCGAAGTGGTGGCCGCCCGGCGGGTCGTCGCGCTGGGCAAAGACAGGCCTCACGGCAGACAGCGCCAGCGCGTCCGCATCGAGCACCGCGCGCACCACGACGGTACGCGCACCGCCCGCGGTGGCCTGCGCAAAGCTGAGGAAAATCTGCCCGTTGCGCGCGAAGTCCGGGCTCAGCGCAACATCGAGCAAACCGCCCTGACCCACCGCATGCACCGCCGGCACGCCGCGCACCGGCGCCGACACCTGTCCATCGGCCGAAACCACGCGGAGCCGGCCCGGGCGCTCCGTAACCAGCATCCGCCCATCGGGCAAGAAGGCCAGCGACCACGGCGTGTCGAGCCCCGTCGCCACGGTGTCCACGCGCAGCGCCCCGCTCACCACGCTCGTGCCGGCATGAGCGCCGGTGACCGCCAACAATGCGCTCACCAGCAACATGCGCATCCCGTGCCATACCTTGTGCATCGCTCGCTCCTGCGTCAAAGCGCCCCGCAATGAATGCGTCGACCGTCGGCGCGCCGCATGGGGTCGCCCGTCGTGCGCTAAAATTGGCGTATCCGCGCCACGCGCGGCATTTCTCAGGATACGCCCGTGCCGCACACCGCCCTCGTCACCCACCTTGAATCCGCCTTTGGCGCGCGCCACACGCTGATCGAACAACTGCATGGCGAAGACACCGACTGCTACCGCCTGTTCCACGGCAGCACCGAGGGCGCCGACGGGCTGACCGTCGATCGCTACGGCGACTTGCTGCTGGTGCAGAGCTTTCACACCGCGCTCGACGACGCCACCCTCTCCGTCCTGCAGAACTATTACGCCGGCGTACTGCCCGATCTGACGCTGGTGTACAACGACCGCAGCGCCGCCAATTCACGCATCGCCAACGCCCTCGACGAAACCGCCATGCAGGTCGCCAGCGCGCCGCGCGTGGCCACCGAGCTGGGGGTCAGGTATGCGATCCAGGCACGTCACGCGGGCCAGGATCCATGGCTGTTTCTCGACCTGCGCGCCGCGCGCCGGCATCTGATGAAGATCGTCGCCGGCAAGTCGCTGCTCAACCTGTTCGCCTACACCTGCGGCGTCGGCACCGCGGCCGGCAAGGCCGGCGCAGCCTTTGTGATGAACGTGGATTTTGCCGAGTCGGCGCTCAAGGTGGGCAAGGAAAATGCCCGCCTCAACGCCTTGCCGCACCGCCCCCGCTTCATCAAGAGCGACGTGTTCCCCGCGCTGCGCCAGCTGGCCGGCATCGGCCAGCCGACCCGCGTGCGCGGCAAGCGCATGCCGCCGTTTCCGGAGCTCAAGGAGACCCGCTTCGACGTGGTCTTTCTCGACCCCCCGGCCTACGCCAAGAGCGCGTTCGGTGTCGTCGACACCGTGCATGACTACCCCGCGCTGTTCAAACCTGCGCTGCTCGCCACCGCGCCGGGCGGCACCCTGATCTGCTGCAACAACGCCGCCAAGGCCGAGCGCGCCGCCTGGCTCGACCAGCTCGAACGCAGCGCGCGCAAGGCCGGCCGGCCGATCGTGGATGTGCAGTGGATTGCCCCCGATGGCGATTTCCCGAGCTTCGACGACAACCCGCCACTCAAAGTGGTGGCGCTCACCGTCTGAGCCGCCCGCTCAGCCGCCGCGCGCGTCCTGACGCACGCGCAGCAGCGCGCGCACGAAGCCGTGGTCGGAACGCAGCCCGTCGCGCGCCTCGTGGATGTGGTCGTTGAAGTAATCCACCCGGCGCACGTCGCCGATCGCGTAGCGGCTGCCGGCGACGAATTCCTCCGACACCCAGATCTGGTCGAGCAGGTCCGGCGTGCCCTGATGGACGTGGGTGTAGGCCACGTCCTTGCGCAGCGCCTGGCCGCTTTGCACGTCGTAGGCGTGAAACAGCGCCGTGTCGCGCGCGCTGCGGTCGTAGGCGATCGTGCCGGTAGCGGCGATGATCTGGGTGGTGACGGCCATCGGTCCGTCGTTGAGATCGCCCATCAGGATCAGCGGGTCGCGGGTGCGATGAAGCAGATCGACCACGTGCGCACGCAGCGCTGCCGCCTCGGCGCCGCGGATGATCAGCGAGCGCAGCGTGGCGCGCGCCTGGATGCGCGGATCGTCGCGGTCCTCGCGCGGGCTGCCGTCGGCATCCATCAGGTATTTCGGGCGCTTGCTCTTGAGATGGACGACCACCACATGCACCACCGGCCCCTTGGGCACGCGCAGCCGGGCGTGCAGCACGGGGCGTTCGAAGCGCAGCGCGGGCCCGAGCTCCGGCACCTCCACCGCCATGTCCGACGGGAAGTCGACCAGCGTGTCGACCGACTCGACCGCCAGGCGCGTCACCAGCCCCACCCGCGGCGTACCGACCGCGCCGTGCTCGGCGCCCGGCACGTGGATTTCCGGATAGCGCAGACGGCTGGACTTGACCGCCGCGGCAAGCGCGGCGGCATCCCACACTTCCTCAAACGCGGCGATGTCGGGGTTCAGCCGGCGGATCTGCTCGCCCAGCCAACGCGTCTTCTTGAGGTAGTCGCGCTCGGACCACGGGTCCTGATTGGGGTAGAAGCGATGCCCCGGCAGCGCTAGATTCAAGGTGTTGAAGTTGGCCGCCACAAGGGTACGCCACTGCGGTGTCTCGCCATTTTCGCGTGCCATCCGGCCTCTCCGTGCGTGCACGTGCTGCCCTGCCGCGCGCCGGCTTTGCAGCCGGGGGCGCGCTCGGGCGACAATCGGGCCTCCATCTTAACCGCCGCCGACGCGGCCTGCCCAACCACCATGAAGCTGATCGTCGCCATCCTGTCACTCGTCATCGCCGCCGTTGTCCTGCCGATGCTGTTCATCCCCGCGCCGGAGGCGCTGGTCGAACACCAGCAGCGCTTGCCGTGGAACATCACGGTGCTGCCCGACGGCAACAGCCAGGTGCTCGGTCTGACGCTCAACCGCAGCACCCTGGCCGACGCCAAGGCGCTGTACGGGCCGGATGTGGACATTGCCATCGTCACCGCACCGGGCGAAAAGCTCGGTACGCTCGAAGCCTACGTGGCCAGCGCCCACGCCGGCTTCATCACCGGCAAGCTGATCCTCACCGCGGGCGTCGACGCCGAGCGCCTCGCCGGCATGCAGCAGCGTGCCGCCAAGCGTGAGTACATGGAATCGACCACCGTCAAATCCACGCTCGCACCGGCCGATCTGGCAGCCGCGCTGGCGCTGCCGATTCAGGCGATCAGCTTCGTGCCGAGCGTGAAACTCGACGCCGAGGCGGTGACCGCGCGCTTTGGCGCAGCCGAGCGGCACATTGCGGTCAATGACCACCAGACCCACCTGCTGTACCCGGCCAAGGGCCTCGACGTGATCGTCGACACCAAGGGCAAGCCCCTGCTGCAGTATGTTGCACCGCGGGATTTTGCACGCCTCCAGGCACCGCTCGATGCCATCGACACAGCGCCGGCTCAGTAGTGCGGCGGCACTTCGTCTTCGGGCCGGCGCGCTTCGCCGCGTCCGCTGGCGGCGATCTGCTCGCGGAGTGACTTGAGCTGCTGCTGCAAGCGCTCGATGCTTTGCTGCTGCCGGTACACGGTGAGATTGAGGCTCTCGAGCACGTCTTCGGCGTGCATCAGCTTGATTTCGAGCGCTTCGATGCGCGATTCCATGGGGTGATTTCCTTCGGCGATAGCGGCCATTCTAGCCGCGCGGCGGTGCGTCGTCCTGCATCGAGGCCAGCAGCCATTCGCGGAAACGGACCACCGCCGGGCGCTCGGCGATGTCTTCGCGCGACACCAGGTAGTACGCGTAGCGCGATTGCATGGCGACGTCGAACGGCATCACAAGGCGCCCCATGGCGATGTCGCGACCGACCAGCGGATCGACCGCCAGCGCCACGCCCAGCCCGTCCATGGCGGCTTCCAGGGCGAGGTTGGAGTTCGAGAAATGCGGTCCGCGCGAGGCGTCGATGCCGGACACTGCCGCCGCCTTGAACCAGTCGGCCCAGCTGACCCGCTCGGAGCGATCGAGCACCGTGTCGTCGTGGATCAGGGTGTGAAACCTGAGCTCTTCGGGCGTGGTGAGCGGATGCGCGCCGGTCAGCAAATCAGGGTGGCACACCGGCACGTACGTCACCTTGGTCACCAGATCGGCGCGCAGGCCCGGGTAGCTGCCGTGACCAAAGCGCACTTCGACGTCGACCTCACCGTCGCGCAAGGCCATCAGATCGGTTTCGTCGGTATCGGTGGCCGAACCATCGATGGTGGTGGCTTTGGTGTTGAGCGTGAGGTCGAGATCCGGGTTGGCCGACGTGAATCCGTGCAGCCGGTGCACCAGCCAGCGCGCACCAAACGCCGGTGGCACGGTGACCCGCAGCTTGCCCACATCGGGGTGCGTGCGGGCCGCCGCAACCCCGGCCGCGAGCTGCACCAGACCGGCATTGATCTTGGGCCACATCCGGCGGCCGGCCTCGGTGAGCTCGAGCGCGCGCGAATGGCGCACGAACAAGGCCATGTCGAGATGCGTTTCGAGCGCCTTGATCTGCTGGCTGACCGCGGCAGGCGTGACATGCAACTCTTCGGCCGCGCGCTTGAAGCTCAGGTGGCGCGCAGCGGACTCGAAAACGCGTAGCGATTGGAGCGGCGGAAGCGAATGGACCATGCCTACACATTAGAGAAACTTAGTTATTAAGCAAAAAAATCTCGTTTGTTGCATTGCAACATCCTGCGTAGAGTCTCACTTGCCAGAAGCCACTACAAGCAGCTTCCCGGCAGAACAACAGGAGAACAGCATGACGCATACCCCCGATCTCCCGACAGAGAGCAACCTCATTAAAACGGAACATGAAGTGAACTATTACGTTGAGCGCGCGCACCAACTGCGCGAAGAAGCCCTGACTCAATTCGCCATCGACGCAGGCCGCGCCATCGCCAATGCGTTTCACGGCGCCAGCGCGTGGATTGCACAGCGCCTGCACCTGAGCACCAACCGCCACCCGAGCGCACACGCGTAAGGCGCAGTGCGCGCTTCAGCCGACGATCAGATGCTTGAGAATCGGCTGAAGCATGGCGGCCCCCAGCCGCTTGCTGCGCGCACCATTCCAGCCGCTCTGCCCGTCCGGTAGCACGGCGTTGTCCTTGAACGGCATCTCCAGCGTGAGCGATACGCAGTCGAAACGATGCGCCACCCACTTGCTGGCGAGCGAGAGCATCTGCTCGCCGTAGCGGTCCGGGGTGTACCCCTCGGTGGTCTGAAAATCGGGGCTGGCATCGGCAAACGCTTCCAGGAAAGCCGCCTGCCGCGCCGCCGTGGCCGCCGACACGCCGGGCACCATCTCCGATCCGTCGATGAACACGTAGGGCATCGACTCGTCGCCGTGGATGTCGAGAAACAGCGCGCAGCCGGTTGCCTCCATGCGATTGCGCACATGCAGCACTTCGGGGCTGCGCTCAAGACTGGGCGAACGCCATTCGCGGTTGAGATTGGCCCCCGCCGCGTTGGTGCGCAGATTGCCGTGCACCGCGCCATCGGGGTTCATGTTGGGCACGATGTAGACGCAGGCGTGCTCGCGAATGCGCCGCGCCACCGGGTCGGCTGCATCGAGCAGCCGCTCCAGCAAGCCTTCGACAAACCACTGGGCCATCGTCTCGCCGGGATGCTGGCGGGCGATGATCCACACCGGCGCGCGCTCGGGCGCCGGCCGGCCGACCTGCACCATGTCGACCTCGCGCCCCTCGACGGTGCTGCCCAGCGAGCACACCTGCGCAAACGGTGACATTTCCGCTTGCCCGAGCAGGTCGAGATGGCGCTCGTGCGAGTAGGGTTCGAAATAGGCGTAGTAGATGTTGTTGCGCTCGGGCGTGTGGGAGACGATCAGTTCCCCGTTTTCGTAGTGCGTGTCATACACCCGGAACCAGTGGCGGCGGTCGTAGGAGGCCACCGCGCGGTAGCCCGGCCAGCCATCGGGAAAGGCCGCGCCCGCCGCATTCTCGAACACCATCCGCAGCGCCACGCCGGCGGCGTCATGCACGCGGAAGTGGAACCACTGGTAGAAGTCCGACGCGTTGTCCGCGCGCAAACGCAGCCGGATCGCGTCCGGCGCCTGCGCGCTCACCACCTCGATGCTGCCGCTGTCGAAGTTGCAACTGATCTTGACTGACATGAGAACTCCCGATGCGCCGCGCTCAGGCCGCGCGGCGGCGAAACACCCAACGATCCTCCTCCGACGCCGCAGCATCGAAGGCATAGCCCGCGCGGTCGAAGCCTTTCAAGCCATCGACCGCGCTCAGCCGATGGTCGATCGCGTAGCGCACCATGAGCCCGCGCGCACGCTTGGCGCGGAAGCTGATCACCTTGTAGCGACCGCCCTTCCAGTCCTCGAACACCGGCGTCACGACCCGCCCGGCGAGCGCGCGCACGCGGATCACCTTGAAATACTCCTCCGAGGCCAGATTCACCAGCACCGCCGATTTCGCCCGCGCCAGCTCGGCGTTGATCGCCGTCGTCGGCCCATCGCCCCAGAAGGCATACAGATTCTTGCCGCGCGGCGTCGCCAGCCGGGTGCCCATTTCCAGCCGGTAGGGCTGCATCAGGTCGAGCGGGCGCAACACGCCGTAGAGGCCGGACAGAATCCGCAGATGGGTCTGCATGTAATCGATGCCGCCCGCGTCGAGCGAGCCGGCGTCCAGCCCGTCATACACGTCACCGTTGAAGGCAAACGCGCAGGGCTTGGCGTTCTTCGGCGTAAACGGGCGCGACCACGCGCCGTAGCGCGCCACATTGAGCGCCGCGAGCTTATCCGACAGATGCATCAGATCGGCGATCTGCGCCGGCGCATACGTGCGCAGCACGTCGATCAGCTCGGCCGACTGGTCGAGAAATTCCGGCATCGTGTGGCGCCGCGTGGGCGGCGGGGTGTCGTAGTCGAGCGACTTGGCGGGCGAGATCACAAAACGCATGGTGGCAGCCTGTATATAGAGGTCGAGCGATGATCGCGATGGTAGCAAATGCGGCCGCCATCACGCGCACCGCGGCGGTTTGACAGCCTTGCACCGATCCCGGACCATTGCGCGTTCACCGCATCTTTCCGGTCGCCACCATGACTTCGTCCAGCCTCCTCGATCGCTCCCGGCGTGCCGTGTGGCACCCGTGTACGCAAATGAAGAGTCACGAAACCCTGCCGCTCGTGCCGCTGGTACGCGGCGAAGGGATCTGGCTCGAAGACGCCGACGGGCGACGCTTCATCGACGGCATCAGCGCGTGGTGGGTGAACCTCTTCGGCCACTGCAACCCGCGCATCAACGACGCCATCGGCGAACAGCTCGAAACGCTCGAACACGCCATGCTCGCCGGCTTCACCCACCGCCCGGTGGTCGAGCTGTCGGAGCGGCTGTCGGCGCTCACCGGCGGCGCGCTCGGCCACGCCTTTTATGCCTCCGACGGCGCCTCGGCGACCGAGATCGCGCTCAAGATGAGCATGCACGCGTGGCGCAACCAGGGCGAAACCGGCAAGAGCCGTTTCGTCAGTCTGGCCGGCAGCTACCACGGCGAAACCGTCGGCGCGCTGGCGGTGACCGACGTCGCCCTCTTCCGCGACGCCTACGCCCCGCTGGTGCGCAGCGGTCACACCGTGCCCAGCCCGGACGCGCGCGCGGCCGAGGCCGGCGAATCGGCCGAAGAGGTGGCCGAACGCGCCGCCCGGGCGCTGGCCCGCCACCTCGAACACCACCACCACGAGATCGCCGCGCTGATCGTCGAGCCGCTGGTGCAGGGCGCCTCGGGCATGGTCATGTACCACCCGCACTACCTGCGTCGCGCGCGCGAACTGTGCGACCAGTACGACGTGTACCTCATCGCCGACGAAATCGCCGTCGGCTGCGGCCGCACCGGCACCTTCTTCGCCTGCGAGCAGGCCGGCATCTGGCCGGACTTCCTGTGCCTCTCGAAAGGCATCTCGGGCGGCTACCTGCCGCTGTCGCTGGTGCTCACCCGCGACGCCATCTTCGACTGCTTCTATCACGACGACCTCACCCGCGGCTTTTTGCACTCCCACTCCTACACCGGCAACCCGCTGGCCTGCCGCGCCGCGCTGGCGACGCTCGACATCTTCGCCGCCGACGACGTGCTCACCGCCAACCGCGGCCGCGCGGCGTGGCTCGGCGAGCACGCCAGCGCCGCCTTCGCCGGGCACCCCGCGGTGCGCCACCTGCGCCAGCAAGGCATGATTCTGGCGTTCGACGTCGACACCGATCAGGCGGATTTCTCCACCCGCTTCTTCAGCGCCGCGCTCGACGCCGGCGCGCTGCTGCGCCCACTCGGCAACACGGTGTACTTCATGCCGCCCTACATCGTCGAGGAAGACGACATCGCGCGGCTCGTCGGCGCCGCGCGCCGCGCGCTGGATACGGCACTCGGCGGCGCATGAGCCAGCTCGACCGCCTGCGCGAGGCCCTCGCTGCGCGCGATGCGCAGGCGCTGCTGCGCCGTCGCCGCACCCTCGACACGCCCTGCCGCCCCCGCGTGACCATCGACGGCCGCGAGATGCTCGCCTTCTGCAGCAACGACTATCTCGGTCTCGCCGCCGAGCCCGCGCTCATCGCCGCGCTGGCCGAAGGGGCCGCGCGCTGGGGCGCGGGCGCCGGCGCCTCGCATCTGGTGAGCGGCCACTACGCCGTGCACGACGCGCTCGAAGCGCGGCTGGCCGAATTCACCGGCACCGAGCGGGCGCTGTATTTTTCCACCGGCTACATGGTCAACATGGGCATCGCCGCGGCGCTGGCCGGGCGCGGCGACGCGATCTTTGCCGACCGCCTCAACCACGCCTCGCTGGTCGACGGCGCGCTGCTCGCGCGCGCCAGCCATCACCGCTATGCCCACGCCGACACCGCCGCGCTGGGCCGCGCGCTGGCCGCCAGCGCGGCGCCGCGCAAGGTGATCCTCACCGACGGCGTATTCAGCATGGAGGGCGATGTCGCCCCGCTGGCCGAACTGCTGGCGCTGGCCGAAGCGCATGACGCGTGGCTGGTGGTGGACGACGCGCACGGCTTCGGCGTGCTCGGCCCGCAGGGGCGCGGCAGCCTCGCCGAAGCGGGGCTGGCGCACTGGCGGCTGATCCTGGTCGGCACGCTGGGCAAGGCGGCCGGGCTCTCCGGCGCCTTCGTGGCCGGCCAGCGCGAGGTGATCGAATGGCTGATGCAGACCATGCGCACCTACATCTTCACCACCGGCGCACCGCCGGCCGTGGCCCACGCGCTGCTCACCGCGCTTGACCTGATCGAAGCCGGCGACCATCGCCGCGCCCGGCTCGACGCCCTGCGCACCCAACTGCGCACCGGGGTGCGCGACACAAGCATGCGCTGGCTGCCTTCGCGCACCCCGATCCAGCCGCTGCTCATCGGCGACAACGCCGCCGCGCTGGCCGCCGCCAACACGCTGTGGCAGCGCGGCCTGTGGGTGCCGGCGATCCGCCCGCCCACGGTGCCCGCCGGCACGGCGCGGCTGC
>JAGRFQ010000069.1:0-2639 GCA_020445945.1 Rhodocyclaceae bacterium
CAGCGGCTACGCCAATGGCGGCAGCGGCGGCACGACCGGCAACGCGTCCGGCGGCAGCGGCGGCAGCGGCGGTGATGGCGGCAGCGGCGGCAGCACGGGCAACGCCATGGCCGGCAGCGGCGGTGACGGTGGCACCGGCGGCGATGGCGCCGCAGGCACCGGTACCGGCGGCAAGGGCTGGGCGCACACCGACGCCAACGGTGGCACGTCGAGCGCAGCCTCGACCGGCACGGGCGGTGAGTCGTCCAACGATGGCGGCATGGGTGGCCAGTCGATGGCGACCGCGGGTAGTACCACCGGCGGCACCTCAGGCATGGGCGGTTCGACCGGCCCGCAGGGTAACGGCGGTGCAGGTACCGAGGCCGGTTCAGGCGGCAATGGTGGCGGCACCAACGCCGGCAATACGACCGGTGCAGGTGGCGCGAGCGGCGACGTTGCCGCAGACAGCACGGCCGGTGCAGGCGGCGGCGCCGCAGGCACGGCAGGCAACGGTAGCTCCGGTACCGCAACGGCCAGCGGCGGCAACGCCGATACGGCAGCCTCGATGGCAACCGGCGGTGCCGGTAGCGGCACGGGCGGCAGCGGTGCGGCCGGCGCAGCCGGGGCTGATGGCGCGGCCGCAACCAACACCGCGGCAGCAGGTGCCGGGGGTGCCGTGGGCGCAGCCGGCGCAACCGCCAGCAACGCCGGCGGTGCTGGCGCGACGGGCTCCAGCGGTAACGCCGGTGCCGGCGCGGCAGCGGCCGGCGCGGCAGGCGGCGTGGCCTCGAGCGCAGGTGCAACCGGCACCGGCGGGGCCGGCGCAGTCGGCAATGGCGGCGAAGGCAACGGCGCGGTTGGTACTGGCGGGGCTGGTGGTGTAGCAACCAACGCCAGCGGTGCTGGCGGCGCAGGCGGCACGGCCAGCAACACCGGCGGCGCAGGCGGTGAAGGCGGCATGGCCACCAACGGCAGCGCCACCAACGGCAGCGCCAGCTCTTCGGCCACCAACGGCAGCGCGACTGGCGGCGAAGGTGCGGTGGCAGCAGCCGGCGCACAAGGCGGCCAGGGTGGCGACGGTGGCGTCGGCCAGGGCGGCACGGGCGGCCAGGGCACCGGTGGGGTCGGCAACGGCGCAACCGGCGGTCAGGGCGGCGCAGGCGGTGCTGGCGGCACGCTGATGGTCGATGGCGGCATGTTCAACATGTCCAACGCGATCAGCGGCAGCTTCACCAATGGCGCGGGGGTGATGGTGTCGAGCCAGAACTCCGGCATGTCTTCACTGGTTCAGCAGAGTGTCAACGTTCAGGCCAACCTGAACGTCGGCCGCTGATCACGCGACAGGAGAAACAGTCATGAAACTCACACTCATGTCATCCGCCCTGGCGCTGGCCTTCGGCCTGTCAGCCCCGGTGTTTGCCAACCCGGTGGTCAATGGTGAAAACGCCGGCCGCGGTGGCGGCGGCGATACCGTGACCCAGACCGCCACGGCAGACAACACCCAGGGGGACGGACCCAACGCCAACGAGTACTCACAGACCACCGTGGGCTCGGGCAATCAGGCGGCGACCGACACCGACAACGACAAGAGCACAGGCAACAACCGCGACAACGCCGGCAGCGCATCGGCGCAGGACTACGGCAATGCCGCGGCCAACAACGGAGGCACGGCAACCAGCAACTTCGCCAATGCCTTCAATACCTCCAAGGCGCTGGCGATCAGCAAGCTGTCCGGCACCGTAACCGACAACCAGATCAACAACATCGGCAACGTCGTCACCAACTCGGGTAACGCAAACGGCGCGAGCGGCGGCTATGGCGGCGCCGGTGGTGCGGGTTATGGCGGCAACGGTACCGGCGGCAACGGCACCGGCGGCAACGGTGGCAATGCCGGTGACGGTGGCGACGGTGGCAACGGTGGCAACGGCGGCTACGGCGGCTACGCCACCAATGGCTCCGCCACCGCGGGCGATGCCACCAACGGCGGTGCCTCCAACGGCGGCGCAACGGCCGGTAACGGTGGCAACGGGGGGGCCGCGAGCGGCGCCCAGGGTGCCAACGGCGGCCGCTCCGGTGACGCCACCGCCAATGGCGGCATGGGCGGCGCCGGCAATGGCGGCAACGGCACCGGCGGCACGGGTGTCGGCGGGGCCGGCGGCATGGCCAACGGCGGAGCCGGCGGCAGCGCCACTGGTGGTTACGGTGGTGCTGGCGGTGGCGGTGACGGCGGCAACTCTGGCGGCGCAACCGGCGGCAGCGGTGGCAACACCGGCTATGCCACGGGTGGCGATGGTGGCGATGGCGGGTCCGGCGGCAACGGCGGCTCGACCATGAGTGCCACCGGCGGCAGCGGCGGCGCAGGCGGTGACGGCGGCAACGGTGCTGCAGGGACCGGCAATGGTGCCTGGTCCGGTGCCGGGACGCATGCCGATGGCGGCTATGCAACCGGGACCGATTCGGCCACCGGCGGCGCCAGCGACAACGACGGCGGCGCAGCCGGCGCGAGCACGGCATCGTCCGGCTACAGCGCCGGCGGCGGCAGCGGCGAAGGCGGCGTGACCGGCCCGCAAGGCAACGGCGGCATGGCCAGCGGTGAAGGCTCGAGCGGCGGCAACGGTGACGGTGGCAACACCGGCAACACCACCGGTGCAGGCGGCGGG
>JAGRFQ010000069.1:2730-33614 GCA_020445945.1 Rhodocyclaceae bacterium
TCGGCCAATGGGGCGATGGCAACCTCGACCGGCGGTGCCGGGACCGGCACTGGCGGCGATGGTGCGGCCGGTGCCAATGCCGGTGCCGGCGCAGCAGCCACCAACACCGCGGGTGCCGGCGCAGCCGGTGCGCAAGGTGCGGTCGGCGCCAGTGCCACCAACACCGCAGGCGGCGGCGCAGCCGGCACCAGCGGGCTGGCCGGTGCGGGTGCCGCAGCGGACGGCGGGATTGGCGGTGACGCCGCCAGTGCCGGCGGTACGGCCCAGGGCGGCGCGGGCGCAGTCGGCAACGGCGGCGTCGGTAATGCGGCCGCGGGCAACGGCGGCAGCGGCGGTATGGCCCAGAACAACTCGGGCGACGGTGGCGCCGGCGGTACGGCGTCCAATGCCGGTGGCGCAGGCGGCAACGGTGGCGCAGCCAGCAACGGCAGTGCAACCAATGGCGGGGCAACGTCGACCGCCAGCAACGGCAGCGCGACGGCCGGTAGCGGTGCAACCGGCGCGGTTGGCGCAAGCGGTGGCCAGGGTGGCCAGGGCGGCACCGGCGAAGGTGGCCAGGGCGGCAACGGCGTGGCCGGGGTCGGCAACGGTGCCATCGGCGGGTCCGGCGGCGATGGCGGTGCCGGTGGCATGGTCAGCGTGACCGCGGGCGTGTTCGACATGTCCAATGCCATCTCCAACAGCTTCACCAACGGGGCGGGGATTGTGGTCTCGAGCCAGAACTCCGGGATGTCCTCACTGGTGCAGCAGAGCGTCAACGTACAGGCCAACTTGAACGTCGGCCGATAAGCGTGTGAGCCGGCCGGCCGTGGCAGATGCCGCGGCTGGCCGGTGCGTGCGCGAAAGGAGGGACAGTCATGTCTCGACTACAGATTTCAGTACTCGGGCGCGTGTTGGCAGTCGCGCTGCCCGTGATGGTTTGGGCCGTGCCGGCGCAGGCCGAGCCCGACGAGCCGGAGGGCTTTCTGAGCCCGACGCCCGCAGCCGCGCCCCTGATGAGCCTGGGGACGGCGCCGGTGGCCGACAGTGCGCTGGAGAAGCGCCGCGGCGGTACCGAAACGCTCAACGACATGGACCTGGACGGCGTCGTCGCAGGTAACCATGCTTCGAACCTGGTGACGGGGCAGAACATCGTTACCGACGGTTCGCTCAGCGGCAACGCCGGTCTGGCGACGGTGGTGCAGAACTCGGGCAACAACGTGCTGATCCAGAACGCCACGATCGTGAACATCCGGCTGGAGTAGCCCGCATGTGCCTGCTTCCGGTTCTGCGGCGGCTGCTCAGGCCGCTCCTGAGTGGTCTTGCGCTGCTGTGCCTTGTGCCCGGCGTACTGGCCGATCGGCTGAGTTTTCCGATCGACGTGGTCGGTCCCTACACCCTGCAGGTGACCAGCCTGAAAGAGGCGCGCCACTTGTCGACGCTGCGCCAGCAGTATGACTTCAGTTGCGGTTCGGCGGCGCTCGCGACCTTGCTGACCCATCACTACGGCAGGCCGGTCAGCGAGCAGGCGGTGTTCGTGGCGATGTTCCGTGCCGGCGATCAGGCCAAGATCCGGCGCGAGGGCTTCTCGCTACTCGACATGAAGCACTATCTGGCCGCGCAGGGCTATCAGGCCGACGGCTTTGAGGCGCCGCTGGAGGCGCTCGAGCAGATCGGCATTCCGGCGATCACGCTGGTCAGCGAGAACGGTTACAACCACTTTGTGGTGGTCAAGGGGCTGCGTGACGGGCGGGTCCTGCTCGGCGACCCGGCCTTTGGCACGCGCGCCATGTCGCGCGAGCGCTTCGAGCGCATCGCGAAGGAGAAAATCCTGTTCGTGATTCGCGATCATCAAGACGCCGCGCGCTTCAACCTCGCGGCGGACTGGCGCGTGGCGCCGCGTGCGCCGATTGAGGTCGGGCTGCGCGCGCCGCTCGACATGGTGCAATTCATGCGTTCGGCGGGCGACTTCTGAACGTCACAGATGCGTTGCCCTGTGCGGTGGCTCGCGGGTCGCCGGCGCGGGGAGGAGGGTGAAAATGGGTTCCAATCACCGATTCAGGCCTTGGTCGGGGGGCTTGGCGGCGCTGATGGTGTGCGTCGCCGCGCCGGTGGCGGCGCAGGGCGACGCGCTGACCGCGTTCGCTGCGCCGCCGACCTGGCGCGTGATGAGTGCCGAGCGGCTGGCCGAAGTGCGTGGCGGCTTCGAGATGCCGCAGCTGCAACTGCGGCTGTCGTTCGGGCTTGAGCAGTCGGTGCTGGTCAACGGCGAGCTGGTGGCGCGCACGGTGCTCAACATCGAGCAGCTGCGCCAGTCGGTGGCCGAGCGGGTCAACGCCACGCGCACCACCATGATCGATTCCGCCGCCGCACTGAATTCACAGATTCAGGCCCAAGTGGCGGCGCAGTTGCAGTCGGTGGGCCTGCGGACCACCACCATCAACACCGTCAGTCCGGCGCAGGCGCAGGCCGAGGCCGCGAGTGCGGCAGCGCTGGCCCAGGCGCCGGTGAATGCCGCGCCGGTGGCGGCCGCGACGCCGGCAAGCGTTGCGCCGGTGGTGAGCGATGCGCCCGTCGGGGCGCCGAGCGTGAGTCAGCCGATGGTGGCGACCGAGACCGTCGCGACACCGACGTCGACCGCCTCCTCGGGCATGCCTGCGCAGACGGCCACGTCGGTGCAGGTGGTGTCGCCGGTACAGGATGCGCCGACGGTGGCCACGGTGCCGGTCACCGTGGTGCAAAGTGGCGCCGGCAATGTGGTCAGCAGTGCCAGCGTGGTGGGCAACGACGCGATGACCACGATCATCCAGAACACGCTCGATGGTCAGCGCATTCAGGTGCTGACCGAGGTCAGCGCATCCGCCAATAGCCTGCAGGTTTTGCGTGCGATGAATCTCAATGCCGCGATTCGCGAAGGCGTGATCAACTCGCTGCGTCGCTGAGACGACGGCTGCGTCGCTCTGACGGCCGCTGCGTCGCTCCGACGACCGTTTTCGCCGACCGGTTCGGGGCGACTCGGCCCGAAGGGAAACGGTCAGCAAACGACCCGCCGACATTCAGTCTCCGGCGGGTCGTTCATTTTTTCCTCTTTTTTTGAATGGATGCTGGCGCATTCGGGCGAGGATGGGCCTCGCCCGAAACGCGGTTGACGCCGGGCCTACAGCGTCATTGGCAGGCGCACGGTGAGCGTCAGGTCGGGGGTGTCGCGGGTGACGCCGACGCCGAGTGAGACGTTGAGCGAACGCACCGGCGAGAAGCGGTAGGCGTAGCCGAACATCAGCGTGCCGAGCTGGATGCGCACGCCCAGCGGGTCGGGGTCGCCATTGATGCGCGTACGCCCGACCGAGGCGTGATCGTAGCCGACGCTGAACGAGGAGCGGTCGTTGAGCGCCAGCCCCATGCCGAAGTTGAAGCCCAGTACGCCGCCGGGCTGGACGGAGTCGACCTTGACAAAACTGACGTTGCCGTTGCCATCGTCTTCGGCCAGCGTCAGATCGGAACGCTTGAAGCTGTATTGGTAGTTGATGCCGCCGAAGAACACCACGGGATCGGACGGGAACAGGAAGGTGACGCCGGGTTGCAGCGAGTAGAAGCCCGAGCCAGTGGGCAGTTCCTTTTGATAGGCACTGAAACCGGGGACGACGCGGATGGAGGTGGTGTCGAACTGGTCGGAGCCGGTGCGGGTCTTGAAGCGCAGCGAGGCGACGTAGATCGGCTCCATCGGTCCGCCGGGGTTGAGCTGGTAGCGGGCGGTGAATTCGACGTCGCCGATTTTGCTGCCGTCGGAATTGAACACCTGGTCGTTGCTGCTCGGGCTGGCCAGTGGTCGGCGGATGGAGTCATCCGAGCGATAGACCCAGGGCAGTTTGGCTTCGACCTCCAGCCGGTTGGTGAGGCCGGTGCGGGCGGTCAGTGCCGCAGTCCAGGTGTTGCGTTTGACCTCGCGCACGTCGATCAGGCCGATGGTGAGCGCCGGGATCACGGTGTAGCCGACCAGCGCGACGCGGTTGGTCGAGGCGTAGGAGTACTGCAGCGAGGGCTCGAGGATGAGCGTGCCGGGTGGGGTGAGGATGCCGGGCTGGTCGAAGATCTGCGCCACCGGCGGTGACTCGCTGCGCTGCGTTTCGGGCGGGCGCTGGCCGACCGGCTGCGGGGTGTTGGCGGCCTGGTCGCCGGGGCCGGTGGCGCGCAGCGTGCCGAGGCGCTCCAGCCCGACTTCGCGGCGCATCTCGTTGAGGCGGGCTTCTTCCTGCTGCATCTGCTGGCGCAGCGCGTCGAGCCGCCGCGTTTGTTCGATCAGCATCTGCTTGAGCTCACCATAGCTGGGGCCGGCCTCGGGCGCGGTGTCGGCGGCCAGCGCGGGGAGGGTCGGGGCGCAGCCCAGCGCGGTGATCAGCGCGGCCGAGCAGCAAGTCTGGCGCGAGCGTGGTTTGCGTTTTTTCATTTATGGGCTCCCTGGTCGTGATTTGCCGATGTGCTGGCCGGATGTGCGTTCGGGCGGCTGCCGTTCTGGATGCCCAGGCGCGCCATCAGGCGGTAGAGCGTGCCCCGCGAGATGCCGAGCTGGCGGGCGGAGCGGGAAACGTTGGCGTGGTTCTGGCGCAGGCAGTCGAGCACCACCTCGCGGTCGAGTTGGGTGCGTGCGCCTTCGAGGGTCATGAAGTCGTGACCGGCCGAGGCCGGGCTGCCGATGCCCAGGTCGGCCGGCTGGATATGGGCGCCGTCGCACATGATCATGGCTCGGCGCACGCGGTTGATGAGGTCGCGCACATTGCCCGGCCAGTCGTAGTTTTCCATCGCGCACAGCGCCGCTTCGCTGAAGCCGGTCAGGCGGCGGCTCTTGATCGACACGTTGGCGTTGAACACCGACTGGGCGATTGCGCGCACGTCTTCGCGCCGCTCGCGCAGCGGGGGCACGTGAATGTGCACCACGTTGAGGCGGTAGAACAGGTCGGCGCGGAAGCGGCCGTCGGCGACGGCGGCGGAGAGGTCGACGTTGCTCGCCGCCACCACGCGGGTGTCGACCGGGATCGACTGGGTGCCGCCGACGCGCACGATGTTCATGTCCTGCAAGAAGCGCAGCAGGTTGGTCTGCAGGTCGGGCGACAGGTCGCCGATCTCGTCGAGGAACAGCACGCCGCGAGCCGACGCTTCGATGTTGCCGATCTTGCGTTGCTGGGCGCCGGTGAACGCGCCCTTTTCGTGGCCGAACAGCTCCGACTGGATCAGGCTGGCTGGCACCGCGGCGCAGTTCATGGCCACGAACGGTCCGCCCGAACGCGCCGAGTAGGCGTGAATCGCGCGCGCCACCAATTCCTTGCCGGCCCCCGATTCGCCGCTCAGCAGCACCGGCACGTCCACTTTCACCACCTTGTCGAGTTGGCGGTACAGCGCTTGCATGGCGGCGCTGCGGCCGATCATGCCAAAGCGCCGGTCCTGCTCCTGGCGGGCATGCAGCTGGGCGCGTACCGCGGCTTTGCCGTAGGCGTGGCCCAGCGTGAGCAGCAGGCGCTCGTCGTCGGTCGGCAGGGTGTGGAAGTCGTGGAAGTTGTGGACGATGCACGGACGCATCCGATAGTCGTCCAGCGTGCGCGGCTCGACCACTGCGATCCACTCGCTCGGCGCCGCGCCGGTGAGCCGCGGCAAACCGGTGGGCAGGCCCTCGTGGTTGCCGTTGATGACCGCGATCCCGACCAGGCACGGCGCCTCTGCCTGGGCCTGCACCGCGGCATCCAGATCGCGCACATGGCGAAAGCGCCAGGTGTTGCCTTCGCGGTGCTTGAGCAGCGCCGCGATGTCTCCCTCTACGTCATAGACCAGAACGTCTCTGTGCTGCACGCTGACCTCCCCTATGCTGGGGTTTCGATTGGTGTGTCCTTCGGTGCTCGGTTGGGGGCTGCTTTCAAGTTTTTGTATTTATTGTTGTTTTTTGAGGCTGCTCAACGCCGCGCGGAGGTGACCGGATAGGTCAGCGTGCGGGCCATGATCAGCGGGGGTGTTTCGAGTGCATAGACCGGTGCCGGGAGCTGCGCAATCATCGCTTTGGGCAGCGCCATCTCGACATCGACGCGGCGATTCATGCGCCGTCCGGCGGCGGTATCGTTGGTGGCTACATAGCAGTCGATGCACTCGCTGGTCGAAATCTTGTCGCGCGCAATGCCGGCGTCGATGAAGGCCGAGGCGACGGTGTGTGCGCGCGTATTGGCCAGCGTTTCGTTGAGGTGCGCATTGCCGCTGGCATCGGTGCGTCCGCGTACGTGAACCTCGCGCGCCGCCTGTGCAATCGGAATCAACTCGTTCACTGCCTTGCGGCCGATCGGCCCGAGTTGGGCGCGGTTGATGGCAAACGGCACCATGCGCGTGATCGAGGCGAAGGCGTGATCGAGCTGCAAGGGGGTGGGCGGTGCGCTGTCGAGGCTGGCCACGGCTTGCGGTGCCCGCGCGGCGACCGGCTGTTTCGGTTGTGCAATGAGGGCCACCGCAGGGGCGGCGTCGGTGCGGGTGTCGGGGACCGGGTAGAGCAGGCTTTCGTCACGCGTGGTGGCGGCGATCCTGACCGGCGGGAATGCGCGCTTCGAGAGCGGTTCGGCCATCGCCAGTTGGTACGTTGCGCCGGACAGGGGGTCGAAGAACACCCGTGTTTTCGGCGACGTGTCGGGGGGTGTGGCGGCGTGCTGACCAAACGGGGCGAACGAGCACCCGGCCAGTGCGATGGCACACAAGGGGGCGACAAGGTTTTTCTGGAATTTCCGGTTCGTCGAGTTCACGTTCGATCTCCTGCGTCCAAAAGCATCGGCGGTAGTGGCCGGCGCGCGGTTGAGTCAGTCACTTCGCGCCGCAATTCGTATACCCGTTATGCATTTTCAGTGACCGGCGCGGTGATGCAAGTGCACAAAAAACGGGGGCGGCGCTCGCCGACAAGGTGTCGGTATGTTCGGGCGGCCTGCATTTGTCCGTTTGCAGTACACAAATGCATAAAACATGCCCGGTTGACGAAATTGTTGAATTAAAACAATTTCCTAGGCGATATGGATGGGCGGTTTTACAGTCCGGTCAATTTCTGTAAAAAAAGCTGACACGGCTTGGTGCAATGGTGCACTGCGTACCCGAAACGGGTCTACCGGACGTCATCGCGAGATGTAGCGAAAAATATTTCAGGGGTGCGTCAGCCTGCAGGGATGCGCGTGCTGCACCGCGGTGCGTGGCGGCGGATGTCAGGCCGGTTTACGCCATACCGTGGCCAGCCACGGCTGCTCGCGGCGCGGCCGGCCGGGGGGGCGGTAATAGTGGCAAATCTCGGTGAATCCTGCGTCGCGGACCAGCGCCTGCCAGGCGGGGAGGTCGTAGTAGCAGCCGTAGCGTGTGCCGGCGAAGCCTTCCTGGTTGTTGCCGTGGGGGTTGGAGCAGAACAGCACGCCGCGTGGTTTGAGGGTGTCGAACAGCGCGGCAAGTACGTGTGGGGCGGCGGCGCGTGGGGTGTGGAACAGCGAGGCGTTGGCAAACACGCCGTCGAAGTGCGCGCGGGGCAGGTCGAGCGCGATGAAATTCTGGTGCCACACCTCGCAGCCGGTGTCGCGCCGTGCCATCTTGACGAAGGCTTCGGCGCCGTCGAGACCGATGGCGTGGTGACCGCGGGCGTTGAACGTGGCCAGATCGCGCCCCGGGCCGCAGCCGAAATCGAGGATCGTGAACGGTGCGGCGGCCTCGATCGCGCCAAGCAGGGCGTCGATGTTCTGGCGCACGTCGTGGTCGCGCGTGCCCTCGCGGAACGCCTCGGCGCAGTCCTCGTAATGGGCGAGGGTGTCGGCGGTCAGATCGATCGGGGCGGGGCGCTGGGGCATTGAAGGAAACCGGCGATGTCGTTACGGTGGTGCATCCTGCGCGCGACTCTGGCGCGACGGGGTACGCGATGGGAACAGATCATGGATGATGCCATTGAATTCGGCGGGCCGGACGCCGGCGCGCAATTGCGGATCAGCGCCGCGGTGGCGATTCCGCTGGCCGAAATCGCGTGTACCGCAATCCGTGCCCAGGGCGCGGGTGGGCAGAATGTGAACAAGGTCGCCTCGGCGATCCATCTGCGTTTCGACATTGGCGCCTCGTCGCTGCCCGGTGCAATCAAGGCGCGCCTGCTGTGCCTCGGCGACCAGCGCATCACCCGCGGCGGGGTGGTGGTGATCAAGGCTCAGACCGCGCGTACCCAGGAGGCCAACCGTGCCGAGGCCTTGGCGCGGCTGCGGGCGCTGGTGGTGCAGGCCATGCATGTGCCCAAAACGCGCCGCGCGACGCAGCCCACACGCGCCTCCCAGCGGCGGCGGCTCGATGGCAAGACGCGGCGCGGCCAGCTCAAGGCCAGCCGGGGCAAGGTCACAGAATAGGTCGCGCCGGCTCAGCCCAGCGCCAGCACCAGGCCGGTCAGCATGAGCAGTACGGCGTACGGATATGCCACCGTTGGGCGCAGCGCGTTGCGGGCGTATTCGGCGAGCAAGCCCGCGGTCCCCGGGCGTTGTGCGTGCCAGTCGGTGTGCAACTGAAACGCCGCCGTGCTGCCGGCGTCACTGCGCGCGCGTGCTTCGATGATTTCAATGCGCGCCCCGAGGCGCGCCTGCGACGTGCGAAAAATCCCCTCCTGCAGCCACAGCACCAGCACCGCCCCGATGCCCAGCGGCGCCGGGCCGAACGCCGCGAGGAGCAGTCCCAGCGTCACCGCGACGAGTTTGATCAGTAGGCTGTTGCGTTCGTACTGTTCGATATTGTTTTGCAGCGTGGCCCATTCGTGGGCGAGGTCGGGCTGGTCGGGCGGCATGGCGTGGGGGTGTGTCGGGCAAAGCGGCGAGGATACGCGATTGGCGTAGCCGTGCGGCCGGCGGGGTTGCTATCCTGCGCATATGGGTGCCATTTTCATCAGTTATCGACGCGACGACAGCCAGGGCTTTGCCGGCCGTCTGGAAGACGATCTGTCGGAAATCTTTGGTGATGCGCGTGTGTTTCGCGATCGCGAGATTCCGGCCGGTGTCGACTTTGCCACCCATCTCGAAGCGCGCCTGAGCGAGGCCGAGGTGGTGCTGGTGGTGATCGGTGGGGACTGGCTCGATGCCAAGAACAGCGCGGGCGAGCGGCGGCTGGGGCTGGCCGATGACTGGGTGCGGCGCGAGATCGAGCGGGCGCTGGCGCGCGAGGTGGCGGTGGTGCCGGTGCTGGTTGGCGGGGCGGCCATGCCGTGGCCAGACCAGTTGCCCAGCTCGCTGCGCCCGCTGGCGGGGCGGCAGGCGTTCAGCGTGAGCGATCAGCGCTGGCGCGAAAACGTCGATCAGCTGGCGGAGCAGCTGGGCCGGCTCTCGCCCGCGCTGGCGCGTCATCGCCGAAGCGCCGCTGCGCCGCGCGATCTGGGCGCCGTGCTGCGCGACGAAATCGACGCCGCGCGCGAGGCCTACCGCGACGCGCCCGCGACATCCGCCCGCGGCGGACTGGGGCGCTGGCTGGCCGGGCGGCTCGGCAAGGCGTTTTCGCTGGTGATCGGGCTGGCGGTGATCTACATCCTGATCCGCGCGCTTGGCGACGCGCAGACCAACCGGATGATGGACAAGGTCATCGCCACCACCATCGAGCAGGTGATGCAGCTTTTCTGAGCCTCAGAACTGCCAGCGCAGGTGCAGGGTCGGGGCGTTGGTATCCACGCCGGGGATGCTGTGGTTGCCAAATTTGTTGCGCCACAGCTCGTAGCCCACGCCGACAAACACGGTGTTCGGGCGCGAGGCCAGCGCGGCGCCCACGTCGGCCATCAGTGCGGTGCGGATCAGCGTCTCCTCGCCCACGTGCTTGCCCAGATAGTCGTCGCCGCGGCGGAACAGGTGCGCCGCAAAGCCTTCGAAACGCAGCGGCGTGCCGCCCAGCGCAAACGGAATCCGCCACGCCGCATGCGCCATCGGGAAGGCGTCGAAGCCGATGTATTCGGTATTGCCCGGCGCCTTGCACGGCGGCAGGCCGCAGTGATTCCATTCCTTGGTGAGCAGCAGCGAGAGGTCGACAAAGCCCGGCGGGGCGATCTTGAAGCGCAGCGTGGGGCCGATCACGAGCTGGCGTTTGCGCGGCGCGAACAGGTTGTCCTTGGTGTTGAGGTCGAAGCCGGCGGTGAGTGCCAGATCGCGGATCGGGCCGGCCGCAAACGAGCGCTCGAACAGCTTGCCCAGCGACAGCATGTGGCGATACACCACGTAGTACTCGGTAGCGCCGTGGGTGGCATTCTTGGCCGGGTCGACGCCGCTCGAGCGCAGCATCTTGACGCGCAGCAGGTTGATGCCGTGGCTGTAGCCGCTGGCATGCACGAATTCGAGGATGTCCTTGTGCACCGGCTTGCGGTTGGCCGGCTCGGTGAAGCGGTTGCTGGTGGTGTAGGTGAGCGAATTGTCCTGCCAGGTCACGGCCTGGGCGGCCAGCGGGGTGAGCAGGGCGAGGGTTGCCAGCGCGGCGCGCAGCGATGGGGTCATTGGGCTTTCTCCTTTTGGGGCCGGAGTGTGCCGCTTTGGTGCGGGGCGCGCTTTGATCTGGATCGGGTGCGGGCTCAATTGGGCGGCGGGGTGCGCGCTTCGAGGTCTTCGACCACCACCGACAGCGCCTCGGTGGAGATGATGACTTCGAACAGCGACAGCACCAGCGACACCGCGAGCGTGCTGATCGAGGCGCCGAACAGTACTTTGCCGAGCTCGCCGTAGTCGGCAAAAATGGCCAGCATCGACAGCGCGCAGAACAAAAAGCTGATTACCCCGAAGGTCTGCATGTACTTGATCTGCGTGATGCGCCGCTTGAGGCCGGGGATCTGGCGCGCGATCAGGATGGTGTCCGGGGCCTTGTCGGCGGCGAGCTGGCGGATGAGCTGGGCGAGGGTCAGAAAGCGGTTGGTGTAGGCCAGCAGCAGCAGCGAAATGGCCGGAAACAGCAGCGCGGGGGTGGTGATGTCCATCGGAGGTACCTGAGCGAACGGGCAAGCGGCGATTATCCCACGCCGGCGCAGGCCCCGGCCCGCTCAGGCCTTGTAGGTCGACAGCAAAATGCTGGTCTCGGTGCTCTCGATACCGTCGATGGCGCGGATGCGGCCGAGCGCGCGGTCGAAGGCTTCGAGCGTGTCGGCGCGCAACTCGGCGACGAAGTCCCAGCGGCCGTTGGTGGAGTGCAAGGTGTGCACGGCGGGTTCGCCGCGCAGTGCCTTGCGCACCCCTTCAGTGGTATTGCCCGCGATCTCAATGCCCATCCAGGCGCGGATGCGGTGTGCCTCGGCGGCTGGCTTGAGGCGCACCGTGTAGCCGCTGATCACGCCGCTGGTTTCGAGCTTGCGCAGGCGATTGACCACCGTGCCGCGCGACACCCGCAGCGTCTGCGCCAGTGTGCTGACGGGCAAGCGGGCGTTGTCGCGCAGCAAGGCGATCAGCTGGTGGTCGGTGTCATCGAGCTTGCTCAGAGTGTCAGTCATTTCTGCCAATTTGGTATGCATTGACTCAATAGTAGTCAACGTGGTGACTTTTTGTTGAAGCGTGCACGGGCCACACTTCAAGCGTACGCCCCCACCTCAAGGAACCGACATGCGCTCTGACGCCCACATTCTGCTGATAGACCCGGCCCACTTCGACGTGCGCTACGCGATCAATCCATGGATGCAGCCGGTGCACTGGGCGCGCGAACGCGACGTGTACATGGCGCGTGCGCGGGCCGGCTTCGATGCCTTGTACGCCGCACTGGTGTCCATCGGCTGCCGGGTCAGCGTGATGCCAGGCGCACCGGGCCTGCCGGACATGGTGTTTCCGGCCAACGCCGGGATCGTGCTCGACGGGCGAGTGTTGGTGGCCCGCTTCCGCCACCCGGAGCGTCAGGGCGAGGAGGCCGCGTTTGAGGCGCTGTTTCGCCGCCTCCAGGCGCAGGGCGTGGTCAACAGCGTGACCATGCTGCCGGTCGGCTGCTACCAGGAAGGCGCCGGCGACTGCATCTGGGACGCCCACCGCGGACTGTTCTGGGCCGGCTGGGGGCCGCGTTCGTCGCGAATGGCGATTGACCACATCGAGGCCCATTTCGGCCACACGGTGGTGCCGCTGGAGTTGGTCACCGCGCAGTCCTATCACCTCGATGTGTGCTTCTGCCCGCTCGCTGGCGGCGATCTGCTGTACTACCCGCCAGCGCTTTCGGCGGCGTCGCGGGCGCGCGTCGAGGCCTTGGTCGCGCCGGCGCAGCGCATCGAAGCCACCGCCCAGGATCTGGCCCACTTCAACGTGAACGCGGTCAACGTCGGGCGCGACATCGTGATGAGCCGTTGCACCGACCGCCTGCGCGCGACGCTCACTGCGCGCGGCTACCGCGTGCATGAGGTCGATCTGGCGCCGTTCATGCTCTCCGGCGGCGGCGCGTTCTGCATGACGCTGCGCCTCGATCGCCGGGTCGATGCGGCCCAGCCGGCAGCCTGTGCGCTGGCCTGAGGAGGCTGACATGGTCCGCACCATCGACGTCCCCGAAATGCAACGCTGGTTGCGTCGCCGCGGCGTGGCGGCGGTGATTGCCGAGCTGGCCGAGGTGATTCGCGCCGACTTCCTGCGCTGGTCCGAGATCGAGAAGACGCCGCGCGTGGCGAGCCATTCGCCCGGTGGCGTGATCGAGCTGATGCCGGCTGCCGACGGGGTGCAGTACGGCTTCAAGTATGTCAATGGCCACCCGCGCAACGCGCGTGAGGGCAAGCTCACGGTGATGGCCTTCGGCGTGCTGGCCGACGTGGCCACGGGCTACCCCTTGCTGCTCTCGGAGATGACGCTCGCCACCGCGCTGCGCACCGCCGCCACCTCGGCGCTGGCCGCCAGCGTCATGGCGCGGCCCGATTCTCGGCGCATGGCGCTGATCGGCAACGGCGCGCAGAGTGAGTTCCAGTGTCTGGCCTTCCATCGCCTGCTCGGCATCGACACGGTCAGCGCCTTCGACGTCGACCCCGCCGCCACCGCCCGGCTGCAGCGCAATCTGGCATGTGTGACGGGCTTGCGGGTGAGCGCCGCCGCGAGCGTGGCCGAGGCCGTGCGCGGCGCGGACATCGTCACCACGGTGACCGCCGACAAGCGCCGGGCGACAATTCTGAGCGCCGACATGATTGCGCCGGGAACGCACATCAATGCCATCGGCGGCGATTGCCCCGGCAAGACCGAGCTCGACCGGCGCATTCTGGCCAACGCCCAGGTGGTGGTCGAATTCGCCGAGCAGACCCGCGTCGAGGGCGAGATTCAGCAAATGGGCGCGGATTTCGCGGTCACGGAGCTGTGGCAGGTGCTCAGCGGCGCGGTGGCCGGGCGGCGCGATGCCGCGGCGGTGACGGTGTTCGATTCGGTCGGCTTCGCGCTGGAGGACTTTTCAACCCTGCGCTATCTGCACCAACAGGCGCAAACGCACGGCCTGGGTCAGGCGCTGGCGCTGGTGCCGACGCTCGACGACCCGCGCGACCTGTTCTCGCTGGTCGCGCCGCCGGCGGTTGGGGCGCGACCGCGGGTGCGCGCCACGGCGGCATGAAAAAACCCCGCACCGCTTGCGCGGGGCGGGGTGTGCCCTTGGGGTAGGGGGTACGTCAGGCAGCGACGGTCTTGGCGGCTTTGGCAGCGGCCTTCACGGCAGCGTCGGTGGCCTTGTTGATGTTCGACTCGGCAACGCTGACGGCTTCGCGTGCAGCCTTGGCGGCTTCTTCGATCGCGTTGTTGGCCGAGCTGCGGGCCGACTTGACCATCGAGACCACGGCTTCACCACCGACCGGCGTGCTGGCCGAGAGCTTTTCCAGTGCCACGTCCAGATCCTTGTTGGCGGCTTCAACCTTGACGCTGAGCACCGCATTCACGGATGCGCTCAGGTCGGCAGCGATGGCGTAGCAGCCGCGAACGTAGCCGACGCCACGCGTCAGAGCGGGCTCGACCATGCCGGCCGCGGTGCCGACCAGGGCTTTCGGGTCCTTGGCGCTGGACAGGGCGAGGACGTCCTTGACGCCGTCGCTGAGCGTGCTGCGGGCGGCGGCAAAGGTCAGGCCGCTGAGGCGCTCGGCGCTGTCGAAGTGGATGCTGGCCAGGGCGCTGAAGGTGTCGAGGGCGTCGGTGCTGGCGGCGACAAATTTTTCGGTGGTGATCATCATTATTCTCCTGAGAGGATAGTTTCGGGATTTTTGCTAAAGTCAGCGTGCCGCCCGGATCGGGCTTTTGCTGCAGTGCACAATTTCCATTGTAGAGATATTTTTGCCGATGTAAAGCGCAATTTGTGCGGCGCACAAAAAATGTCGCGTGCTGTGGTTTTTACGCCACCGGAGGCGCCGGTAAGGCTCAGTCGCCCGCTGGGCGGAGCTTGTTCATCGCCAGTGTGGCCGCGGCGGTGCGGGTTTCCACGCCCAGTTTGGCGAACACATGCTCAAGGTGTTTATGCACCGTGCGCGGTGACAGCCCAAGGATGTCGCCGATGTCGCGGTTGGTCTTGCCCTTGATCACCCAGTACAGCGCTTCGGCCTCGCGCTGGGTGAGCCCGAAGGCTGGAATCAGGGCGTCGATGCTGGCGCTGTCGGACTCCTCGCGCAGGCTGATCAGCCACTCGCCGTCGGCCGTGCGCTCCTGCAGGGTGAACACCAGCCGCCGCTCGCCGGTGGCCAGCGACAGGGGCAGCACCGCCTGGCCGGCCGATTGCGCGCTGGCGATGGCGTCCAGCCATTGCATGATCTCGCGCGGCGCTCGATCGCTGACCGGGCCGACGAACTCGCCTACCAGCTTGCGCGCCAGCGGCGTCAGCCACACCAGCGCGCCGCTGGCCGCCTTGACCGCCAGCGTGGCCTGGCCGTAGGCGTCGAGCGCGACGCGCGCCTGCGACATCTGGCGCGCGCCGAGCATGTGGGCGGCGATCCGCGCCAGCACCTCGCGCGGGCGGATCGGTTTGGTGACGTAGTCGATGCCGCCGGCGTCGAAGGCGGCGACGACGTGTTCGGTCTCGGTCAGCCCGGTCATGAACACGATCGGGATGTGGCGGGTGGCGAACTCGGCCTTGAGCCGGCGCGCGACCTCGAAGCCGTCCATGCCGGGCATCAGGGCGTCGAGCAGGATCACGTCGGGCTGCTGGCGGGTGGCGCGGGCCAGCGCCGAGGCGCCGTCGGTGGCGACCAGCACGGTGTAGCCGGCTTCGTCGAGCGCATCGTGGAGCAGCGAGAGGTTGTCCGGGATGTCGTCGACAATCAGGACGATGCGCGGCTTGGCGGAGGGGGGGCTAGAGGTCGGCATCTTGCGAGATCAGGCTCATGATGGCGTCGAACTGGAAGGCGCTGGCCATCGTGCGCAGCTGCCCGGCAAAGGCACGATAGCGCGGATCGAGCGCTTCAATGGCGTCGAGCTGGGCGTGGATGCCGCGAACGTACCCCATTTCCACCTGGTCGGCGAGTGCGTCGAGCGCCTCGCCGGGGGGCATCGTCATTTCGCCGGGCTCGGGGGCGGGCGCGGGCGCGGCGGCGCGGTCGATCCACGCCAGCCCAAGCCGGCGACCGATCCAGTCGAGCAGTTCGTTCATCTGCACCGGTTTGAGGATGAAATCCTCGGGCGGCAGGGCGACATCGTTCTCCAGCCCCTTGTCGAAGGCGTTGGCCGAGATCACCGCGATCGGCACCGCCGCGTGCGGCCCGCTGCGGATGCGGCGAATGGTCTCCCAGCCGTCGATGCCGGGCATGGCCAGATCCATGAACACCAGATCGGGCGTGAAATGGCCGAGCAGCTTGAGGCACTCCAGCCCCGAGCCCGCCTGCGCCACCTCGAAACCGAGCGGTTCGAGGATGTTGACCAGCATTTCGCGGTCATCAGAAGTGTTGTCGACCACCAGAATGCGGCGTCGCGCGCCGTGGTAGCCGACCCGGTTGCGCGGCGGCAACTCGGCCGCCGCGGCGGCCCCGTGCACGCGCGGCAAATAGAGGCGGACGGTGAAGCGGGTGCCGACCTGCGGGGTGCTGTCGAGCTTCAGTTCGCCGCCCATCACGTCGACGAACATCCGGCTGATGGTCAGCCCCAGCCCGGCGCCGCTGGCTTTTTCGGCGGCGCTGCCGCGGCCGAAGGGCTCGAAAATGCGCTCGATCTCCTCGGGCGAGATGCCCGGGCCGGTGTCTTCGATGTCGAAGGTGGCCATCTCGCGCGTATGGCGCACGCACAGCCGCACCTGCCCCTGGCGCGTGAATTTGACCGCGTTGCCGAGCAGATTGATCAAAATCTGGCGCAGCCGCTTTTCGTCGGCGCGCACCACCGCCGGCAGCGTGCCCTGCGGCTGATACGCAAACTGCAGCCCTTTTTGCATCGCCTGGACTTCGAACATGCGCACGATCTGCTGCAGGAAGGCGCCAAAATCCATCGCCCGCGTGTCGAGGGTGAGCTTGCCGCCTTCGATGCGCGCGATGTCGAGCGTGCCCTCGATCAGCGACAGCAGGTGGTCGCCGCTGCGCCGGATCACGCTGATCGCCTGGCGGCGCTGCGGCGGAATGGCGTCGTCGCCGTCGAGAATCTGGGCGTAGCCGAGGATCGAGTTGAGCGGCGTGCGCAGCTCGTGGCTGATCGCGGTGATGTAGCGGCTCTTGGCCTGATTGGCGAGATCGGCGGCCTGCTTGGCCTGCTGCAGCGCCTCGTCGGTGCGGCGGTGGTTGTCGATCTCCTGCATCAGCAAGGCGGTCTGGCGGTTGGACTCTTCCTGCGCCACCTGGCGGCTCTTGTGGGTCAGCACCAGCCACCACGCCACCACCGCGCTGACCAGCACCAGCGCGGAAAAGGCTTTGAGAAAGGTCAGCCGCAGCGCTGGGCCGAGCGCGGCGGCGGTGTCGCCGAGCACGCGCAGCTCGTGAAAGTAGAGCAGCCCGAGGAGCAGCGCCAGAAACGGCACCACCGCCGCCATCAGCAGCAGATAGTGCGCCACCCCGCTGTCCAGATACGGCCACAGGCGCTGCGGCAGCAGGCGGTGCATGGCGCGCGTCCATTGCGCGGAGAGGCGCGCGTGGGGCTTGCACTGGTCGTGGCAGCGCGCGTCGAGCGAGCAGCACAGCGAGCAGATGTCGCCGCCGTAGGCCGGGCAGTGGGCCATGTCGTCGGATTCGTAGTCGCCGGCGCAGATCACGCACTGGCGCACCCCGGTGGTGCTCGCCGCGCCGCGTCGCGCGATGTAGTAGCGTCCGCCGGTGGCCCAGGCGATGAGCGGCGAGGCGAGCAGCGCGGTGACCAGCGCGATCAGCGCCGAGAAGGCTTGCGCGGCGGGGCCGAACAGGCCGAAGTAGGCCGCCACCGACAGCCCCGAGGCCAGCCCCATCGCACCGACGCCGACCGGGTTGATGTCGTAGAGGTGGGCGCGCTTGAATTCGATGCCCGGCGGCGACAGGCCGAGCGGCTTGTTGATGACCAGATCGGCGACCACCGCCATCATCCACGAGATGGCGATGTTGGAGTACAGCCCCAGCACCCGGCCCAGCGCCTGGAACACGTCGAGCTCCATCAGCACCAGCGCGATCAAGGTGTTGAACACCACCCACACCACGCGGCCGGGGTGGCTGTGGGTGAGGCGGGCGAAGAAGTTGGACCACGCCAGCGAGCCGGCGTAGGCGTTGGTGACGTTGATCTTGAGCTGCGAGATGATGACCAGCGTAGCGGTGGCGGCAATCGCCCATTCGTGGTGCGAGAACACATATTCGTAGGCCACCAGATACATCTGGTTGGGGTCGACCGCGCGCTCGGCCGGCACCGAATGGCTGATCGCCAGATAGGCCAGCAGCGCGCCGCCGAGCATTTTGAGGACGCCGGGAATCACCCAGCCGGGGCCGCCGATGAGCACCGCCGCGGTCCATCGCCGGCGGTTGGCGGCGGTGCGCTCGGGCATGAAGCGCAGGTAGTCCACCTGCTCGCCCATCTGGGTGATCAGCGCGATGCCGACGGTCAGCGCGGCGCCAAAGGCGTAGACGTTGAAGTCGCCGTGCGCGCCGTCGGCGCCGGGGTAGGCCACCATGCCGGCGAAGACGTCGGGATTCTCGTTCAGCACATACACGAAGGGCACGATCAGCAGTACCAGCCACAGCGGCTGGGTGAGCACCTGCAGCGCGCTGATGACGGTGACGCCGTAGGTCACCAGCGGAATCACCACCAGCGCGCACAGCAGATAGCCCCACGCTGGCGGGATGTCGAAGGCCAGCTCCAGCGCGTAGGCCATGATCGCCGCTTCGAGGGCGAAGAAGATGAAGGTGAAGGAGGCGTAGATCAGCGAGGTGATGGTCGAGCCGAGGTAGCCGAAGCCGGCGCCGCGGGTGAGCAGATCCATGTCCAGCCCGTAGCGCGCGGCGTACTGGCTGATCGGGATGCCGGCGAGGAAGATGATCAGCCCGGTGGCGAGGATCGCCCACAGCGCGTTCCAGAAGCCGTAGGTCACCAGCAGCGCGCCGCCCACCGCTTCGAGCACCAGAAAGGCCGCCGCGCCAAAGGCGGTGTTGGCCACCCGCATCTCCGACCACTTGCGAAAACTGCGCGGCGTAAAGCGCAGCGCGTAGTCTTCAAGCGTCTCGCGCGCCACCCAGCGGTTGTAGTCGCGGCGCACCTTGATGACGCGCTGCGCCGGCGGGGCATGGGGGCGGGATGGGGTCGAAGCGCTCACCGGGCAAGGATATAGCGTCGCGCGTCGCGGCGGTATTCGTAAGAGGGCGTAAAACGCCCGCGCCGTGCCTTGTTCCGGAAAGATCGGGCTGTTAGCCTCGACGCATCTGCCACCGGTTACAGGACGCACTCATGAAAACCGCGCTACGACTCGTTCTCGGTCTGGTCCTTGCCTTCGTGGTGGTGATGGCTGCGCTGGCCGCCTATCTGGCCTTTCTGTTCGACCCCAACGACTACCGCGAGCGCCTGACCGAACTGGTCAAGACGCAGACCGGGCGCACGCTCGCGATCAAGGGCGACATCGGGCTGAGCTTCTTCCCGTGGTTGGGCTTCACGCTCGGCGCGGTCGAACTGGGCAATGCGCCGGGCTTCTCCGCGCGCCCCTTCGTCGCGCTGGATTCGGCCGAAGCGCGGGTCAAGATCCTGCCGTTGCTCGGCGGCGCTATCGCCATCGACACAGTCAGCGTGCAAGGCCTGCAGCTGAGCCTGGAGCGGCTCGAGGACGGCCGCAGCAACTGGACCGATCTGGGCGGCGACAAGACGGCAGCGCCCGATGGGCCGGGCCATGCCGGCAGCGGCGCGGGCAAGGGCGCGACCGCGCTGGCGGTGGGCGGCATCGACATCCAGAACGCCGCGATCCGCTGGGACGACGCGCAGGCCGGGCGCAGCGACACGCTCTCCGAGGTGATGCTGCGCACCGGCGAGATTGCCCCCGGCCAGCCTTTCGATTTCGATGCCGGCGCCAGCTTCGCGCTGACCGATCCGGCGGCCCGGGGCCGCGCCACGCTGGCCGGGCGGGCGACGCTCGATCTGGCCAGCAAGCGCTATCAGGTCGACGACTTGCGCGCCGCGCTCAAGGCCAGCGGCGCCGGTCTGCCGGGCGGCGCGATCGATGCGCTGCTCACCGCCACGCTGCGCGCCGACCTCGCTGCCGGCACTGCGTCGCTCGGCGCGCTCAGCCTCACGGCCAACACGCTGCAGCTGACCGGCGCGCTCGAGGCCACTGCACTCAATGCCGCGCCGGCCTTCACCGGGCGCCTCGCGGTGGCCGAGTTCAATCCGCGCGAGGCAATGCAGGCCGCCGGCGTGGCCGCACCCGCCACCGCCAACCCGCAGCGGCTCACCCGCGCCGCGCTCAGCGCCGCCCTGAGCGGCACGCCGGCGCGCATCGCGCTGAACGATCTGGTCGCCTCGCTGGACGAGAGCACCATCAAGGGGCGCGTGGAAGTCGCCGACCTCGCCAGCAAGGCGCTGCGGTTCGATCTCGCCGTCGACGCGCTGAACGTCGACAGCTACCTGCCGCCCCCGGCCAAGGGCGGCGCTGGCGGCAGCGGGGCTGCCGGCAGTGGCGCGGCGCCGGTGCTGGACCTGCGTGGCAACGATGTGGCCGGGCAGGTCAATGTCGGCACGCTGGTGGTCAGCGGGCTGACGATGCGCGATGTCGACGCGCGGCTCACCTTGTCCGGCGGGCGGCTGGTGCTGGCATCGAAGGCCGGGTTGTACTCGGGCCGGCTCGATGGCACTGCCAGCGTGGTCGGGCGCGGCGCGGCGCCAGCGATCGGCTTCGTCGGCGGTGTGAACGATGTGCAGATCGGCCCGCTGCTGCGCGACCTCACCGGCAAGGCCGAGAAGCTCACCGGCCGGGCGCGCGTCGATGCCAACGTGAATGGCACCGGGCTGGACCCCGATGCGCTCAAGCGTTCGCTGGCCGGCACGGTCAAGCTGAAAGTGGCGGACGGTGCGGTCAAGGGCGTGAACGTGGCGCGCTTTTTCCGCGAGGCCGAGGCGCGCCTGACCGGCAAAAGCCTGCCCACCGATGCCGGCGCCGAGCAGACCGATTTTTCGGATCTGAGCGCCAGCCTGAACATTGTCGGCGGGGTGGTGCGCAACAACGATCTAAGCCTGCGCTCGCCGCTGCTGCGGGTGGGCGGCGAGGGCTCGGCCAATCTGGTGAGCGAGCGCATCGATTATCTCGTCAAGGCGTCGCTGGTCGGCACCTTGACCGGGCAGGGCGGCAAGTCGCTCGATCAGGTGCGCGAGCTGACCATTCCGGTGCGCGTCAAGGGCACCTTCTCGGCGCCAAGCTATGCGCTCGACACCGAAGCCTTGTTGGCGGGCAGCGTGAAACAACGGCTCGAAGAGGAGAAGGCTGCGCTCAAGGAGAAGGTGACCGAGGCCCGCGAAAAGGCCAAGGCGTCGCTCAAGGACGAGTTGAAGAAAGGCCTCGGCGGCTTGTTCAAGTAGGCGCGGCGAGGGCGGCGCCTGGTAAATTCCTGTGCCATCGCGGCCAAAGAATGCAGCAAAGATGCCGCGTGCGTGCAAACGATGGCGGGATCGTGCTAATTTTGCGGGCAATGACCGCCGCGTGGCCGGCGAGTCTGTTACCGACCATTCCGATTCATTTCACGGGAGTTCCAGACGATGACCGATTATGTTGCTGACGTTAAGAAGTATGCCTCCAATGTCGACGAGGCGGTGGTCGACAAGATCGTGAAGTACTGCGGCATCGCGCTGCGCAACAAGGACTCGTCGCTGGTGTCCTCGTCCGACAAGGCCGAGCTGGACCGTGTGCGCGATGGTTTCGCCAAGAAAAAGCTGGAGCTCGGCCCTGAAGCGGCCGAAGCCGGCATCGAGAAGGTGTGCGCCACGCTCAAGGGCGTGAACCAGAAAGGCCGTGTCACCTTCTACTATCTGCTGGCCGAAGCCACCGGCACGATGGACAAGCTGCGCTGAGGGCGAATTTGCCCGGCAGCCATCGGCGCACCCCGCGGGGTGCGCTTTTTGTTGTGTATTGCGCCGCGCGGCCTACAGGATGACGGCGATGTCCTCGCGTTGCACCAGTTCCTTGCTGAACTGGATGGCTTCAAGCGACAAGGCGTCCGCGCTCGAGACCATGCCGATCGGCTTCTTGTCGGCGTCGATCACCGGGACATGGCGGAAGCCGCCCTCGTACATCATGTGCAGCGCATGACCGAAAGGGCGGTCAGCGGCAATGCACTGCGGGTTGGCCGTCATCACGGTGGAGACGGCGGTGGTGTCGGCGTCCAGCCCGGGGGCGAGCACCCGGAAGGTGGCGTCACGCTCGGTAAAAATCCCCGCCAGCAGCCCATTCTCGCTCACGAGGGCGGCGCTGAGGCGGCTCGAGGCCATCTTGCAGACCACCTCACGCACCGGGGTGGAGGCGTTGACGATCAGATAGCTGTTGGCGTCGATAACGGAATGAATTGGTCGAGTCGGCATTGATGTCTCCTGGTCGTTGCGCGGCGTGGATGGCGCAACGGAGGGAGAGTGCCGTTGCGCCATCGGTCGCGATGTAGTCGTCAGGCCCGGCAGGCGGACCGGCGGCAGTCATCACGCAAGCGTCATTCGTGCCAGATTTAATTCTGTCGGGACGAACGGCGGGTTTGTCGGCAGGCTATTGAATTTTAAGGCTTATTTTTTGACGCCCGGATTTCTTCCGGTGAAACCCCATGTGGCGCCCTGGGCCTGCGTGGTGCATGTGCGCGGCGACTGCACCGAGGCGATGCGTCCGCACAAGAAAATGGCCATGCAGTGCACGGCCATTTTCCGGACGCGCGGGTGACCGGCGCTAGACCATCATCCCCGCGCCGACGGTGTTGTTGGTCGACTCATCGATGATGATGAAGGCGCCGGTGGCGCGGTTCTCGCGGTAGGGGTCGGCGAACAGCGGCTGGGCGAGCTTGAGCGTGAGGCGGGCGATGTCGTTCATGGCCAGCGTGGCGACGCTTTCGTGCTCCAGCGAGTTGATGTCGAGGCGGTAGTCGATCTTGGCGATCTTGGCCTTGACCTCGCGCGCGGTGTGGCGGACCAGATAGGTGCGCGCTGGCGACATCGGGTTCTCCGACATCCAGCACACGTTGGCGTCGATCTGCTTGAGCGGTTCGCGCGCTTCGGCGGTCTTGACGATCATGTCGCCGCGCGAGATGTCGATCTCGTCTTCGAGCAGCAGCGATACGGATTGCTCGTGGATCGCGCAGTCGATCTTCTCGCCGCCGATCTCGATCGCCTTGACCCGGCTGGTGCGCCCGGAGGGCAGCGCGGTGACGGCGTCGCCGACGGCGATCTCGCCCGACTCGACGCGTCCCATGAAGCCGCGGTAGTCGTGCAGTTCGGGATTGGCCGAATCCTGCGGACGGCACACGAACTGCACCGGGAAGCGGAAGCTCTCGGGTTTTTCGGTGTGCGCGGCCGGCGCGGCTTCGAGGATTTCCATCAGCGTCGGGCCTTCGTACCAGTCGAGGCGTGCGCCGCGTTCGACCACCATGTCGCCGTTGAGCGCGGACAGCGGGATGAAGCGCACGTCCTTGAGGCCGATCTTGTGCGCGAACTTGGTGTATTCGGCCTTGATGTTGTCGTAGGTGGCCTGATCGTAGTCGACCAGATCCATCTTGTTGATGGCGACCACGATGTGCGGAATGGCGAGCAGGTGGGCCAGCGTGGAGTGGCGGCGGGTCTGCGTGAGCACGCCCTTGCGCGCGTCGATCAGGATGATCGCCAGGTTGGCGGTGGAGGCGGCGGTGACCATGTTGCGGGTGTACTGCTCGTGCCCCGGCGCGTCGGCGATGATGTATTTGCGCGTGCCGGTGGTGAAGTAGCGGTAGGCCACGTCGATGGTGATGCCTTGCTCGCGCTCGGCCTGCAGGCCGTCGGTGAGCAGCGAGAGGTCGACCGCCGTCATGCCGCGCTTGGCGGAGGTTTTCTCGATCGCGTTGAGGGTGTCGGCGAGGATTGTCTTGCTGTCGAACAGCAGACGGCCGATGAGGGTGCTCTTGCCGTCATCGACGCTGCCGCAGGTCAGAAAGCGCAGCAGACCGTTGTCGATTTCGGGCAGGTTTTCCAGGGCGGACATAGGGGTTCCTTGCATTCTCTTGGGCGGCTTTCGGCGCGGGGCGCTCAGAAATAGCCTTCCTTCTTGCGTTGTTCCATCGACGCTTCGGAGGTCTGGTCGTCCATGCGCGTGGCGCCGCGCTCGGTGATGGTGGTGGTCGCCGTTTCGAGCAGGATCTTCTCGACGCAGTCGGCGTCGGACTCGACCGGCGCGGTGCAACTGATGTCGCCCACGGTGCGAAAGCGCACCCGCACGTCTTCAACCACGTCGTCGGGCGCGGCCGGGGTCTGTTCGGTCACCGGCATCAGCAGGCCGTTCTTGCGCACCACCGGGCGGGTGTGGGCGAAATAGATCGACGGCAGTTCGAGCTGTTCGCGCTGGATGTATTCCCACACGTCGAACTCGGTCCAGTTGCTGATCGGGAAGGCGCGGATGTTCTCGCCCTTGTGGCTGCGCGCGTTGTAGAGGTTCCACAGCTCGGGGCGCTGGTTCTTCGGGTCCCACTGGCCGAACTCGTCGCGGAAGCTCATGATCCGNNTGGCGCGGGCCTTCTCCTCGTCGCGCCGGGCGCCGCCGATGCAGCAGTCGAAGCCGAATTCCTCGATCGCCTCGAGCAGGGTCACCGACTGGTGCTTGTTGCGCGATTCGTTCTCGTGCTTGAGCACGATGGTGCCGCGCGCCATGGAGTCTTCCAGCGAGCGCACGATCAGGCGCTCGCCCAGCTCGGCGGCGCGCTTGTCGCGGAATTCGATCACTTCCGGATAGTTGTGGCCGGTGTCGATGTGCATCAGCGGGAAGGGGAAGCGCCCCGGGCGGAAGGCCTTCTCGGCGATGCGCAGCATGCACACCGAGTCCTTGCCGCCGGAGAACAGCAGCACCGGGTTGCTGCACTGGCCGGCGACCTCGCGCATGATGTGGATCGCCTCGGATTCGAGCCAGTCGAGGTGGGAGAGCGTCTGTTTGGTGAGCGTTGACATGAAGAATTCCGAAATTACGTGTTCGTGCTGCGCAGTGCGCGCCACGCGGCCAGCAGGCCGGCGCGAAGGCTGGCCAAGCGCTGGGCGAGGGCCTGACTCAGCGAGGGCGATAGTGTACGCGTGTTGGGCATGGGTGTCCTCCCGGTGGGCTCAGGATTTTTTGACGTGCAGCCCGCACTCCTTGGCGGTGGGGTCCTCCCACCACCAGCGCCCGGCGCGAATGTCCTCGCCGAGCGACACCGCGCGGGTACAGGGCGCGCAGCCGATGCTGGGGTAGAACTGCTCGTGCAGGGCGTTGTAGGGCACGTCGTTGAGGCGGATGTAGGCCCACACCTCGGCCTCGCTCCAGTCGGTCAGCGGGTTGAGTTTTTCGAGTCCGTTGCCGGCGTCGAACTCGCGCGCCGGCAGCCCGGTGCGGGTGGTCGACTGGGCGGCGCGCAGGCCGGTGATCCACGCTTTCTTGCCCGCCAGCGCGCGGCGCAGCGGCTCGACCTTGCGGATCTGGCAGCACGCCTTGCGCAAGTCCATCGACCGGTAGAAGGCGTTGATGCCTTCGCTGCGTACGTAGGCTTCGACCGCGGCAGCGTCGGGGAAAAACACTTTCAGCCGGGTGTCGTAGCGCGCCTCGACCTCGCCCATCAGGGTGTAGGTCTCGGCCGGCAGGCGACCGGTGTCGAGCGAGAAGATCTCGATCGGCAGGCGCTGGCCGAGAATGATGTCGGTCAGCACCATGTCTTCGGCGCCGAAGCTGTTGGCGAAGGTGAGCTCGCCGGCGCGGCCGAATTCGGCTGTGGCCGCCTCAAGCTGGCTGCGCACGGCGGCGGTCTTGGCGGCGACGCTGGCGCGCAGCGCGTCGGTCAGCTCGGGGCGCAGCGACGGGTTTTGGGCGGCTGGGCGCAGTGGGGAGGCGGCCAGGCTGGCGCCGGGCCGCCCCAAGCCAGCCTGCGCCCCCTCGGGGGGCAGCGAATCCGCGTGCGGATGAGCGTGGGGGTCTTTACTCATGCAGCCCTCCGTTGGCGGCGGAACAGCGGATCGGCGTGCTTGACCGAGGCTTGGTATGGCTCGCTGAAATCCTGCAACTGGCGCGTCGCCTCTTCGAGCTGCGCGTCGGTGTATTTGCCCTCGGCGGGCGCCAGCGCGTCGAAGCCGCAGCGCGTGAGGTAGTCGAACTGGTCGCGCAGCACGTCGCCGATGGCGCGCAGTTCGCCGCGGTAGCCGTGGCGGCTGCGCAGCAGCGCGCCGATGGAGTAGCCGCGCCCGTCGGTAAAGGCCGGGAAGTTGACCGCGATCAGCGCCAGCGTGGCGAGCCCGGCCGTGAGCGCGGCCGGCTCGTCGTCGCCGGCCAGCCACACCGCCACGTCGCCGCGCGCGGCCAGCGCCGGCTGCGCCTGCCACACCGCGAGCGGCACCAGCCACTGGCCGGCGGGTACGTTCACGCCGGCGGGGTCGTCGCCCTCGGCCAGCCGCAGGGTCTGCCAGGCGTCGTCGATGAGTTGTCCGTTCTTGATCAGCTTAGGCATTGGCCACCTTCCTTGCGGCGGTTTTGGTTTCGCCGTACACCTTGAGTTTGAATGGGTCGAGGCCGATGCGCTGCGCGGTGTCGATGAAGCGCTCGTCGGCATGGCGGTGCTCGATATAGGTTGCGATCAGTTTTTCGATCACGTCGGGCACTTCGGCGGCGGCAAACGAGCGGCCGATCACCTTGCCGATGGCGGCGTCGTTGCCCTGACGCCCGCCGACGGTGATCTGGTACCACTCCTCGCCGTTCTTGTCGACGCCCAGAATGCCGATGTGGCCGACGTGGTGGTGGCCACAGGCGTTCATGCAGCCGGAGAAGTTCAGCTCGATGTCGCCGATGTCGTGCAGGTAGTCGAGATCGTCGAAGCGGCGCTGCACGGCCTCGGCGATGGGGATCGAGCGTGCGTTGGCGAGATTGCAGAAATCGCCGCCGGGGCAGCAGATCAGGTCGGTCAGCAGGCCGATGTTGGGGGTCGCCAGCTCGGCGTCGCGCAGCGCCTGCCACAGCGCGAACAGCGCGCTCTGGCGGACGTCGGCGAAGACCAGGTTCTGCTCGTGGGTGACGCGCACTTCGCCGAAGCTGTAGCGCTCGGCGAGCTCGGCCACGGTGTCGAGCTGGGCGTCGGTGATGTCACCCGGCGCGACACCGGTCTTCTTCAGCGAGGCGACCACCGCGGCGTAGCCGGGGCGCTTGTGGGCGCGCACGTTGCGCCGCACCCACGCTGCGAAGGGCGTGTTCTCGGCTTTGGCGGCCTCGAAGGCGGCGTCGCTGGCGGGCAGTTCGGCGTAGTCGGGATCGACGAAACAGGCCGCCACGCGCTGCACTTCGGCCTCGGTGAGGGTGGCCGGGCCGTCCTTGGTGTGCGCCCATTCGGCCTCGACCTGCGCGCGGAAGGCGTCGATGCCCAGCGCCTTGACCAGAATCTTGATGCGCGCCTTGTACATGTTGTCGCGCCGGCCAAAGCGGTTGTAGACCCGCAGGATGGCTTCGAAGTAGGTCAGCAGGTGCGGCCAGGCGATGAAGTCAGTGATCTGCTCGCCGACGATCGGGGTGCGCCCCAGACCGCCGCCGACAAACACCCGGAAGCCGGTCTCGCCGGCGGCGTTCTTCACCACCTCGGCGCCGATGTCGTGGCAGCGGATCACCGCGCGGTCGTCCTTCGCGCCGTTGACCGCGATCTTGAACTTGCGCGGCAGGTGCGCGAATTCGGGGTGGAAGGTGCTCCACTGGCGCAGGATCTCGCACCACGGCCGCGGGTCGATGATCTCGTCGGCGGCGACCCCGGCAAAGGGGTCGGAGGTGACGTTGCGGATGCAGTTGCCGGAGGTCTGGATGGCGTGCATCTGGACCGTCGCCAGCTTGGCGAGGATCTCGGGAATGCGCTCCAGCGCCGGCCAGTTGAACTGGATGTTCTGGCGCGTCGAGAAGTGGCCGTAGCCCTTGTCGTAGGTGCGCGCGATGTGCGCCAGCATGCGCACCTGATCGGCGCGCAGGTTGCCGTAGGGGATCGCGATGCGCAGCATCGGCGCGTGTTTCTGGATATAGATGCCGTTTTGCAGGCGCAGCGGACGGTATTCGTCGTCGCTCAGTTCGCCGGCCAGGTAGCGGCGGGTCTGGTCGGCGAACTGCGCGACGCGTTCATCCACCAGCTTTTGGTCGTAGTCGTCGTAGCGATACATAAATTCTTGTCTCTCAGTGCGTAATCAATTTCGCCCCGACCAGCACCAGGGTGCTGGCAAGGATGGGACGCAGGACGCGGTCGGGGACCCGCGCTGAAACATGGCTGCCAAGCCAGATGCCGGGCAGCGAGCCGATCAGCAGGCTGCCGAGCAGGGTCCAGTCCACCGTGCCCAGCGCCCAGTGACCCATCCCGGCCACCGCGGTCAGCGGCACCGCGTGGGCGATGTCCGAGCCGACGATGCGCAGCGCCGGCAGCGACGGGTACAGGAAGAACAGCGCGGTCACCCCCAGCGCCCCGGCGCCGACCGAGGAGATCGACACCAGCACGCCCAGGATCGCACCGGTGAGTACGGTCAGCGCGCCAATGCGTGCCGGATTCGGCTGTGCCCCCATCACCCGCTGCGACAGCGCCTGAATGCGGCTGCGGAACACGATGGCGATGGCAGTGAGCACCAGCGCCACGCCCAGCGCCACCGAAATCACTCCCGTCGCCCCTTCGATCCCGCCGGGCGCGTAGGTATGCACCCCCCACAGGGTCAGCAGCGAGGCCGGAATACTACCGCAGGCAAGGCGCCGGGTGATGGCCCAGTCGACCGAGCCCTTGAGGCTGTGTGCCAGTGTGCCGCCGGCCTTGGTGATCGCCGCGTAGAGCAGGTCGGTGCCCACCGCGACCGACGGATGGATGCCGAACAGCAACACCAGCAGCGGCGTCATCAGCGAGCCGCCGCCCACGCCGGTGAGCCCGACGATGGCGCCGACCGCAAAACCGGCAATCGAATACGCGAAGTCCATTCCGTTCATCCTGTCGATGGTGCAATGCATCGTACGGAGGCTGGATAGATCGGTGAAGTCTTGTTGAGTTAGACTTTAAGAACCAAAGGTTATTTAGAGGCAGCCATGAACCTCCAGCAACTGCGCTACATCGTCGAGGTGCAGCGCCACGGGCTGAATGTGTCCGACGCGGCCGAGGCCTTGTTCACCTCCCAGCCGGGGGTCTCCAAACAGATCCGCGCGCTGGAGGACGAACTCGGGGTGGCAGTTTTTGTGCGCCACGGCAAGCGCATCGTCGACGTCACCGCGCCCGGGCGCGAGGTGCTCAACATCGCCCGGCGGATTCTCGCCGACGTGGATAACCTGCATCAGGTCGGCGACGACTTTCGCAACGAAACCCAGGGCCGGCTGTCGATCGCCACCACCCACACCCAGGCGCGCTACATGCTGCCCAAGGCCATCGCCGAGTTCACCCGGCGCTACCCCGGCGTGCGGCTGGAACTGCACCAGGGCAGCCCGCGGCAGGTGTGCGACATGGTGATTGGCGGCGATGCCGACCTGGCGATCGCCACCGAAGCGATTGCCGACTACCCCGATCTGGTGATGTTGCCGTGCTACCAGTGGAACCGCTGCGTCATCGCGCCGACCGGCCACCCGCTGCTCAAGGCCGCGCCGCTCACGCTGGAGGAGATCGCGCGCTGGCCGATCGTCACCTACGATTCGGCCTTCACCGGCCGCGGGCAGATGAACAAAGCCTTTCTTGGCCGCGGCCTCAAGCCCAACGTGGTGCTCACCGCGATCGACTCCGACGTGATCAAGACCTACGTGCGGATGGGGCTGGGCATCGGCATCCTCGCGCGCATGGCCTTCGACCCCGCCGCCGACAAGGGGCTGGGCATGAGCGACGCCGCCCACCTGTTTGAATCGAGCACCACGCGCATCGGCTTTCGCCGCAACGCCTGGCTGCGCGGCTACATCTACGCCTTCATCGAACTGTTCGCGCCGGCGCTGTCGCGCAAGGTGGTCGATGCCGCGCAGGCCGGCGGCGGCACCGATCCGGGCTTGTGAGCGGCGGCGAGGCGGCGGCGCGGTTTGGTCCGCGCGTTCGCCTCGGCGGGGGTCAGGCGCGGCGCTGCGTGCGCGCGATGGCGCTTCCAATGAGCCCGAGAGCCACCAGCAGAAGGCTGGATGGTTCGGGCAGGGTGGTTGTTATTGATGCCAATTGTGTGCCGATGAATACCTTCTCGTCGCCACCATTGAGCGCATACGTCGGGTCGCAGCGGGTGCCGCCGCCCTGGCCCTGCGGGACTTCGGGAAACAGCGCGTCGCTGCCGCAGCCCAGCCGGTACTCCACGTGCAGCGCGTAGTCGGTCAGGTCGGCCCCGTTCATCATCAGGCTGGCGAGCAGTGCATCGAGTTCAGGGACAACCAGCGCGTAGGCCGCGCGGTCGCCGCCGAGGTTGTGCTCGGCGGAGGTGACGACGCCTGCCCCGCTGCAGTCGACGATTGCGTTGGTTGCATCAAGGCAGACCTCGCCGCCGGACATCACGAAGTCCGCCAATACGGGTGCGGCCCCGCTTGACGTGAATGCGGTGACGTCGCCCTGCGGCACGCCGCCACCGATCGGCGGTGGCCCGTAGCCGGAGACGCCGTCGTGGTCGGGATCGTTGGTGAATTCGAACAGCCCGAGGCTCATCCCGTCGCTGATCCGGGTCAGTTCGAGCTGCGCCCACGACGCGAGGTTGTCGGTGCCCGCGCCGCCGGTCTCGTTGTTGGCGAAGAAGAACACCGGCGAGTAGAGGTTGAGGTCCAGTTTGCTGTGCAGAGCGCTCAGCGTGGTGTCCCACCAGCCGGCGCGATCCCAGCTGCCCTGCACGCCGTCGGGTTCATTGGCCGCGCTCATCCGGAAGCCTTCGACATTGTTGGCTTGCGGTGTGTCATAAGCGTTGTCCATGCCGGCGGTGCCATTGCCCAGTTGGCCGTTGGCGCCGAGTCCGAGCTTGGTGAACATGTCAATCTGGCCCGGGCCGGACATGACATTGAGCCCGGACAGCGGCAGGGAGTAGGAGTTTGCGTCGCCGTAGGTGACGTATCCCAGCCCGTTCAGGTTGATCGTCGGCGCAGCCGCGGCAGTCAGCGGCAGCACGGCGAGCAAAGCGGTGGCGGTGAGGTGTTTCATGGCGGGCCTCCAGGTCGGCATGTTCCCGAAGAAGTGTCAAGCATAAAGTGGGCCCGAGTGTGTGTCGTGACGCGGCGCTCGACAAAGAGTGCGCCGGCGCGGTGCGCCGGTGTGGGTTTTAGCGCTTTGGAATATGCCATCCGATAGCTGCCAGGTGTGGCGTCGATTTCGCCTTAAGCGCAGATGTGTAAAGCTACCCGACGCGTTGGCGGCGCTGTGCCGAATGGATTAGATGGACGTTGCGAGGCCGGTGGCCAGCGCCAGCATCAGCGCGATGCGCGCCTTGGCCGGG
>JAGRFQ010000070.1:0-3810 GCA_020445945.1 Rhodocyclaceae bacterium
CCGGTGTCGCTGATGGTCAACACCTTCGGCACCGGCAAGATCGAAGAAGCGCGCATCGAAGCGCTGGTGCGCGAACACTTCGACCTGCGCCCCAAAGGCATCGTCCAGTCGCTCGACCTGCTGCGCCCGATCTACGCCAAGACCGCCGCCTACGGCCACTTCGGCCGCGACGAACCGGAATTCACCTGGGAAGCCACCGACAAGGCCGACGCACTGCGCGCCGCCGCCGGTCTCTGAGCGCGTCCTTCCCGGCATGAAAAAGCCCCGCCAGCCGGCGGGGCTTTTTGCGTTCTCGGCCGCCGCTCGAAACCGGCAGCCGGGCACCGTCTTACTTGCGACGACGCAGCGCGCCCAGACCGAGCAGGCCCAGACCCGCCATCGCCAGCGTGCCGGGTTCAGGCACGCTGCTGGTGGGTGCGTCGGTGTAGTTGTAGGTCACCGTCACGTTGGCGCCCGCCAGCGTGGTGAACTGGGTAACCAGGTTGCCGGCACCCGAGCCAGTCGACAGCCCGGCCGCCAGCACCGGCATATTGATGACACCGCCACCGGCCGCCGAGAACAGCAGAAAGTCGGCCGCGCTGGTGGAGGTCAATGCGTCGGAGGCAGACGCCGAAACGCTGCCGGTATCCACGCCAGAAGCGCCAGCGAAATCAATCGTGCCGTCAAATGCGGCGAGATTGAATACCGACGAAACCACCGGATTGGTGGTTACCAGCACCGACATGTCGGGGCGCTGCAGCTTGATCTCACCCGCCAGATCCAGAGTGACGGTCGCCGGCTGGGCATCCAGGCTTTCGGCACGGGCTTGCCCATTCACGATCCCTTCAAGCGAGAACGTGATGCTGGTCAACATCCCCAACGTCGTGTCGAACTTGCCGATCGAGACAGCGCTGTTCCAGTTGGTGCTTTGAATCGCGATCGAGTCAGAGAAGCTGATCACCCCCGCCTGCGCGGAGGTGGCGAGCGTAAGGGCTGCGATTGCCGCAATTTTTTTCATGGTCACATCCTGTGTAGTGCGTGTTGTAAGCGGGGATATCCCCTGGCCACCTCCTTAGCAATTTATGGTCCACCATGAATAAGTCATTGACATAACTGAAGACACCTTTATTTTCATTCCGATTGCGTAAAGAATTTCGACGCAAGCACCTAATTTTAAACAACAAAAATACACAATCAGGATTTTCACGCCAACAAATCTGTGTGTCACTTTTTTGCAAACTCTCGTCTCTTGATATTGCATATGTCATTTATTTACGCATCCGTTCCGGCTGCCGCGGCAGGAAGTGTGCCGGTACGCCAGCAGCGCTTTCGGTGACAATGACGATTTACGCTCTTCGTTCCACATGTCGGCTCAAAATGCGCTGCCCTTCCTGTTTGTGCTGCTGTGGAGTACCGGTTTCATCGGTGCAAAACTTGGCCTGCCTTACGCCGAACCGCTCACATTCCTGACCATCCGCTATGCGTTAGTCATCTCGCTGATGGGAGCGGTCGCGGTGGCGAGCCGCGCGCCCTGGCCGCGGGACTGGCGCACAGCGGGGCATATCGCGGTCACCGGCCTGCTGCTTCATGGCGCGTATCTGGGTGGGGTGTTTACGGCCATCAAGCATGGCTTGCCGGCCGGCGTGACGGCGCTGGTGGTGGGGCTGCAGCCGCTCCTCACCGCGGTATGCGCCGGTGCCCTGCTGGGCGAGCGGGTCGGCGCACGCCAATGGCTCGGGCTGGCGCTGGGCTTTGTCGGCGTGGCGCTGGTGGTGGGCGGGGGTGCGCGGCTCGACACCCCCGGTGGCGCATTGCTCCACATGCTGTGGCCGGCGCTGTTTGCGCTGATCGGCATTACCGCCGGCACGCTGTACCAGAAACGCTATTGTCCGCGCTTTGACCTGCGTACCGGCGCAGTGGTCCAGTTCGTGCCGAGCCTGCTGATCACCGCGCTGGTTGCCGCGCACACCGAAACGATGCTGGTCGAATGGCACGGCCGCTTCATCTTTGCGCTGCTGTGGCTGGTGGTGGTGCTGTCGGTGGGTGCGATCAGCCTGCTCAACCTGCTCATCCGCCAGGGCAGCGCGACGCACGTGGCGAGCCTGTTCTACCTCACCCCGCCGGTCACCGCGCTGATCGCGTGGGCGCTGTTCGACGAGACGCTCTCGGCGCTGGCGGTGGCGGGGATGGGCATCGCGGTCACCGGCGTGTGGCTGGCGCGGCGTTAGAATGAACGCATTTTCCCGCCACCGGAGCCCCGCCATGCTGATGAGCACCACCCCCACCCTCGAAGGCCAGACCATCTCCCGCTACCTCGGCGTGGTGAACGGCGAGGCCATCATCGGCGCCAACATCTTCAAGGACATGTTCGCCGCGGTGCGCAACGTGGTCGGCGGGCGCGCCGGCGCCTACGAGCGCACCCTGGCCGATGCACGCAACATCGCCTTCGAGGAAGCCGCCGAGGCGGCCGCCAAGCTCGGCGCCAACGCGGTGGTCGGCATCGACGTCGATTACGAAGTGCTCGGCGCCGACAACGGCATGCTGATGGTGTGCGTCAGCGGCACCGCGGTGGTTGTCGCTTGAGCACTGCCTCGGCCCTCACCGCCACCCGCATCCTCGGGCTCGACCCGGGTCTGCGGGTGACCGGTTTCGGCGTCATCGACACCCTCGGCCAGCAACTGCGCTATGTGGCCAGCGGCTGCATCAAGACCGCCGACGGCGAACTGCCGGGCCGGCTCAAGACCCTGCTCGACGGCGTGCGCGAGGTCATCGCCGCCTACCGGCCCGATCAGGTCGCGGTGGAGAAAGTGTTCGTGAACGTGAACCCGCAATCGACGCTGCTCCTCGGTCAGGCGCGCGGCGCGGTGATCTGCGGCGCGGTGTCCTGCGATCTGCCGGTGCTCGAATACACCGCGCTGCAGGTCAAGCAGGCGGTGGTCGGCCACGGCAAGGCGCACAAGGATCAGGTGCAGCACATGGTCCAGCGCCTGCTCTCGCTGGCCGACGCGCCGCAGGCCGACGCCGCCGACGCGCTGGCCTGCGCGATCTGCCATGCCCACGGCGGGCTCGGCCTGGGCAAACTGGCCACCGCCGGCCTGCGGCGTCGTGGCGGGCGCATCAGCGCGCGATGAATCTGCTTCACCCCGGCGCTGAATAAGCTTCGCTTGTGCCCGACTCCCCGGGCTGACACCATGCAAGTCAGCCGGCGGCCCGCGCGCCGCCCGTGACCGAGGAGACCATAATGACAACATCCAGCACTGCGCCGCGCCCGCGCGTCGGCCTGTTCGCCACCTGCATCATGAATGCCTTCCGCCCCAACATTGGCTTCGCCAGCGCCAAGCTGCTCGAAGACGCGGGCTGCACGGTGAGCGTGCCCGCCACCCAGACCTGCTGCGGCCAGCCCGGCCTGAACAGCGGCGACGAGGACGGAGCCCGCGCACTGGCCCGGCAGGTGATCGCAACCTTCGAGTGCTTCGACTACGTGGTCGGCCCGTCCGGCTCCTGTATGGCGACCATCCGCCACGACTACCCCGACCTGTTCGCCGACGACCCGCACTGGCACGCCCGCGCCACCGCGCTGGCGGCCAAGAGCTTCGAGCTGATGTCCTTCCTCACCGACGTGCTCGGGGTCACCGCGGTCGACGCCGCCTACGACGGCACGGTCACCTACCACGACTCCTGTTCCGGCCTGCGCAGCCTCGGCATCAAGGGCCAGCCGCGCGCGCTGCTGGCCAGTGTGAAAGGGCTCGAACTCAAGGAAATGGACGACACCGACGTGTGCTGCGGCTTTGGCGGCACCTTCTGCGTCAAGTATCCGGAAATCTCCGCCAA
>JAGRFQ010000070.1:3877-8657 GCA_020445945.1 Rhodocyclaceae bacterium
GGCTGCCTGCTGCATCTCGCCGGCCGCCTGCGCCGCGAAGGCTCGACGGTGAAGGTATTCCACACCGCCGAGGTGCTCGCCGGGATGACCGACATCCCCAGCCTCGGCGAAGCCGCCCAGGGAGGTGCATGATGGAATTCCGCTCCCCCGAGTTTCAGCCGCGCGCGGTGCATGCCCTGCACGACGCCAATCTGCAAAAGGCGCTGGGCAAGGCGCGCGGCGGGTTTGTCGAAAAGCGCGCCCAGTGCGCCGCCGAGTTGCCCGAGTTCGAGGCGCTGCGCGACACCGCCGCCGAGATCAAGAACCACGTGCTCGCCAACCTCGACCACTACCTCGAAAAATACGAAGCCGCGGTCACCGCCGCAGGCGGCCACGTGCACTGGGCCAAGGACGCCGAAGAAGCGCGCGCGATCATCCTCGGCATCTGCAAGAAGGCCAACGCAAAGCGCATCACCAAGGGCAAGTCGATGGTCTCGGAGGAGATGTCGCTCAACGAGGCGCTGATCGGCGAGGGCTACGAAGTGGTCGAGACCGATCTGGGCGAGTACATCATCCAGCTCGCCGACGAGCCGCCCTCGCACATCATCGCCCCGGCGGTGCACAAGACCAAGGAGCAGGTCGCCGACCTGTTCGCCGCGGCCCACAACAAACCGCGCATCACCGACCGCGCGGCGCTCGTGGCCGAGGCGCGCGAGGTGCTGCGCGAGAAGTATTTCGACGCCGAAGTGGGCATCACCGGCGGCAATTTTCTGGTCGCCGAAACCGGCTCGTCGGTGATCGTCACCAACGAAGGCAATGGCGACCTCACGCAGACGCTGGCGCGGGTGCACATCGTCACCAGCGGCATCGAGCGCGTCATCCCCACCCTCGACGACCTGTCCGTCTTCCTGCGCGTGCTGGCGCGCAGCGCCACCGGTCAGGAGACCGAAACCTACACCACGCTGTCGACCGGCCCGCGCCGCGAGGGCGATGTCGACGGCCCCGAGGAGTACCACGTGGTGCTGCTCGACAACGGCCGCTCCAAGATGCTCGGCACCCGCTTTCAGGACATGCTGCGCTGCATCCGCTGCGGCGCGTGCATGAACCACTGCCCGGTGTACGGCTCGATCGGCGGCCACGCCTACGGCTGGGTGTACCCCGGCCCGATGGGCTCGGTGCTGACCCCGCTGATCAAGGGCATGGACGGCACCTACGACCTGCCCAACGCGTGTACGCTCAACGGCCGCTGCCAGTCGGTGTGCCCGGTGCGCATCCCGCTGCCCGACCTGCTGCGCGAAATCCGCCACAAGCAGTTCCGCGAGGAGCGCACCCCCAAGCGCCAGAAGCAGGCGCTCAAGCTGTGGCGCTACGCCGCCGAGCGGCCGGCGCTGTACCACTTCGCCGAACGCCTCGGGGTGCGCATCCTCGCCGGCATGGCCAAGGGCAAGGGCGCGCTGCGCCGCCTGCCCTTCGACCCCGGCTGGACCGGCGCGCGCGACCTGCCCGCACCCGAGGGCCGCACCTTCATCGACCAGTGGCAAGCCCAGCGAGGTGACAAATGAGCAGCCGCGACAGCATTCTCCACGCCGTTCGCCAGGGCCTCGGCCGCGACGCCCTGCCCGCCGCCGCGCGCGCCGAACTCGACGCGCGCGGCACGCCGCAGCACATCCGCCCGGCGGTCGATGACACCGACCTCGTCGCCCGTTTCATCGCCCGCTTCGAATCGCGCGCCGGCACCACCGCGCGCATCGCCAGCCTCGCCGATGTGCCCGCCGCGGTCGCCGAGTTCGCCGCGCGCCACGCCATCGCCCCGCGCGCGGTAGTCGGCACCCGGCTGGGCGAACTGGTCTGGCCGGAAGACTGGCAGATCGAACACGGCGCAGCCGGCATCGAGGTGATGCTCGGCGTGTCGGCCGGCCACCTGGGCGTCGCCGAGACCGGCAGCGTGCTGATGATGTCCGGCCCCGACAGCCCGATCACCCACAACTTCGTGCCCGAAAGCCACGTCGTCGTGCTGCGCGCCGCCGACATCGTGCGCCACTTCGAGGACGGCTGGGCGCGCCTGCGCGACAGCGGCCAGGCGGTGCCGCGGGCGATGAACTTCATCGCCGGCCCCTCGCGCACCGGCGATGTCGAGCAGACCATCGAACTCGGCGCCCACGGCCCGCGGCGGATGCATGTGTTGATCGTCGGCTGAGCGTCAGCGGCGCTCGGCAAAGCGCCGCGCATCGGCCAAAAAGTGCGCGGCGTCGGCGGCAAAGCCGGCGTAGTCGCCGCGCAGCGCCTCGCCGCAACCGAGAAAGGCCTCGGGCCGCCGCAGCCGCCCGGCGATCCGGTCGAGCGCATAGACGATGGTGTCCACCTCGCGGTAGGCACTCAGCCAGTCGTGCGCCGCCATGCGCGCCAGCACCGGCGCGGCGCGCGGCGGCAGGCGGTGGCGATGGGCGGCGAGCAGCGCATACTGGCGCGCGGCGAAGCCGGCCAGCGGCTCCTGCGGATGCCAGCGCGCCCACTGCGCGGCCAGAAAATGGTCGTAGAACATGTCCACCATCACTCCGGCAAAGCGCCGGTGCGGGCCGACGACCCGCTCGCGCGAGCGCTGGAAGGCGGGGTGCGTGTCGGCAAAAGCGTCGATCGCACGGTGCAGCGACACCCCGGCGGCGATGTCGGCGGGCAGCGCGCCGGGCAGCGCGCCCTTCACAAAATCGCCCGCCACCGCGCCCAGCCGCATGCCCTCGTCCGGCCCGGCGAGCCACAGGTGGGCGAGAAAGTTCATGCGGCGAAGCTGTCGCGCAGCCAGTCGATGAAATCCGCCACTTCGGGCCGCGCCGCGTCGGCGTGGACGCAGGTGACGAAGTAGCGGCTGGGCGAGGGCGCGGTGAGCGCGGTGATCGGCGCGAGGCGGCCCGAGTCGAGCCACGCGGCGGCCAGCCGGCGGGTGCACATCGCCACCCCGAGGCCGGCGCTCGCCGCTTCGAGCAACATGCCCAGGTCGTTGAACACCGCGCCGCGCGCCGGCTCCGGCACGCTCAGCCCGGCGGCCTGAAACCAGGGCGTCCACGGCAGCAGCGGCGAGCGCAGCAGCGGCGCACCGGCCAGGTCCTCGGCACGCTGCAGACCCTGCTCGGCGACAAAGGCCGGCGCGGCGAGCGGGCCGAGCACATCGTCGAACAGGCAATGCGCGATGCCGGACAGGTCCTTGCCGGTGCTCCAGCAGATCGCCACATCGGCGGGCTCGGCGACCGCGCCATTGACCGGATTGGCGACATGCACTTCAAGATCGAGATCGTCGCGGCTGCGCATGAAGGCCGGCAGACGCGGCATCAACAACTGGCGGGCGAAGGTGGGCGGCGCCGACACCCGCAGCCGCACCCGGCCCTCGCCGCGCGCAGCGCTGTGCCGGGCCAGCGCGACAAAGGCTTCGCTGACCCGCGCCAGATACATCCGCCCGGCGGTGGTCAGGCACACGCCGGTGGCGTTGCGTTCGAACAGGCGCTGGTCGAGCTGCGCTTCGAGCTGGCGGATGCGGTGGCTGACCGCGCTGGGGGTGACGCACAACTCGTCAGCGGCCGGCGCAAAGCCACCCAGCCGCGCAGCGGCCTCGAAGGCGGCCAGCGCGTGCATGGGCGGCACGCGGCGAAACAGCGGTTCGGTGCTCATGACGACTCCCGGTGAGGCGGTCGCACCATTGCACCACATTTTGCCCGCGGCTTACGACTTGGGCAGCCGCCCCATCAGGTAGAACGCCTCGTTGGGCGGGGTGCCGGTGAGGTGCACCAGGCGGTTGCTCATGGCGAAGAAGGCGGTGATCGCGCCGATGTCCCAGATCGCCTCGTCGTCGAAGCCGTGGTCGCGCAGCGCCGCCAGATCGGCGTCTTCGACCTCGCCGCCGCGCGTCGACAGCTTCATCGCGAAGTCGAGCATCGCGCGCTGGCGCGGGGTGATTTCGGCCTTGCGGTAGTTGGTGGCGAGCTGGTCGGCCACGCGCGGGTTCTTGGCGCGGATGCGCAGCACCGCACCGTGCGCGACCACGCAGTACAGGCAGTGGCCGGCGCCGGAGGTGGCGACCACGATCATCTCGCGCTCGGCCTTGGTGAGGCCGACATCCTTCTCCATGAGCGCGTCGTGGTAGTCGAAAAAGGCGCGAAACTCGGCCGGTCGGTGGGCCAGCATGAGGAACACGTTGGGCACGAAGCCGGCCTTCTCCTGCACGCCGAGAATGCGCTCGCGCACGTCGTCGGGCAGCTCGGCCAACTCGGGCACCGGGAAGCGGCTGATGAATTCAGACATGATGGACTCTCCCTTGCGCGGCGGCCGGACGCACCGGCCACCGCGGCGTTGTTCAGCGGTTGATGTCGACGATGACCCGGCCGCGGACCTTGCCCTCGAGCAACTGCCCGGCCACCGCAATTGCCTCGCTGAGGCCGATCTCGCGGCTGATCATTTCGAGCTTGGAGGCGTCCAGATCGCGCGCGAGGCGATTCCATGCCGCGATGCGCTCGTCGCGCGGACACATCACGCTGTCGACGCCGGCCAGCGTCACGCCGCGCAGGATGAACGGGGCAACCGTCGCCGGGAAGTCCATGCCGCCGGCCAGCCCGCAGGCCGCCACCACGCCGCGGTACTTCATCTGCGAGCAGACGTTGGCCAGGGTGTGGCTGCCCACGACATCGATCGCGCCGGCCCAGCGCTCCTTGGCGATCGGCTTGGCCGGCTGCGAGAACGCGGCGCGATCGAGCACCTCGCTGGCGCCCAGCTCCTTGAGGAAGTCGGTCTCCTCCGGCCGCCCGCTGACGGCAAC
>JAGRFQ010000070.1:8757-18160 GCA_020445945.1 Rhodocyclaceae bacterium
AGCGCCATCACGCACAGCATGGCGGTGAACCCGGCGGTGCCGATGGCCATCGCCTGGGTCGGCGTGAAGGCCGCCGGCAGCGGCACCAGCCATTCGCCCTTCAGCCGCGCCTTCTCGGCGAGGCCGCCCGGATGCACCTCGCCGACCCCCCAGCCGGTATGCACCACCGCGTCGCCGACCTTGTAGTCCGCGCTTTCGCTGTGCTCGACGGTGCCCACCAGGTCGATGCCCGGCACCATCGGAAACCGGCGCACCACCGGCCCCTTGCCGGTAATCGCCAGCCCGTCCTTATAGTTCAGGGTGGAGTAGCTCACCCGCACCGTCACGTCGCCCTCGGGCAACTGGCTGTCGTCCTGTTCGATCAGCTCGGTACGGTAGCCGGCATCGTCCTTGTTGATCACAATCGCTTTGTACATGGTGCTCTCCTCTCGTCCAGCGACCCTTGTTCGGGCCAAACAAATTAGACCGATCGTCTACGTCCGGTCAAAAAAAGTCAGCGTCCAAGCGCCGTAAAAAATCCGTCGGCAAAACAGTGCAGCGGCTCGACGCTGCGCTTCAGGCGCGCGCGCAACACCGCGCCCTCCCAACCGACCCAGAAAAACGCCGCCCAGTGCTCGCAATCGATCTCCGGCGCCAGCGCGCCCTCGGCCTGCGCCGCGCGCAGGCACCGCGCCAGCCGCGCCTGCCAATCGGCAAACACCGCCTCCAGGCGATCGCGGTAGGACTCCGGCAGCGCGCTCATCTCCTGCCCCAGATTGCCGATCAGGCAGCCGCGACGAAAGTCATGCCGCGCAATCCCCGCCGCCGCGTCATCCACAAAATCCGCAATCCGCAGCAGCGCCGGCCGGTCCGCCGCCAGCAACCAGCGATCGAGCTTGCGCGCAAAGTACGCGGCATACGCCGCAATCGCCGCATGGCCGAAGGCCTCCTTGCTCTCGAAGTAGTGGTAGAACGAGCCCTTGGGCACCCCCACCTTCTTCAGCACTTCGTCAATCCCGGTCGCCGAGAAGCCCTTCTCCGTCAGCGTTGCCATGCCACAGCGCACCAGCGCATCGCGCGTGTCAAAGGCATCAGCCTGGCGCTTCGGCGGACGTCCGCGACGGCGCGGCTCGGTGTGGATCTCGGTCATGGAACGAATATTAGACCGATCGTCTATAAATGCAAGCCTTTTCTGCTGGCGACGAAAAATCGCTGCCCGAATGCAGCACACACCGGCCGGACTGACGCAGGAAGGCCCAACACCCGGCGCTCGATGCCGGCCCCCGTCGCGTGCCGGGCTTTGCGGTGCGCACCTCAAAGCCCCCGAGCGCCAATCTCGGCTAACATCCGCCCCTGATCCAATTCACTCTCAGGAACCCCGATGAAACCGACCCTGCTTGCCACCGCACTGATGACCTTGACTCTGGCCGCCCATGCGGGCGATGCCGTGGAGTTGAAAACCCTTGAGCAGAAGATCGGCTACGGCGCCGGGCTGCAGATGGGCCAGACGCTGGTCAAGAGCGGGATGGAGATGGACGAGGCGGCGGTGATTCAGGGGCTGAAGGACGCGCTGGCGGGGCGGGAGCCGCGGCTGTCGGGGCGCGACATGCGCGAGGCCTTCGTGCTCGGGCAGGAGCGTGCGGACCAGAAAAAGGCCGCGCTCGGGCAGGCCAATCTGGATGCCGGGCGCCTGTTCATGGCCGAGCACGGCAAGGAAAAGGGCGTCATCACCACGGCCAGCGGCTTGCAGTACAAGGTGATCAAGGCGGGCACGGGCAAGATGCCGGCGCCGACCGATACGGTGGTCACCCACTACACCGGCACGCTGCTTGACGGGACCGAGTTCGACAGCTCGCGCGCGCGCGGCGAGCCGGCAAGCTTTGCGGTGAATCAGGTGATTTCGGGCTGGACCGAGGTGCTGCAGCTGATGAAGGAAGGGGCGCGCTACGAGGTGGTGATTCCGCCCGATCTGGCCTACGGCACGGCGGGCGCCGGCAGCAAGATCGGGCCGAACGAGACGCTGCGCTTCGACGTTGAGCTGATCGAAGTCAGGTAAGCGCCCGACCGGGGCGGCTTAGCGCCGCCCGAGCCAGCGCGCGACCATGGCGTCGAAGGCGTCCAGGTCGAAGGGTTTGCTGATGTAGTCGTCCATGCCGGCAGCGAGGCACAGGTCGCGGTCGCGCGGGAAGGCGTTGGCGGTGACCGCGATGACCGGGGTGCGCGCGCGCCCGGTGTCCTTTTCGATGGCGCGGATGCGGCCGGTGGCGGCGAGGCCGTCCATCACCGGCAGCTGCAGGTCCATCAGCACGAGGTCGTAGTGCCCGGCCTCGAACATGGCCACCGCCTGCCCGCCGTCGGTGGCCACATCCACGCGGTAGGGCTGGCCGTCGAAACATTCGATGACCAGCTCGTAGTTGATGGTGTTGTCTTCGACGAGCAGGATTGAGTAGGTTTTTGTCATTGATCCGGAGCGAGGCAAACGCGCGGGCAGCCCCGTCATGGTAGAGCACTGCAGGCCATCGTCGTGTGACATATTTCCACGCTTGCCCCCGGCGGCGCCGGCGCGCTACCCTCGCCGGGCAGCGGCCGATTCCCTTCGGCTGCGTTGAGCGGTAGGCTAGGGGCCGTGGACATTCGCCCGGTGGCCGCGCTCGCGCCGGTTCCGCTCGCGCCGGTTCGTTTCCGGGCAAGGCACACGCGCATGGCCTCAACGCGATCCATCGGGTAAATGCCCACAGATCCTGGACCGCATCATCGGCACCACGGGAGCACGCATGCACGCCACCAGACCGATCACGCCCCCACGATTCGACGCGCATCGCCGGCCGCGCCGGCGCTGCGTGTGACGCGCCATGCCCACCACCGATCCGCACATGCTTGAGCGTCTCCTGCAGCTGCACTGCGCGCTGCACGAGTGTGCCGACGAGGCTGCGCTGTGCGCCGCGATTGTCGACGCGCTCAGCGGCATGCCCGGCGTCTCGGCCTGCAAGGTGCAATTGGGCGAGGCCGCCGCGCTGCCGGACGCCGCCGCCGTGCAACGCTTTGCGCTTACCAGCCGGGATCAGTGCTTCGGCGAAATCGCATGCGCGATCGACGATCGCGATGCCTTCGCCCCCTACGCTCCGCTGATCCGGAACACGGCACGCGTGGTCGGGAGCGCCCTGCGCAGCCAGCGCCATCAGGCCCAGCTCACCACCTTCAACGAACGCCTCGAAGCAGAGGTCGCCGCCCGGCTGGCCGCCCAGCACGAGAGCGAATCCAAATACCGCCTGCTGGTCGAGCACCAGACCGATCTGGTGGTCAAGGTCGATGCCGAGGGCCACCTGGAGTTTGTCAGTCCGTCCTACTGCACGCTGTTCGGCAAGACCGAAGCCGAACTGCTCGGCCACGCCTTCATGCCGCTGGTCCACCAGGACGACCGGGCGAGCACCGCCAAGGCCATGGAGGCGCTGTTTGTACCCCCGCACACGGCCTATCTGGAACAGCGCGCGATGACCCGAACCGGCTGGCGCTGGCTGGGGTGGATGGACACGGCGGTGGTCGATGCGGCGGGCGAGGTGGTCTCGATCATCGGCGTGGGGCGCGACATCACCGAGCGCAAATACGCCGAGATGGCCTTGCGCCAGAGCGAGGAGCGTTACCGCGCGATCTTCAACCAGCAATTCCAGTTCACGGCCATCCTGGCCCCGGACGGCATCACGCTCGACATCAACGACCTGCCCCTGCGCGTGCAGGGCGCCCGCCGCGAGGACTACGTCGGCAAACCGTTCTGGCTGGCGCCGGCATGGCGCGACCTGCCCGAATGGCACGCCATCTGGCAGGCCCGCCTGGCCGAAGCCGCGGTCACCGATGGCCCGCTGCTGACGCACGACATCTATGCCACCGCAAGCGGCGAAATCCGCACCGCGGATGCAGCCACGAGCGCCATCTACGACGCGCACGGCGCGCTGGTGTTCTACCTCGTCCAGGCCAGCGACACCACCGAACGGCACCGCGCCGAGACCGAACGCGACGCGCTGCTGGACGAGCTCAAAACCCTCAACCGCGAACTCGAAGCGCGCGTCCACCAGCGCACCGCCGAGCTGGAGCTCAGCAACAAGGAGCTCGAATCCTTCTCCTATTCGGTATCGCACGACTTGCGTGCCCCGCTGCGTGCGATCACCGGTTTCGCGCAGATTCTGGCCGAACGCCACAGCAACGGCCTCGACCCCGAAGGGCGCCACTACCTCAACAACGTGGTCGAAGCCGGCGAGCACATGGGGACGCTGATCGAGGATCTGCTGCGCTATTCGCGCCTCGGCCGCGCCGCGCTCAAGCTGGGCCCGGTGCCGCTGGCGCCGCTGATCGACACCTTGCGCACCACCTTCGCCACCCGCCTCGACGACACCGGCGTGCATCTGCACGTGCGCACACCGCTCGCCACGCCGCAGGGCAACCCCACCCTGATCGGGCAGCTATTGAACAACCTGATCGACAACGCGATTGTGTATCGCAGCCAGAACGGCACACCGGAAATCACCATTGCCACCGAAACCGACAACGCGCATGTCGTGCTGAGCATTGCCGACAACGGCATTGGCATTGCCCCCGAATACCATGAGAAGATATTCGAGACTTTCCAGCGCCTGCACACGCGCAACGACTACCCGGGGACCGGCATCGGGCTGGCCATCGTCGCCAAATCGGTGCATCTGATGAACGGCACGATTCGCGTTGAATCGACCCCCGGGCAAGGCAGCCGCTTCCTCGTCACATTGCCTGCCGCGCCGCACAGCATCCCCGCAGGCAACGCCCTGCAGCACGGCTGAATGCGGCAAACCGGGGAGACAACGATGAGAAAGATCGCCAGTATCCTGCTCGTCGACGACAACAAGATGGATGTCGAACTGGCGCTCGACGCCTTTGGTCAGGCGCGTCTGTCGAACCGCATTGAGGTCGCCCGCAGCGGCCAGCAAGCGCTCGACTACCTGTTCGGCGAAGGCGAATTTGCCGACCGCCAGCGCCACCCCATGCCCGACCTGATCCTGCTCGACCTGAAGATGCCGGGCATCGACGGCTTCGAAGTCCTGCGACGGATCAAGAACGCCCCCGGCATCAAGCGCATTCCGGTGGTCATCCTGACCTCATCGAGCGAAGAAGGCGACCGCATGCTGTCCTACGACGACGGCGCCAACTCCTACCTGGTCAAGCCCGTGTCGTTTTCCGGTTTTGTCAAAGTCGTACACCAGGTTGGCGACTACTGGCTCACGCTCAACGTCGGCGCCCCGCCCGTCGAATGACGCCCGCCCCTGCCCTGAAGGTTCTCATCGTCGAAGACCAGCCCTTCGACGCCGAATTGATGGTCTTGCGCCTGCAGGACGAGGGCTTCGCGTTCGACTGGCAGCGGGTGCAGACCGAGGCGGACTATCTCGCCGCCCTGCACCCCACCCCCGACCTGATCCTGTCGGACTGGCGCATGCCGCGTTTCAGCGGGCTCCGCGCGCTGGAACTGCTGCGCGGGCACGGTTGCGACATCCCGTTCATCATCGTCTCGGGCAGCATCGGCGAAGAAGCCGCCATCGACGCGATTCGCTGCGGCGCAAGCGACTACGTCCTCAAGGACCGCCCCGCACGGCTGGGCGAAGCGGTGCGCCGGGCGCTGAGCGAGCACGCGATGCGTGCCCGCCACAGCCAGGCGCAGGCGCAGATCGACTTTCTGGCGCACCACGACGCCCTCACCCGGCTGCCCAACCGCAACCTGTTTCTCGACCGGCTCGAACACGCGCTGGCGCGCACCCGCCGCGAGCGGCAAGCGCTGGCAGTCCTGTTTGTCGACCTCGACCGCTTCAAGGCCGTCAACGACACCCTCGGCCACCAGGTGGGCGACGCGCTGCTGCTCGAGGTCACCCGGCGCATGCTCACTGCCGTGCGCGCCAACGACACCCTGGCACGCATTGGCGGGGATGAATTCCTCCTGCTCCTCGAATCCGACGCCACTGCGCAGCACGCCGCCACCGTGGCCGGCAAGATCATCGAACTGCTCACCCGCCCGGTTGCCATCGACGGCCAGGAGCTCATCGTCACCGCCAGCATCGGGATCAGCCTCTACCCCGAAGACGGCGACGACGGCGGCACCCTGATTCGCCACGCCGACCTCGCCATGTACGAAGCCAAGGAACAGGGACGCAACAACTTCCAGTTCTTTACCCGCGCCCTCAACGAAGGCGCGCTTGAGCGGCTGGTGATGGAAAACGCCCTGCGTGGCGCCGTAGCGCGCAACGAACTGACGCTCCACTATCAGCCGCAGGTAGACCTTGCCAGCGGCACCCTGGTCAGCGTCGAAGCGCTGGTGCGCTGGGCCCACCCGGTGCACGGGCTGGTACCGCCGGGCACGTTCATCCCGCTGGCCGAAGACATCGGCGTGATCGGCGACATCGGCGCCTGGGTGCTGCAAACCGCGTGTCGCCAGCTGGTCGACTGGGACGCCCGCGGCTTCAGCGTGCCACGTGTCGCGGTCAACCTGTCCACCCGCCAGATCGATCGCGACGGGCTGGTGGCGCAGGTCTCGCAGATACTGGACGACACCGGTCTGCCGGCCACGCGGCTCGAGTTGGAAGTCACCGAGTCCATGCTGATCCGCGACCCGGCGCACAGCAAAACGGTTCTGGGCGCGCTCAAGGCACTGGGCGTACACCTGTCGGTAGACGATTTCGGCACCGGCTATTCAAGCCTCGCCTACCTCAAGCTCCTCCCGCTCGATCGGCTGAAGATCGACCAGTCCTTCGTCTGCGACATCGGCCGCGACAGCAACGACGAAACCATCATCCGCGCCATCATCGCGCTGGGGCGCAGTCTCGGACTCGAAACGGTGGCGGAAGGCGTCGAAAAACCGCAGCAGGCAGAATTCCTGCTGCACGAGGGCAGCCAGATCGCCCAAGGCTACCACTACGCGCGCCCGGCCCCGGCACCGGAGATCGAGACGACGTGGCACGTCGCCGCACCCACCGCGGCAAGCGGCAAGTAGGGCCGCGCGCAGCGTGTGGGCATGTTCCCGCTAGGCAAGCACAGCGCCAGCCTGTCGGGAACATCCACCTAGCGCATTTTTTGTGGCACGACCCACGTCAGGGTGGACACCGTGGCGGCAACGGCAAGCGTCCCGGCCACCATCAAGTACAGGCTTGGCGCAAAAAACGGACTATCGACACTAACGAACATCGTGCATTTGCCTCGTGGGGGACCGCAGAGCTTTCACTATGGCATGTCCGGCCGCGAACGGTAAAGGGGCAGCCCCTCGCCCCGGGAACCGGTCGGCGAACACCAGACACCCGCGCACCGGACTTGTTATAGTGGGCCGGCACCCAGGCACCCCGCGTGCGTCTTTCTCCCGCCCCCCGGCAAAGGAACCCACTTGGCCAAACCAAACTATCAATTCGAGAAGCGCCAGAAAGAGCTGGCGAAAAAACGCAAGAAAGAAGAGAAGCGTCAGCAAAAGCTCAACAAGAACAACGCCGGGGCAGACGCCGAAACCGAGTCGGCAGAGGCCGCCAGCCCGGGCTTCGCGGCCGACACCCCGCCCCAGCCCTGAACCCGCGCACAGCGCACGCTTGGCGGCCGGCGCCCCGGATGGCGCCGTCGCAAGGAAACCCCGCATGTCGAAACCCGCCGCCTCACGCCCGGTGTATTCCACCGACGCCGGACGCCTGTGCCCGGAATGCGCCCAACCCGTCGCGCAATGTCGCTGCCGGGCACGCGTCGCCGCGCGCCCCGGGGGCGACGGCATCGTGCGCGTAAGCCGCGAGACCAAAGGGCGCGGCGGCAAGGCGGTGACGGTTGTTCGGGGCGTGGATGCCGATGCCGCCGCGCTGCTGGCGCTGGGCAAACGGCTGCGCACCGCCTGCGGCTCGGGCGGCACGGTGAAGGACGGCGTGATCGAAATCCAGGGCGACCACCGCGACCGCGTGGTCGACGCCCTGACCAAGGATGGCTTCACGGTCAAGCGCGCCGGCGGCTGAGGCGCAGCCCCGCGCTCAGCTGCTGCCGCGCCCCATCAGCGGCAAGCTCGCGCCCATGGCAATGAACACCCCGCCGGCGAGGCGATGAAACAGCCGCTGCCGGCGCGGCGCCGCCAGCCAGCGCCGGGCGCGCCGGGCCAGCGCGCCGTAGCCCAGCAGGCACAGCAGAGACAAGGCCATCATGGTCGCCGTCATGGTCACGAACTGCTGCAGGGCGGGGCGCGCAGTATCGAGAAAAACGGGAAACACGGCGCTAAAGAACGCGATCACCTTGGGATTGGTGAGCGCAATCAGCAGCCCCTCGCGCAACAACGCGCGCCCTGCGCGACACCGCCGCGCCGGCACATCGGGCCCGGTAGCGAACACCGCATCGCGCCGTCGCAACTGCTTGACCCCCAGATAGACCAGGTACAGCGCACCCGCGAGTTTGGCAACCATGAACGCGCCCGCCGAGGCGGTCAGCAGCGCCCCGAGACCGAACATCGACACACTGGCCACCAGCATCAGGCCAATGATGTTGCCCAGCGAGGAATACACCACCGCACGCATGCCGCCGCTGACCGCGTTGGTAATGGCCAGCAAGATCGCCGGCCCCGGGCTCAACGCCGCCGCCAGCGCCACCGCCGCAAACATCAACCACACCTCAAACTGCATCCTGCCTCCCCGGCCCGCCGCGCCTGCAATCCCCTGCAACGATACACCCCGGCAGCCCGCTCACGCGCAAAAAGGATTGCGCTTTGGCGTCACCCGACTAATCTCACAATTGACTGCGCCGCGCGGGCCACAGCTGCCGCACGGCCCCATTCCCGGAGACGACACATGCATATCGATGCCGATTTCGACAGCCTGCTGCCGCGCAGCGCACGCACCCGTCGCGACTTCCTGCTCACCGCCACCGCCGCCGGCTTCGCACTGGCGGCGCAACCGGTCAGCGCCCAGAGCGTGATTCACACCGATGACACCGGTCTGCGCGCCGGCACGACCGGCATTTCCACCGCCAACGGCATGCTCCCGGTGTATTTCGCCGCCCCGGCCGACGGCAACGCACTGCCCACGGTGCTGGTGGTGCAGGAAATCTTCGGCGTCCACGAACACATCCGCGACGTCTGCCGGCGCCTCGCCAAGCTCGGCTACCTCGCCGTCGCACCGGAGCTCTACTTCCGTCAGGGCGACGCCAGCACCTACGACGCCATCCCGCAACTGATCTCGGAGCTGGTCTCGCGCGTGCCCGACGCACAGGTGATGGCCGATCTCGACGACACCGCCACGTGGGCCGCGGCCAACAGCGGCGACCCGGCGCGGCTGGCGATCACCGGCTTCTGCTGGGGCGGGCGCATCGTGTGGCTGTACGCCGCCCACAACCCCGCGCTCAAGGCCGGCGCCGCATGGTACGGCCGCCTGCGCGGCGTCGCCTCCGACAACACCCCGCGCCA
>JAGRFQ010000070.1:18214-31360 GCA_020445945.1 Rhodocyclaceae bacterium
GGCATTCCGGTGGCCGACGTCGAAGCCATGCGCGCCGCGCTCAACGCTGCCGGCAAAGAGGCCGCGTTCCAGATTTACCCCGACGCCGGTCACGCCTTCCACGCCGACTACCGCCCGAGCTACCGCCCCGACGCCGCCGCCGACGGCTGGCAACGCCTGCTGGCATGGCTGCAAGCGCACGGCGTCTGAGCACCCCCGGAGCAAGCCGCGAGACACCTGATGAACATTCACGAAAAGATCAATTACCTCGAATTCCCGGCGCGCGACATCGACGCCACCAAAGCCTTCTTCAGCCGCGCCTTCGGGTGGACCTTCACCGACTACGGCCCGGACTACACCGCCTTCGACGGCGCAGGCATCGACGGCGGCTTCTTTCGCGCGACGCAGACCGCATCAACCGCAACCGGCAGCGTGCTGGTCGTGCTCTACAGCGCCGACCTGGCGCAGACGCAGGCCGGGATCGAAGCGGCCGGCGGCACCATCGTCAAACCGGCATACGCCTTCCCGGGCGGGCGACGCTTCCACTTCTGCGACCCCAGCGGCAACGAATACGCGGTGTGGTCGGAGCCCGACGCCGCGGCATAGGGCTCAGGGCGCGAGCCGTTCCGGGTTCGCCGGCCGCGGCGGCGCCACCACTGCCGGTGCGACCGGCGCGGGCATCACCGGCGCAGCGCCGACCACACCCACATCGCCCACCGTCCATTGCGGCGCACCCAAGGTGCCGCCCACGGTCAGCGCCATCGACGCCGCCTTGAGCGCACGCCGATCCACCGCCTTCACCTGGGTCTCGAGCCCCGCAGGCACCGCCGCCAGCACGGCCGTGAGCGCGCCGCTGGCGAGTTCGACCTGCGCCTCGCCCCGCAGCGCCAGCAGCGGCGTGCGCAGCGCCATCGCGGTGGCGCGGGCGCGCCCCCGATCGACCGCGAAACGCGTCGCGTCCATGCGCAGATGCGCCGGCGGCAGCGTCGCCAGACTGGCCAGCGCGCGTCCCACGGCACCGCTGTCGCGCGCCATCTCGGCGTGCACATCGAAGCCCCGCAGCGCGCCCCCGCTCAGGCGCAGCGTCGCCTCGCCGCTCAGCGACGACCACCCGTCGACGGCGAGGGAATCGAAGCGCAGATCGAGGTCGGCATCGAGCCCGCCCTCCAGCACCACCGCCTGCGCCAGCGCGGTCTGCCATTGTTCCAGCGCGATCCCGGTCAGCTGGCCACTCACCTGCGCCCCGCCCGCCACGTCGCGGGCAAAGCGGCCATGCAGCCGACCGTTGAACAGCGCCGCATCGACCGGGCCGACCTGCAGCGCCCCCGCCGACACCTCGATCGGCGCCACGACCGAACTCAGCACCAGCGCGCCGAAGGTCAGCGTGTCTGCCTGCACCCGCCCGCTGATCGCCGGGCTGTGCGGCCCCAGCCCGGTCGCCGCCGCGCGCAGCGTCGGCCACCATGCGTCCACGGCAAGCAGCGGCGAGCGGGCATCGAAACGCAGCCACGGCGTCGCCTGCGGCGCGACCCGGAGCGTGCCGCTGACACGATTGACACCGTCGTCGAGCGCACCGGCCGCGTCGACCTCGCCACTGCCCGGCTGCCATGCCAGCTGCCCGGTGGCGCGCACGCTGTGTGCCGCGGTCACATCGGGCAGGCCGAGGCTGGCGTCGAGCGCGTTGAGCACCAGGGTTTCGTCATCGGACTTCCACCCCGGCACCGCAGCCAGATTCAGCGCATGGCTGCGTTCGCCGCGGGTCAGGTGGCCGTTCACGGTCAGGCTGTCGGCCGCCGGCCCCTCCCCGGCGGGACGCAGATTGCGCAGCGCGACGACCAGCGCCCCGCCGACGCTCGGCGCGGTGCGCGCCAGCGTGGCATCGACCTGCGCCGCATGCACGCCCCCCCGCCACTGCCATTGCGGCACTGCCAGCGCGAGTTCCAAGGTATCGTCCGCAGCCCGCGCGCTGACCGAAAGCGACACATCCCCGCCCTGCCACACGCCTTCGCCGTGCGCCGCCACAGCGCCACCGCGCAAGTGCACCTCGCCCTGCGGATAGTGGGCCATCTGCCCGACAAAATCGGCGCCCGCCTCGCGCACGCGCAAGGTCGCATTGTCGGCTTCGAGCTGGAAACCGGCGGTGAGCCGGAAGTTGCCTTGCGCGGCCAGCGCGCCGGCCGCGTCGAGCCGGCCTTCGAGCCCGAGCGCACCCGGCGCGCGCGCGCTGATCGGGCCGACGAAACCGCTCACGTCGCGCAGCGTGAGCTGAATGTTGTTGTGGGTGTCGTTCAGTTCGAGCTGGCCGTCGGCCAGCGTGATGCGGCGCAGATCAAAGCTCACCGCGCTCACCGCCGCGCCATCGCCGCCACCCCGGGCCGCGACCGGATCGAACCCCCGGAGCAGGTCGCGGGCCAGATGCAGCCGCACGCCGTCGAGACGCAGCTCCTGCACTTCGACCCGCTGCGACAACAACGGCCACAGCGCGACATGCACCCGCATGTGCTCGACCGCAGCAAATGGTTGCGCCGGCTGGCCGCGCGCCGACAAGCTCACCTGCCCGGCGTCGAGCGCCAGCCGCGGCCAGAAGGAGAGCGCCAGCCGACCATCGATGCGCAGCGTCCGGTCGTAGCGTTCGGCCACCGAGCGGGTCAGCGCGCCCCTGACTTCGTCACTGTCGAACCGTGCCGTCAGATACCATCCCAGCGCACCGACCGCAATCAGCACGCTGGCGACGATGATGGCGAGTCTCTTCAGCAAACGCATGAACCATTCCGGACCGCAGCGGCCTCCCGCCGGCCTGGGCCCAACTCCCCGCAAGTGACGTCACCACGCCATCTTAGCCGCAAACCCGGGCCACGTCGCGCCCCGCCGGCATGCCCCGCCGAACGCTCAGCGGCGCGCGGGCAGCGCACGCATCAGGCGCGCCGCCACCAGCCCATTGACGGTGCCGAACACCACCGCCGCCAGCGCGAAAACCGGCACCAGATAGAACACCCCCTGGTGCGGCACCAGCCACAGCCGGGCAACCAGCAATTGGCCCGCGAAATGGCCGAAGGCCGCCAGCACGCTGAGGCTGACCGGGCCGAAAAAACGCCGCGGCAGATGCGTCGCCAGCCCCAGCACAACGAGGCTGACCAGCGCACCGGACAGGCTGAGGAAAAAACCCGGCGCGAGGAACTGACCGAGCAGCAGGCTGGTGGCGAACACCCGCAGCAACACCACCCACACCGCCTCGCGCCAGCCCCAGCGCGCGAGCACCACCAGCGTGATGATGTTGCCCAGCCCGGGCTTGACCCCCGGCAGCGGCATCGGGATGGCGGCCTCGGCGACGCTGAGCACGATCGCCGCGGCGGCATAGCGTGCCACGCGATGATCGGCCGGCGTGACCGCCAGTTCAGTAGTTGAGGGTGTCATAGTCTGGCGCATCGCCGAGCAGGCGCAGGCTGACCTGATTCGGCGCGCAGATGGCGACCGCGCCGGCACGGTTGAGCCAGCCTTGCTGGACGCAATACTGGCGCGGCCCGGGATCGCTCAGCACGCGCGCACGGCCGGGGGCCACCTCGACCAGCGTCTGGCCGAGCGGCCCGTCGGCCGCAATCCGGGTCGCGCGATCGAGCGGCACCCGCGCCACCACCGCACCCGCCAGCCGGACCTCGGCCCAGCGCGCCACGCCGCCCTGCCACAGGCGGGTCGCCGCGAACACCGCGAAGGCCAGCCCGCCGACGATCACCAGCGCGTCGCCCGGCCGCAACTCGGCCAGCCACTCACGCCACGCGGGCTTCATTTCTGGGGCGGATGAATGTGGCCGTCGCGCGCGCGCCGCGCCGAGGAGCGATGGCGCACCATCACCCGCATGTTGTCGCCAAACGCCGCAGCCAGCCATTCGGCGAAATACACCGAGCGGTGCTGCCCGCCGGTGCAGCCGATGGCCACCGTGAGATAGCTGCGGTTGTCGCGGATGTAGGCCGGCAGCCAGTTGGCGACAAAGCGCCGGATGTCTTCGGCCATGCGCCCGACTTCGGGGATCTTTTCGAGGAAGTCGACCACCGGCTGGTCCTTGCCGGTGAGCGGGCGCAGGTTGGGGTCATAGTGCGGGTTGGGCAGGCAGCGCACGTCGAACACCAGATCGGCGTCCACCGGAATGCCGTACTTGAAGCCGAAGGACTCGAACAGCAGGGTCAGCCCCTCGGTGATGTCGAGCTGCATGAAATCCTTGACCCACCCGCGCAGCGTATTGGCCTGCGTATCGCTGGTGTCGATGCGGTGGCCGAGCCGGGCGATGGGTTCAAGCGCCTCGCGCTCGGCGGCGATCGCCTCGGCCAGCGTACGGTTGCCCTCGGCCAGCGGGTGACGGCGGCGGGTCTCGGAGAAGCGCGCGATGAGGGTGTCGTCGCGCGCGTCGAGAAAGATGAAGCGCAGGTCGGCCACCATCCCGCGCAGGCGCTCGATCTGCCCCGGCAAGGCCGACATCGAGGCGCCCGAGCGCACATCCACCGCCACCGCCACGCGCTGGTAGCCGGCGCTGTGCAAGGTGGCGATGAGCTGCGGCAGCAAGGTGGCGGGCAGGTTGTCGACCACGTAGTAGGCCGCATCCTCCAGCACATTGAGGGCGATGCTCTTGCCGGAGCCGGAAAGGCCGCTGATGAGGACGATCTGCATGGGTACGCTTCGCTACAAGGTAAAACGAGTGTACAGCGAATGTAGCCCGAATGCAGGCCAAAGGCCGGAATCCGGGGTGGGTGGCGAACAAACCCGTACTGCATGTTGCGCGTGCGGCGACTGCGCCTGGATTGCGCTGCGCTGCATCCGGGCTACGCCCTGTCAGCTGCCGTGATGAGCGTCAGACGGCGACCAGCCACTCGCCTTCGCGGCGGGCGACGCCGGCCTTGACGAGGCTGTCGACCAGCCAGTCCGCCAGCCGCGCCGGGGTCTCGTTGAGAAAGCGCGCGTTGGCGGTGCGAAACAGCGGCACCCGGGCCATCGCGTCGGGCAGATCGTCGAGCGCCATGCGGCGCTGTTCGAGCAGGGCGAAGGTGGTGCAGGCGCGGATCGCGTTGCGGGCCATGCGCGCACCGTCTTCCTCGAAGGCGCGCAGGCGGGCGTAGGCGGCGGCGAGGGCTTCGTCGACCTCGATGAAGGGGGCGCCGTGGCCGGGGATGACGTGGCGCACCGGCAGGCGGGCGATGGCGTCGAGGGTGTTGCGCGCTTCGCCGATGCCGTCGCCGGTGCCGAGCACGTCGGCGAAGAGGATGCCGAAGCCGTCGCGCCACAGCGCGTCGCCGGAGATGAGCACGCCGTGGTCGCGGTTGAAATACATCAGCGCGTCCATGTCGTGGCCCGGCGCGGCAAGGGCCTGCCAGTGCAGGCCGCCCATCTCGCGTTCATCGCCGGGGTGGGCCGTGGCATCGGCAGAAAAGCGCTCGCCGGCCTGCTCGGCCACGCTCAGCAGCAGCGCACTTTCGTCCCACTGCTGGACCGCCTCGTGCATGCCGACCGGCACGGTGATGCGGCAGCCAAAGGCGCGCTGCACCGCGGCGTTGCCGCCGATGTGGTCGGAGTGCGAGTGGGTGTTGACGATGTCGGTGAGCGTGCGCCCGCCGAGCCCCGCGCGCACCAGCGCAACGGTCTGCGCGGCATGCGTGACGTAGCCGCTATCGACCAGCGTGGCGCACGCGCCGTCGAACAGCAGGATGTTGTTCGACGACAGCCAGCCGCGTTCGAGGACGTGAATGGACGCGGGCAGTCGACTCACGGCGCGTCCGACGGGGTGTCGTCCGGCGTGATCGGCACATGGTCGGCCGCCGGCGGCTGCATGTCGGCGTCGGTCGGGTCGTCGGCGTGGTCGTTGCCGAAGATCTCGTCGGCCGAACGGCCGCAGCCGATGCAGGTTTCGGAATCGGGGTCGATGTCGCAGATGCCGATGCACTCGGACATGGGGTCTCCTGTCGGGCGAGCCGCGCGGGCTCAGAATTTTTCGGGGCGCAGCACTTCAACGTCGCTCATGAAGATAATCATGGCGTAGTTCGCGTAGTAGTGCTGCTGCAGATGGGCGGCGATCGCGGCGGCGGTGTCGGCACTGCACACCACCTCGATGCGGATGTTGCTGCTGGCGTCCCAGCCGGCGTTGCGCACCCCGCGGCTGCCCTTGCCGCGCGCCTCGGTGATGGTATAGCCATGGGCGCCGAGGCGCTCCAGATCGCGCACCAGCGTGCTCTCGATGGCCGCCTCGGTGACGATGGTGAGCAGCTTGCGCATGTGGTCGATGTCGGCACGCATGGGTCAGGCTCCAAGCAGGGCATTGGTCGCTTCGGCCAGCGCATGATAGAGCGGCACGCCGACCAGCACGTTGAACGGAAAGGTGATGCCCAGCGCGGCAGTGAGCGACAGCGTGGGATTGGCCTCGGGCACCGACACCCGCATCGCGGCCGGCACCGCGATGTACGAGGCCGACGCGGCCAGCGTGGCGAGCACCGCCGTGCCGCCCACCGACAGGCCGAGCGCCCAGCCGAGCAGCGCGCCGACCACCGCCGAGAACACCGGCATGAGCACGCCGAAGCCGAGCAGGAACAGGCCGTACTGGCGCAGCGAGCCGATCTGGGCCGCGGTGATCAGGCCCATTTCGAGCAGGAAGATGGCGAGGATGCCCTTGAACAGGTCGAAGAACAGCGGCTTGATCGACACCACGCCCTCGGGCCCGGCGATCCAGCCGATGAGCAGGCCGCCGAGCAGCAGCACGATGCCCTTGCCGAGGAACACCTCGTGCATCACCGCGCCCCAGCGCGTCTCGCGCGTGACGCCGCGCGCCAGCACGATGCCGACCAGAATGGCCGGCACCTCGAGCACCACCAGCAGCAGCGGCATGTGGGCTTCGAAGAAGATCTCGCGGGTGCCGAAGTAGGCCACCGCCACGGCATAGGTGCCGACGCTCACCGAACCGTAGTGCGCCGCAATCGAGGCCGCGTCGGCGCGCTTGAAACGGCCGAGGAAGCGCAGCACCGGGTAGGCCACCAGCGGCAGCGCGAAGCCCATCACCAGCACCGCCAGAATCTGCGGCAGCAGCGCGCCGAAGGGCTGTTTGGCCAGCTCGATGCCGCCCTTGAGGCCAATGGCCAGCAACAGCAGGATGCTGACGAAGTCGTAGATCGCCGCAGGGAGCCGGAGCTCCGCGCGCGCCAGGCCCGCGATGAGGCCCAGCAGGAAGAACAGGATGATCGGGTCGATCGGATTCATGGTCGCTCATTGGCAAATCGGGGCGAAGCACCCCCGGACCGCGCCGCCCACCCGCGACACGACCCGGCGAACAGACTACCAGCGAAGCCAATGGTTCTACCGTTCGTCGCCGGCCGGCGGCGCCGGCGCGAACACGCCGAGCGCCGCCTCGCGCGCCGCCACCCGCGCCAGAATCGCCCGCTTCTCATCGTCGCCGATGCGACTCCAGGCCGTGATCTCCTCGATGGTGCGCGTGCACCCCTTGCAATACCCGGTCGCCGGGTCCATCTCGCACACGTCGATGCAGGGCGATTCGACACTCATCGCGCACCCGCCATCGCACGTTTGGCCAGCACGGCGCGCGCCACCCTGGAGACGGGCGCACGTCCGAGCTGGCCGCTGATCCATGCCGCGGTATCCACCAGCACATCGAGGTCGATGCCGCTCTCGATGCCGAGCCCGTCGAGCAGGTACACCACGTCTTCGGTCGCCACGTTGCCCGAGGCGCCGGCGGCGTAGGGGCAGCCGCCCAGGCCGCCGACCGAGGCGTCGAACACCGCCACGCCGGCTTCGAGCGAGGCGTAGATGTTGGCCAGCGCCTGGCCGTAGGTGTCGTGATAGTGGCCGGCGAGCCTGTCCACCGGCACGCGGGCGGCCACGGCGTCGAGCATGCGGCGGGTCTTGCCCGGCGTGCCGGTGCCGATGGTGTCACCCAGGCTGATCTCGTAGCAGCCCATCTCGAACAGCGTGGCGGCCACCTTGGCCACCGCGGCCGGGGCAATCTCGCCTTCATACGGGCAACCGAGCACGCAGGACACATAGCCGCGCACCTTCACGCCGGCCACTTTGGCGGCCGCCATGACCGGCTCGAAGCGCGCCAGCGACTCGGCGATGGAGCAGTTGATGTTCTTCTGGCTGAAGGACTCGGAGGCCGCGCCGAACACCGCCACCGCCTCGGCCCCGGCGGCCAGCGCCGCCTCGAAGCCCTTGAGGTTCGGCGTCAGCACCGGGTAGCCGACGCCGGGCAGGCGCTGTAGGCGCGCCATCACCTCGGCGTTGTCGCCCATCTGCGGCACCCATTTGGGCGATACAAAGGCGGTCGCCTCGATGGTCTTGAGGCCGGCCGCGCCGAGCCGGGCGATCAGCTCGACCTTGACCGCGGTATCGATCACCTGCTTTTCGTTCTGCAGCCCGTCGCGCGGGCCGACGTCGACGATGCGGACGTGTGTGGGCAGGCTCATGCGCTCACCTCAAACTCGACCAGCTCATCGCCATCGCCCACCTGATCGCCCACCGCAAAGCGGAAGGCCTTGACCGTGCCGGCGGACGGGGCGGCGATGGTGTGCTCCATCTTCATCGCTTCGAGGATCAACAATGGCGCGCCCTTCTCGACCTTGGCGCCGGCCGCGGCGATCAGCGCGATGACCTTGCCCGGCATCGGCGCCAGCAGGCCGCCTTCGGCGCCACCGCCCTCGCCCGAGTGGTGCAGCGGGTCGACATTGGCGAGCTGCCAGGCGCGGCCGTGGAAGAACACATGGCGCTTCTCGTTGGCGGCCACCACGGTGGCGTCCATGCGCATGCCGTCGAGTTCGACCCGCATCAGGCCGCGGTCGTTGAGCTCGCCGCGCGCCGGCACCGCCTTGCCGTCCACGGTCAGCGTGTAGCCGTCGGCGCGGTAGGCCACATGCACGATTTTCTGTTCGTCGCCGAGGCGGAATATCAGGTCGCGGCGGGCCGAGGCGTTCAGCCGCCAGCCGTCGCGGGCATGCCAGGGCGAGCGCGGGTCTTCGTCACGGCGGGCGCGGGCGGCACCGCGGTTGGCTTCACGCAGCAGCTCGGCCAGCGCGGCCACGAACCACACCTCCGCCGGCGTGGCCTTGGCTTCGGGGAAGAGGTAGGCCTTCTCGCGCTCGATCAGGCCGGTGTCGAGGTCGGCGTTGGCAAAGGCCGGGCAGGCGGTGAGGCGCGACAGGAAGCGGATGTTGTTCGACACGCCGACCACGCGGTACTCGGCCAGCGCCTGCAGCATGCGCGCCCGGGCGCGGTCGCGGCTCATGGGCCCGCTCTCGTCCCAGACGATGAGCTTGGCGATCATCGGGTCGTAGTGCGGGCTGATCTCGTCGCCCTCCTCGACACCGGTGTCGACCCGCACATGCAGGTTTTCGGCCGGCGGCGACAGGTGCAGCAGCGTGCCGGTGGAGGGCAAAAAGCCCTTGTCCGGGTCTTCGGCGTAGATCCGCGCTTCGAGCGCATGGCCGCGGATCTGCAACTGCTCCTGCGCCAGCGGCAGCGGCTCGCCGGCGGCGACGCGCAACTGCCACTCGACCAGATCCAGCCCGGTAATCATCTCGGTGACCGGGTGCTCCACCTGCAGGCGGNNAGGCGGGTGTTCATCTCCATGAAGAAAAATCCGCCGTCCTGCGCGGTGGCGTCACTCACGATGAACTCCACCGTGCCGGCGCCGACATAGCCCACGGCCTTGGCGGCATCGACGGCGGCCTGCCCCATCGCGGCGCGGCGCTCGGGCGTCATGCCCGGCGCAGGGGCTTCCTCAAGCACCTTCTGGTGGCGGCGCTGCACCGAGCAGTCGCGCTCGAACAGGTACACGCAGTTGCCGTGGCTGTCGCCAAACACCTGGATTTCGATGTGGCGCGGGCGGGTGATGTACTTCTCGATCAGCACATGGTCGTCGCCAAAGCTGGAGATGGCCTCGCGCTTGCACGAGGCGAGCAGGTCGAGGAAGTCCCCGGCCTGCTCGACCAGGCGCATGCCCTTGCCGCCACCGCCCGCGGCGGCCTTGATCAGCACCGGGTAGCCGATGCCGTCGGCCTCGCGCTGGAGCAGCTCGGGGCTCTGGTCGTCGCCGTGATAGCCCGGGGTCAGCGGCACACCGGCCGCGCCCATGATCTTCTTGGCCTCGGACTTGGAGCCCATGGCCTGAATGGCCGCCACCGGCGGGCCGATGAAGACCACACCGGCCGCATCGCAGGCATGGCAGAAGTCTTCGTTCTCGGACAGGAAGCCGTAGCCCGGGTGGATGGCCTGTGCACCGGTCTGCTTCGCGGCGGCGATGATCTTGTCGATCACCAGATAGCTTTCCTTGGCCGCGGCCGGGCCGATCAGCACGGCCTCGTCGGCCAGTCGCACATGGCGCGCGTTGGCGTCGGCCTCGGAATACACCGCCACGGTCTTGATGCCCATGCGCCGCGCGGTCTTGATGACCCGGCAGGCGATCTCCCCGCGGTTGGCGATCAGGATTTTTTCAAACATGTCTGTCTCCGAATTCCTTGGTCTTGGCGTAGCCCGGATGCAGCGCAGCGGAATCCGGGGCCGGTCGTGGATCAACCGAGGCTCCCGGATTCCGGCCTTCGGCCTGCATCCGGGCTACGTTCTTTGCATTCATGGTCGTCAGGCCTGCGGTGCCCAGCCGGGCGGGCGCTTGTCGAGGAACGCGCACAGGCCCTCCTTGGCTTCCGCCGTAGCGCGCTGCGCGGCGATGCGCCGGGCGGTGTCGTCGCGCAGCGCATCGCTCACCGGCCGGTGGGCGACGGCGCGGATCAGGTCCTTGGCCGCCGCCTGCGCCAGCGGGCCGCCCTGCAGGATCGCGCCGACCAGCGCTGCCACCGCCGCATCCAGCGCGGCCTCGTCCTCGACGAGCTCATGCACCAGACCCAGCGCGGCGGCGCGCCCGGCGTCGATGCGCTCGGCGGTGAGGAAGTAGCGATGCGCCTGACGCGCGCCGATGGCGCGCAGCACGTAGGGGCTGATCGTCGCCGGGGTGAGGCCGAAGCGGACCTCGGAGGTGGCGAACACCGCGCGCGCGCTGGCCACGCAGATGTCGCAGGCCGCGGCCAGCCCCATGCCGCCGCCGAGCGCCGCGCCGTGGACGCGGGCGAGGGTCGGTTTGCCGAGCGTCGCCAGCCGCGCGAGCATGTCGGCGAGCCGGCGCGCGTCGGCCACATTGGCCGCTTCCGAGGCCTCGCCCTGGGCCTTCATCCAGCGCAGGTCCGCCCCGGCGGAGAAGCTCTTGCCGCGCCCGGCGAGCACCACCGCGCGCACCGCCGCATCGGCATCGAGCTGCGCGAAGGCGGCGTCGAGTTCGGCGATCAGCGCCTCGTTGAAGGCGTTGTGCTTGTCCGGGCGGTTCATCCACACGGTGGCGACGCCGCCGCGGCGCTCGATCTGCAGGGTGGTGAAATGCGTGCTCATGGGCGCTCCTTGCTGAAGTCGCGGACCAGCGCCGCGATCTGGCGCGCGGCCTCGTTGCCGGCCGCCAGCGCGGTGACCACGCCTGCGCGGTTGGCCGCCGGCTGGTTCTGGCTGACCTTCCATTTGCCGCTCAGGCCGGTCACCTCGATCTCGATGCCGACGATGGCGCCGAGCATGCGCTCGATGTAGTCGTCCGGCGCATCGGACACCCGCCACGGCGCGGGCTGCGCCGCCTCGTGGGTGTCGGTGAGTTCCCGCACCAGCGTGTGCAGCCAGTCGCGCTCATCCACCGCGCGCAGGGTGCCGCGCGCATGCACCACGGCGTAGTTCCAGGTCGGCACCACCTTGCCGTGCGCGCGCTTGCTGGGGTAGGCCGAAGGCGAGATGTAGTGCGCCGGGCCGTGGAAGATGCACAGCACGGGCGCGCCGTCGTGGTCTCTCCACAGCGGATTGGCGCGGGCCACATGGCCGGCCAGCCGCTCGCCCCCGGCCTCGCCGCGCAGCAGCAGCGGCAGGTGGTTGGCGTCGAGCCCGTCCGGCCCGTGGACGACCACGGTGGCGAAGGGGTGCGCCTGCATGAGGGCGTGCAGGTGCGCCGGATCGTCGATGGCGAAGTGGCCGGGGGTGTACATCGCATCACATCCGGAACACGCCGAAGCGCGTCTCGGGAATCGGTGCGTTGAGCGCGGCCGACAGCGACAGCCCCAGCAGGCGGCGCGTCTGGGCCGGGTCCACCACGCCGTCGTCCCACAGCCGCGCGGTGGCGTAGTAGGGGTGGCCCTGCGCTTCGTACTGGTCGCGGATCGGGGCCTTGAAGGCGTCTTCTTCCTCGGCGCTCCACTGCCCGCCCCTGGCTTCGATGCCGTCGCGGCGGACCGTGGCGAGCACGCTGGCGGCCTGCTCGCCGCCCATCACCGAGATGCGCGCGTTGGGCCACATCCACAAAAAGCGCGGGCTGTAGGCGCGACCGCACATGCCGTAGTTGCCGGCGCCGAAGCTGCCGCCGATGAGCACGGTGATCTTTGGCACCTGCACCGTGGACACCGCGGTGACCATCTTGGCGCCATCCTTGGCGATGCCGCCGTTCTCGTACTTGCGCCCGACCATGAAGCCGGTGATGTTCTGCAGGAACAGCAGCGGAATGCCGCGCTGGCCGCACAGTTCGATGAAGTGCGCGCCCTTCTGCGCCGACTCCCCGAACAGGATGCCGTTGTTGGNNGCGACGATGCCCACCGGGTAGCCGTAGAGGCGGGCGAAGCCGGTGACCAGGGTGGTGCCGTAGCGCGCCTTGAATTCGTCGAAGCGCGAGCCGTCGACCACGCGGGCGATGATCTCGCGCACGTCGTAGGGCTTGCGGGTGTCGGTGGGGAGGATGCCGTAGATCTCGGCGGGGTCGTAGAGCGGCTCCTCGACCGCCGCCACCGACAGGCTCACCGGCTTGACCCGGTTGAGGTTGCCGACGATGCGCCGGGCGATGTTGAGCGCGTGGGCGTCGTTCTCGGCCAGATGATCGGCCACACCGGACAGGCGGGTGTGCACGTCGCCGCCGCCCAGATCCTCGGCGCTCACCACCTCGCCGGTGGCGGCCTTCACCAGCGGCGGACCGCCGAGGAAGATGGTGCCCTGATTCCTGACGATGATGGTCTCATCAGACATCGCCGGCACATAGGCGCCGCCGGCGGTGCACGAGCCCATCACCACCGCGATCTGCGGGATGCCCTTGGCCGACATGTTGGCCTGGTTGAAGAA
>JAGRFQ010000071.1 GCA_020445945.1 Rhodocyclaceae bacterium
AGCCGCTGGCCTACAACAAGGACAATCAGGAAGACAAGGAGCCGCTGTTCGACACCGCCGACACGGTCATCGACACCCTGCGTATCTACACCGACATGATCCCCGGCATCCGCGTGAAGGCCGACGCGATGCGCGATGCGCTCTCCCAAGGCTTCGCCACCGCCACCGATCTGGCCGACTATCTGGTCAAGAAGGGGCTGCCGTTCCGCGACGCTCACGAAGTCGTCGCCCGCGCCGTGCGTACCGCCGAAACACGCGGCTGCGACCTGCCCGACCTGCCGCTGGCCGACCTGCGCGCCTTCTCCGAACTGATCGAAGACGACGTCTATCAGGTGCTGACCATCGACGGCGCACTCGACAGCCGCAATCACATCGGCGGCACCGCACCGGCTCAGGTGCGCGCCGCCATCGCCCGCGCCCGCGCCCGGCTGGGCTGACGAAAATCATGGACCGCGTTGGCAAATTCGAACTTCGCGAACTGCTCGGCGAAGGCGCCACCAGCGCGGTCTATCTGGCCTTCGACGCCTTCGCCCAGCGCGACGTAGCGATCAAGCGCATCTACCCGGAAGTCCTCAAAGACCCCGACCGCGGCCGCCTCTACCGCCACCTGCTGATCAACGAAGCCTCGCTCGCCGGCCGGCTGGCGCACCCCCACATCGCCCAGATCTACGACGCGATGGTGACCGAAGACGACGGCTACGTGGTCATGGAATACGTCCCCGGCGGCACGCTCGAAGCCTTCTGCCGGCCCGACCGCCTGCTGCCCTTCGACCGCCTCATCGAAATCGTCTTCAAGGCCACCCGCGCGCTCGACTACGCCTACCACCAGGGCATCACCCACCGCGACATCAAGCCCGCCAACATCCTGCTGGTAAGCCCTGACGGACAGGACATCAAACTCTCCGACTTCGGCGCCGCGCTGTTCTCCGCCGCCGACACCACGCAAATCTCCGGCGTCGGCTCGCCGGCTTACATGTCGCCCCAGCAAGTGCGCGAGATGCCGCTCACCCACCAGACCGACATCTACTCGCTGGGCGTGGTGATGTATCAACTCCTCACCGGCCGGCTGCCCTTCGAAGCCTCCAACAACTTCAGCCTGCTCTACCGCATCGCCAACGAGACGCCACTGCCCCCCGCCGCGTTGCGCCCCGAGATCCCCGCCGAGCTCGACGCCATCGTCCAGCGCGCGATGCAAAAAGAGCTCTCCGAGCGCTACGAGACCTGGGTCGAGTTCTCGCACGACCTGGCCCACGCCTTCCGCAACATCGGCCTCGCCTCGCGCAAGAGCGCCGTCTCCGACACGCAGAAATTCCAGACCCTGCGCGGCCAGCCCTTCTTCCGCGAATTCTCCGACGTCGAACTGTGGGAAGTGGTGCGCTTCTCCGAATGGCGCTTCGCCGAACCCGGCACCGTGATCCTCAAAGAAGGCGAACCCGGCGACCACTTCTGCTTTCTCGCCCGCGGCGAAGCGCGCGTCACCAAACAAGGCCGGCTGCTGTCGATCCTCACCCCCGGCGACTGCTTCGGCGAAATGGCCGTCTTCTCCGCCGGCAGCGGCGTACGCACCGCCTCCGTCGCCGCGCGCAGCGAAGTGGAAATCATCACCGTCCGCGGCCGCGCCCTGCAACGCGCCTCCGACGCCTGCCGCATGCACTTCTACAAAGGCTTCCTCGAGGTGCTCGCCTCACGCCTGTCGATGACCAGCGCGCGGGTCGCCAATACCTGACACCGCATCGAAACCGCCATCCGCGCAACGGCCGACAATGCCGCTTGCTGCATACCAGCCGTGTCGCGCACAGCAATCGTGGCGACCGGGTTGACGCAGCCAGAGCATTGCCTGCCCGATTGATCCGAACCACCTCCAGTCTGTCGAGCGATTTGACACTTCAGGATCACGCGCCTCGGCACAAATGATTTTTATGCATGATTTCATACACATAGGCACAACGCCGCACCCGGCATCAAATTTGCTTGGATTACGGCATCCGCGATTGCAGGCATGACACTATTCACGCGTCGTGCACAGCAGCTCATTTATACTGGGGCTGTTCGACCACTGCGCAGCGCAGCCCAGAGTGAAAAGACCATGAACCAAGACAAAGACATCGACAACAAGCCGGCTTCTGAAACGCGACGAAAACTGGTCCGCGGCGGCTTGTCCGCCGGCCCGATTCTGGTCACCCTGACAAGCCGTCCGGTGCTCGCCACCACGTGTTACAGCCCGTCGGAAACGATGTCCGGCGCGGTGAGTCACAAAGCCGGCGACATTCCGCAATGCACCGGCGAGTCCCCGGGCGTGTGGCGCCAGTCCGCAGAAGGCACGGCGCAAGCCCCCATCACGTGGCCGATCCCGCATACCACGCTGTTCACCCAGTATTTCACCGGCGTGCCGGCGTTTTACAAAAGCAGCGCAAATCGCTATATGACCATGCTTGAGGTGATGCAGCTAAACGGCAGTGGCGACCCGGACAAGATGGGCTTCCATTTTATCGGCGCGCTGCTCAACATACTGGATAACCGGGTTGACCATCGCGCGATGGACGTTCCCGGGCTCCAACGCATGTGGTCCGAGTTTGCCAACACCGGCACCTACGTCCCGTTTGGTGGCGCAACGGCATGGGGCCCAACGGATATCAAGAACTATCTGATCAGTACCGGTATCGTAAAATAAGCGTTCGTTGCTTCCCCGCCCAAGTGCACCGTTCGGAATTTGCATGACGGACCTTGAGCGTTTTGCCGTTGTACGCTGGGAGACGGGCGGAGCCGCCTATGACCGTGTCTCAGGTGCCACGCATCTGCTCGATGAACTGGCAATGGCGCTTCTTGAACATGGCCAGACCGATCCCGCTTTGGCTCTTGATCGGGTACGCATCGAGTACGACACGCAGGATGACGCCACGCTGGCACGGCAGATCGAAGAAGGCATCGACAGCCTGAAAACTGCTGGACTTTTATGACCTTGGCGGCACCGGAAGCTCCCCTATCCAGCTTGACACCGGATCGTCTGAAGGCCCTGCTTAGCGCCGGCCGGTTTGGCTTGAAGACTGGGCCATTTACGTTCAGGATCCGCAGCAACGAAGCCATCGTCGCCCAAAATCTGGCGCTGCTTTATGGCGCGCACACGGTTGTTGACACACCCGCGTTCGCCGATTTTCACGTCTCGATCGACCGTCCCGCATCGCTGCGCCGATGGCTCTCGCCGCAAGTCTATTTCCGGATGGACGGCTACGCCCCCTTCTATTCACTGCCCGCACAGCAAGCGTTTGCAATGCTGGAGTGGGGCATGAACTGGTGTATTGCCAGCAACGCCCACCAGTACCTTCTCCTGCATGCAGCCGTACTTGCCAAAGATGACCAAGCCATCGTGATGCCGGCCGCACCGGGATCGGGCAAAAGTACCCTGTGCGCCTCGCTCACCCTCAACGGTTGGCGATTACTCTCGGATGAACTGGCGATAATCGATCCGCAAACACGTGAAGTGCACGGGCTCGCCCGACCGGTCAACCTGAAGAACGCATCCATCGACGTCATCCAGAAGCGTTATCCACAGGCGCTCATGAACGCCCCGATTCCCGACACAAAGAAGGGGACGGTGTCACACCTCTGCCCACCGCCGTCGTCCGCGGCACAGCATCAGAAACCAGCCCATATTCGATGGATTATGACACCTCGCTACAACGCGGCCCTGTCATGCTCACCGACCGAACTCGCCCCGCGCAACGCCTTGGGACTACTCATTGAAAATGCCTTCAACTACGATGTGCTGGGAGAAAACGGTTTTCTCGCAGCCAGCCGTATTGTGTCGGAGAGCCGAGCGTTCACACTCGAGTACGGCAACCTGGATGCCGCCCATGCATGGATTGCGGAGCAACTGAAGTGAGTGCTGCAGGAATCGCTCATTGCAAACGCCTTGCCAGCCTGTTTGCCGAACCGCAGAAACTGGATGTTCTCTCAGTTACGGAATGGGACACGCTGATCCGCATCGCGCGTCGCGGCAACACCCTAGGCAAACTGGCCGAGTGCGCACAACACACCACGCTCAACACCGCCCTGCCGGGCGCAATCGGCAACACGTTGCAAAGCGCGCTGACGCTGTCGCATCGCCAGGAACGCGCCATCCGCTGGGAGATTCAGTGTCTGCGTGATGCGCTCGCCGACGCGGACATTCCGCTCGTGCTGCTCAAGGGTGCGGCCTATCTCGCACGCGGCATTCCGGCGGCCAAAGGGCGCCTGTATTCGGATGTCGACATCCTTGTGCCCCTCGAACGTATTTCAGACGCCGAATCATCGCTGATGAAAGCCGGGTGGGCATCGACCCATCACGACGCCTACGACCAGCGCTACTACCGCGAGTGGATGCACGAGATTCCGCCCATGAAGCACTGGCGGCGCGGCACCGTGGTCGACGTCCACCACCGCATTTTGCCGCGCACGGCGCAGTACGACCCGGACCCGAAGCGGATGCTCGCGGCTGCGGATCCCGTCGGCGACATGCCCGGCGTGTTTACCTTGAGCGCCATCGACATGCTGCTGCACAGCGCCACGCATCTGTTTCACGAAGGCGAGCTGCCCAACGGCTTTCGCGATCTGCTCGATATCGATGCGCTCTACCGCCGCCTCGCCGCCCTGCCGGACTTCCCGGCCAGCCTCCACACCCGCGCCAAAGAACTGGAACTGACCGAACCGCTGGCGCTGGCCCTGCGCTATGCACATCGCCTGCTCGGCACCCCGAGCGACAAACCCGCGGGATCCACACCGCGACAAAAAATGCTCGACTGGATGTACCTGCGCGCGCTCCACCCGCACCACCCGCTACTCGACACCGCGGGCGCACCGGCGGCCCGGCTGGGCTTGTACATCCGCGCTCACTGGCTGCGCATGCCGCCGCACCTGCTCGCTCGCCACCTCGGGCGCAAGGCGTGGATGCGACTGTTTCCCGAGCCCGATCCGCAGCTGGAAAAGAAAGAGGGCCCGTAGGCCCCCTGCTGCGCGTGGTGCGCTGGGGAGCGCTCAGCCAACCGACTTGAGCATCTCCTGCAACTCGCCGTTTTCATACATCTCGCGGACGATATCGCAGCCGCCAACGAATTCGCCGTTGATGTACAGCTGCGGGATGGTCGGCCAGTTGGCGTATTCCTTGATGCCTTGGCGGATTTCCTCGTCGGCCAGCACGTTCACCGAGGCATAACCCTCCTGGCCACAGAGCTTGAGGATTTGCGCGACGGTGGCGGAGAAGCCGCACTGCGGGAACTGGGGCGTGCCTTTCATGTAAAGCACGATCGGATTGGAGGAGACTTGCTCCTGGATGCGGTCTTGAACACTCATTGGGGCGGACTCGAATAGTTGAGTTAAATGATCGGGAATTTTAGGCTTCGCGTGCGGGCGCGTCAAGCCACCCGCCGGAGACACGCTCGATGCCAGCCAGGTCCTGCCACGAACGGATGCGCGCCAAACCGGCCTTGGCGAGCAGGGCCCGTACGGCGGCTGCCTGATCGTAGCCATGCTCGACAAGCACGCAGCCCCCCGGCGCGAGACAGGCGGCAACGCCGGCGGCGATGCGGCGGATGTCGTCAAGGCCGTCCGCACCGGCGGCCAGTGCGCTCGACGGCTCGAAGCGCACGTCGCCCTGTGCGAGATGCGGGTCGGTGGCGGCGACGTAGGGCGGATTGGCGACCACGAGATCGAATCGCTCCGCCGCGTCGAGCGCCGAAAACCAGTCGCTTTGGAGAAACACGGCCCGCGCGCCGAGCCGTTGCGCGTTGTCGCGGGCGATGGCCAGCGCGGCGGGTGAGCAATCCACGCCCAGCACGCTGGCGTCGGGCCACAGCTTGGCCAGCGTGACTGCCAGCGCGCCGCTGCCGGTGCCGAGGTCGAGTACCTTCTGCGGGGGCACGGCAAATGCGGCCTGCGCAATCTCGATGACAAGTTCGGTTTCGGGGCGCGGGATGAGAACGTCGGGCGTGACCCGGAAGGCGCGGCCGTAGAATTCACGTGAACCGACGAGGTAGGCCACCGGTTCGCCACGCACCCGACGCGCGACCAGGGCCGCAAAGCGCGCTGCGTCGTCGCTCGCCAGCGCGGTTTCCGGATAGGCAATCAGATAGCTCGGCACACGGCCGGTGACGTGACACAGCAGAAGGCGCGCGTCGATGCGCGCGATCTGCGGCCGCGCCCACGCCAGCGCTGCGCCCAGCGAGACGAGTTCAGCGGCCATCGTCGGCCAGCGCGGCGAGCTGGGCGGCCTGATGTTCGGCGATCAACGGGTCGATCAACTCGTCCAGCGCGCCGCCGAGCACCGCGTCGAGCTTGTAGAGCGTGAGGTTGATGCGGTGGTCGGTGACCCGCCCTTGCGGGAAGTTGTAGGTGCGGATGCGTGCCGAACGGTCGCCGCTGCCGATCAGGCTTTTGCGCGTGGCGGCCTCGGCGTCGTGCTGCGCGCGTTGCTGCGCGTCCTTGAGCCGCGCCGCCAGCACCGCCAGCGCCTGGGCTTTGTTGCGATGCTGCGAGCGGCCGTCCTGACATTCCACCACCAGCCCGGTGGGCAGGTGGGTGACGCGCACCGCGGAGTCGGTCTTGTTGNNNCTGGCCGCCGGCGCCGCTGGCGCGAAAGGTGTCGATGCGCAGATCGGCCGGATTGATGTCCACCTCCGCCACCGCATCGGCCTCCGGCAGCACCGCCACGGTGCACGCTGAGGTGTGAATCCGCCCCTGCGTTTCGGTCACCGGCACGCGCTGCACCCGGTGGCCGCCGGATTCGAACTTGAGCCGCCCGTAGGCGCCATCACCCACAACGCGCACCACGGCCTCCTTCACGCCGCCGAGTTCGGATTCGGACAGCGACACGGTTTCGGTGGCCCACCGCTGCGCTTCGGCATAGCGCAGATACATGCGCAGCAAGTCGCCGGCAAACAGCGCAGCCTCATCGCCGCCGGTACCGGCGCGCACTTCGAGGAACAGGTTGCGCCGGTCGTCCGGATCCTTGGGCAGCAAGGCGGTCTGCAAGGTGACTTCGAGCGCGTCGCGCTGCGCCGATGCGGTGACCAGTTCCTCCTGCGCCAGCGCGGCCATCTCGGGGTCGGCGAGCATCTCGCGCGCGGTGGCGATGTCCGCTTCCGCCTGGCGGTAGGCTTCGAAGGCGCTGACCACCGGCGCCAACTCGGCGCGCTCGCACCCCAGGCGGCGCAATGCGTCGCCGTCGAGCGATGCGCTGTCCTCGGCCAGCTGATGATCCAGCTCCGCCAGCCGCGCGACCAGCTGGTCCAGTTTTTCGCAAATGCGTGCTTTCATGTTGTTTGCGGTGCGTGCAGAACACACCCACCGGGCCGCTAATGATCGTTGTTGCGATCGAGGTGAAACAAGGTACTGACCAGTTCGCCCGCCTGGGCCAGCGTGTCGCCTTCGGCCTCGTGCAGATAGCGCGACGGCCCGTGGATGAGCTTGTTGGTCAGCCCGTGGCTGAGCGATTCGAGCACTTTCTCCGGCGGCTCGCCGCGCGCCAGGCGCTTGGCCGCACGCGCCAGTTCCTGCTGGCGCAGGCGGTCGGCCTCGGCGCGCAGGGCACGAATGACGGGCACCGCCTCGCGCCCTTCGAGCCAATGGAAAAAGCCCTGAACCCGGTCCTCGATGATCGACTCGGCTTCGACCACCGCCGACTGGCGGGACTCTTTGCCGGAGGCCACAACCTGAGCCAAGTCGTCGACGGTGTACAGAAACACGTCATCGAGCGCTTCGACTTCCCGCTCGATGTCGCGCGGCACCGCCAGATCGACCATCACCATCGGCCGGTGCCGCCGTGCCTTGAGCGCCCGTTCGACCATGCCCAGGCCCACAATCGGCAAGCGGCTGGCCGTACAGGACACCACCACATCGTACTTGGGCAGCAGATCGGCGATCAGGTCGAGGCGCAGGGTGTCGCCGCCAAAACGCTCGGCCAGCGCATCGGCGCGCGCCGGCGTGCGATTGGCGATGGTGAGCTGTTTGGGACGCGTACCGGCAAAATGTGCAGCGCACAGCTCGATCATTTCGCCCGCACCGATGAACAGCACCCGCTGGTCGCTCATGCGCTCGAAAATGCGCTCTGCCAGATGCACCGAGGCCGCCGCCATCGACACCACGTTGGCGCCAATCGCGGTGGTGGACCGCACCTCCTTGGCCACCGCGAAGGTGCGCTCGAACATCTTGTGCAGCGTGGTGCCCAGCGTGCCGGCCTCGTCCGCCTGGCGCATCGCCTCTTTCACCTGCCCCAGAATCTGCGGCTCGCCGAGCACCATCGAATCCAGCCCGCTGGCCACGCGAAATACATGGCGCACCGCATCGCGGTCGGGATAGGTGTAGAGGTACGGCGACATCTCGTTCAGCGACAGGCTGTGATAATTGGCCAGCCAATCGGCCGCCTGCTGCGGCTCCTGCGTCGCGAAATACACTTCGGTACGGTTGCAGGTCGACAGAATCGCCGCCTCCTGCACCTGCCGCGAGGTGAGATCGCGCAAGGCAAGCATCAAACGCTCAGGCCCAAACGCCACACGCTCGCGAATGGCGAGCGGTGCCGTGTGGTGATTCAGGCCGAGCGCAAAAAGAGTCATGAAACCGACGCGAGACAAGCAGAGGGCGAATTATATCACCCGGCGAAAGGGCCAAAGCTTGAGCAAAATCAGCCGGTTCTGCGCGCTTGCCAACAGCATCACCCACCGTTCCGGCGCTGAAAAAGAAAACGCCGATCAATGAAGATCGGCGTTTTCAATGTGCCTGGTGGCCAGTCGCGGAATCGAACCACGGACACGCGGATTTTCAATCCGCTGCTCTACCAACTGAGCTAACTGGCCCAAAAGAGGGCGCATTATAGCCCAAACGCGTCGTGCGTCAAAGCATTTGCCGGCGTTTTTAATGCGCCGTCGACACGCGTCAATCGGCGCCTGGTGTGCGCCGCGTATAGCTGCGCGGGAACACGATCTGGGCGATCGAGCCCTGCCCGGTCGGGCTGGGTTTGAGGGTGACGCTGGCGCGGTGCAGTTCGGCAATTTCGCGCACGATCGGCAGGCCGAGGCCGGAGCCGTCTTCGCTGCTGCCAAGCACCCGGTAGAAGCGCTCGAAGACGCGCTCGCTGTCCTCTTCGGGGATGCCGATGCCGGTGTCTTCGATTTCGAGAATGGCGAATTCGGTGGCCTGGGTCCGGGCGGTGACGCTGCCGCCTTCGGGGGTGTATTTGATCGCGTTGTCGACCAGATTCATGATCATTTCGCGCAGCAGCACGGGATTGCCGTCGATCAGCAAGGGCCAGCCGGTGTCTTCGACGCCCAGGTCGATGTTCTTGACCTGGGCCCGCGGGAACAGGTCGTGCGCCACTTCGCGCATCAGCACTTCGAGGTCGACCTGTTCGACGGCGTAGATTTTTTCCGAGCTGGATTCGGCGCGGGCGAGAGTCAGCAGCTGGTTGATGAGGTGGCTGGCGCGTTCGGTGCTGCGGGCGATCCGGGACAGCGAGTCGTGCAGCAGTTCGGGATCGGTTTCGACGAGTGCGAGTTCGGTCTGCATGCGCAGGCCGGTGAGTGGTGTGCGCATCTGATGCGCGGCGTCGGCAATGAATCGCTGCTGCGCCTGCAGGTTTTCTTCGAGGCGCGACATCATTTCGTTGAACGCCACGATCAGTGGGCGCAGCTCCTCGGGTACGCCGGCACTGGAGATGGGGGACAGGTCGGTGGGACGGCGCCGGCGGATCACGCTTTGCAGTCGGTTGAGCGGAGCAATCCCGCGCGACAGGCCGACCCACACCAGCACGACCGCGAGCGGGATGATCGCGAACTGGGGGAGGAGCACGCCGGTGACAACCTGCGAGGCGAGCTCGGCGCGCTTGTTGCGGGTTTCGGCAATCTGCACCAGCACCAGCGGGCTGGTCGGCTCGGGGAATGCGCGCAGGAACTGGTAGGCAATGCGCACTTCTTCGCCCTGGATGACGGCATCACGGTACAAGACCTCGTCCGGGAGCAGACGGATCGGCGGCGGGGCCCACGGAATCTCCCAGTCGCCCGCCACGACTTCGCCTTGATGATCGGCCACCTGGTAGTACACCGTATCGTCCTGGTCGGCACGAAACAGGGTGCGCGGCGGCGCGGGGAAGTCGACCTTGACCGAGACACCGTCCATGACGATTAAACGTGCCAGCGTGCGCACGCTCTCGGCCATGGCTCGATCGTAGGGCTCGTTGGCGATGTTGTCGGCAACGTTGTGGGTGACGATGATGGAGATCGGCCAGAGGAACAGCAGCGGCGCGAGCATCCAGTCGAGAATTTCGCCGAAGAGCGAGTTGAACTGGCCGCCCCGCCGCCCCTCCTTGCCGGCATCCTTGCTATTACGTCGCGCGCCGCGGCCAACCCCGATCATGTGCGACCACCGGGGCCAGCGGAGCGCGGGGAGCGATGGAGACGCACCGTCAGTGCTCGGCGCCAGGTTTTTCGAGGCAATAGCCCAAGCCACGCACGGTGACGATGCGCACCCCGCTGCTTTCGAGTTTTTTACGCAGCCGATGCACATAGACCTCGATTGCGTTGTTGGACACTTCCTCACCCCAGCCGCACAAGTGATCAACCAATTGATCCTTGCTCACCAGGCGACCCGCCCGGAGGATGAAAATTTCCAGCAAGCCAACTTCGCGGGCCGAAAATTCGACCACCTGATCATTCACCTTGACCACCCGGTCGGCCTGGTCGTAGCTGAGCTGGCCAAGTTCGATACAGCGCGGCTGACCGGTGCCACGGCGGGTCAGCGCACGCACGCGGGCCTCGAGTTCCGGCAGGGCAAACGGTTTGGTGAGATAGTCGTCAGCACCGGCATCGAGCCCCCGTACGCGGTCATCGACACCGTCCTGCGCAGTGAGAATCAGCACTGGCATGGCCGATTTGCGGGCCCGCAAGCGCTTGAGCACGTCGATGCCCGGCAGCTTTGGCAGCCCCAGATCGAGGATCACCAAGTCGTAGCACTGCCCCACGAGCGCAGCATCCGCCTCACTGCCGGACGCTACATGATCCATTGCATACCCGGCCCGCTTGAGCGCACGCACGAGTCCGTCTGCAATGACCGGGTCATCCTCCGCTAACAGTATTCTCATATCCAGTGGCTGTAAGTTCAGCGTAAGCGGACGTCGCTAGTTTTGACTCCGCTGTTCTCCTTTTAGCCGGTCGCCGGGAGCCTTGCCACTACGTGCTGGCACACGCTCCGGGGAGCACCCCAGCAGTACACCGGGTCGCTCCCTGCCGCTTTTTTCTTTCCGGATTATCCCACGCTTCGCCTGCCTCGGGGCGCAGCCGGTACGCCCTCGCGCGGCGCTTTCGCACAGCATGCGCACAAAATGGACGAAAAAAAGCCCCGCATGGCGCGAGGCTTTTCCGGTTGGCCGAGACGCCAGGGCAATTACATGCCCATGCCGCCCATGCCGCCCATACCACCCATGCCGCCCATGTCCGGCATGCCGCCGCCGGCCTTGTCGTCGGCCAGCTCACCCACCATGCAATCGGTCGTCAGCATCAGGCTGGCAACCGACGCGGCGTTTTGCAGTGCCGTGCGGGTCACCTTGGTCGGGTCGAGAACACCCATTTCGACCAGGTCGCCATACTCTCCGGTGCCGGCGTTGTAACCGAAGTTACCGCTGCCTTCACCGACCTTGTTGACCACAACGGATGGCTCGTCACCGGCGTTGGCAACGATCTGACGCAGCGGCTCTTCCATCGCGCGCAGCACGATCTTGATGCCTGCGTCCTGGTCGTGGTTGTCGCCCTTCAGACCGGTAAGGTTCGAGCGGGCACGCAACAGCGCAACGCCGCCGCCGGCCACGATGCCTTCCTCAACCGCCGCGCGGGTCGCGTGCAGCGCGTCTTCAACGCGGGCCTTCTTCTCTTTCATCTCGACTTCGGTCGCGGCGCCAACCTTGATGACTGCCACACCGCCTGCCAGCTTGGCCACACGTTCCTGCAGTTTCTCGCGGTCATAGTCGGAGGTCGCTTCTTCGATCTGGACGCGGATCTGTTTGACGCGCGCCTCGATGCTTTCGGTATTGCCTGCGCCGTCGATGATGATCGTGTTTTCCTTGCCGATCTCGATGCGCTTGGCCTGACCCAGATCCTCCAGCGTGGCTTTCTCGAGCGACAGGCCGACTTCTTCGGCGATCACCTGACCACCGGTAAGGATGGCGATGTCTTCGAGCATGGCCTTGCGACGATCACCGAAGCCCGGCGCCTTGACGGCGCAAGTCTTCAGGATACCGCGCATGTTGTTCACCACCAGGGTGGCCAGGGCTTCGCCCTCGACGTCTTCGGCGATGATCAGCAGCGGGCGGCTGGACTTGGCAACCTGCTCGAGCACCGGCAGCAAATCACGGATGTTGGACACTTTCTTGTCGAACAGCAGGATGAACGGATCATCCAGCTCGGCAACCTGCTTGTCGGCGTTATTGATGAAATACGGCGACAGATAGCCGCGATCGAATTGCATCCCTTCGACCACGTCGAGCTCGTTTTGCAGCGACTTGCCGTCTTCGACGGTAATCACGCCTTCCTTGCCGACTTTTTCCATTGCGTTGGCAATGATCTCGCCAATATCGGCGTCGGAGTTGGCCGAAATGGAACCGACCTGGGCAATTTCCTTGCCGGTCGAGCAGGGCTTGGACTGTTTCTGCAGCTCTTCGATGGTGGCAACCACGGCCTTGTCGATACCGCGCTTGAGGTCCATCGGGTTCATGCCGGCAGCCACAAACTTCATGCCTTCACGAACAATCGCCTGCGCCAGCACGGTTGCCGTGGTGGTGCCGTCACCGGCCACGTCGGAGGTTTTCGACGCGACTTCCTTGACCATCTGGGCGCCCATGTTTTCGAACTTGTCTTTGAGTTCAATTTCCTTGGCCACCGACACACCGTCCTTGGTCACCGTCGGCGCGCCAAAAGAGCGCTCGAGCACCACGTTGCGGCCCTTCGGCCCCAGCGTCACCTTGACCGCATCGGCCAGAATATTGACGCCCTCAACCATGCGGGCACGAGCGGAATCGCCGAACTTAACTTCTTTAGCAGGCATGTTTTACTCCTTGCTGAATTTCTGTGAATACGTCGGGATGGATACCAGAGAGCCTCAGCTCTCGACCACACCCATGATGTCTTCTTCGCGCATTACGAGCAGCTCGTCGCCATCGACCTTGACGGCCTGGCCCGCGTATTTGCCGAACAGCACGCGGTCGCCCGCTTTCACGGCCATCGGACGCACTTCGCCGTTATCCTGGATTTTGCCGTTACCGACAGCGACAACCTCGCCTTGATCGGGCTTCTCACCCGCGGAGTCGGGGATCACAATCCCGCTCGCTGTGGTGCGCTCAGCTTCAACTCGCTTGACGATCACTCGATCATGCAAAGGACGAATTTTCATCGCGTTCTCTCCTTGGAACAGATTCGATTGTTTGCGGTCCGCGACCGCCTCTAGGGAAAACTGAAGCCGGCCGTCTAGCGGCCGGTTTGTTAGCACTCCCTGCCAACGAGTGCTAATAATAGGGACAGCCCTTTTCGATTTCAAGCGAGGCAGCAAAAATATTTCCGCGCACCCGCGCCCGGGCGCGGCAATCCGCCGGCGCCGAAACCTTTTGTCAGGGAAAATTCAAGGGCACGCCCGGTTATCGCAACAGCTCACCGGGCGCGTACAGCAACCCGCGCTCAGACAAACCTTTCCGCCGTTGGCGACAGTTTTCGCCGACCCAACCGCGCTGCGGTCCGCGCTCATAGCCCCACGCACCGGACCTCCAATCGATCCAGTAACGGCCGTTTGGCACACGCAGACACGACGCGCGGTCAAGCTGCGCAAGTTCACCGGGCGCCAACCGCTGCCCGTTAACGACAACATGTCTCGCCTGCGCCCAACCTTCGGAGATACCAGTCACCCAGACCAGGGCCAGCAACAGGAGGATTCTCAAACCCACTCCGCGCATACCAACGCCCCTACCTCAACGTGCGACATACTTCACCATAGTCGACCCCGCACCCTGGCACCCGACTCAAGCGCACGCACTGGTCTTGTATACTCGGCAACCGGAATTCACCTCAAGCGCCAGCCCAATGACTCAACGCGTCCCCGAACTACTCGCCCCCGCAGGCTCCTTGGCCATGCTGGAAACAGCACTTGCCTATGGCGCGACCGCCATTTACGCCGGCCAGCCACGGTACTCGCTGCGCGTCCGGAACAATGATTTCGGTGACTTGGACGTCCTTGCCAAAGGCATCGCACACACCCACGCCCTGGGGCGCCGATTCTTTTTGGTGTCGAACATCTACCCACACGGCGCAAAGCTCAAAACCTACCTCGACGATATGGCGCCGGCCATTGCGCTCGGCCCTGACGCACTCATCATGTCCGACCCCGGGCTCATCATGATGGTGAGAGAAGCCTGGCCCGAGATGGAAATCCACCTATCGGTCCAGGCCAATACCGTAAACGCAGCGGCAGTAAAGTTCTGGCACCAGGCGGGGATTCATCGCGTGATCCTGTCACGCGAGTTGTCGCTCGACCAAATCGCCGAGATTCGTCAGGCCTGCCCCGATACCGAACTGGAAGTTTTTGTACACGGCGCGCTATGCATCGCCTATTCGGGGCGATGCCTGCTTTCCGGCTATCTGAATCACCGCGACCCCAACCAAGGCACCTGCACAAATTCCTGCCGCTGGGATTTCAACGTCAAACCCGCGGAACAACTTCCCAGCGGCGATGTTTATGTAATCGAAGAGCGGGAAAAACGTACCGGCGAACACATGCCGATCGAAGAAGACGAACACGGCACCTACATCCTGAATTCAAAGGATTTACGCGCCATCGAGCACGTACAACGGCTGGTCGAAATCGGCGTTGACTCGCTCAAGATCGAAGGCCGAACCAAGAGCCCCTATTATGTCGCCCGCACCTGCCAGAGCTACCGTCAAGCCATCGACGACGCCGTGGCAGGCCGCAGCCTCGATCCGGCACTGCTCGGACAACTCGACGGACTGGCCAATCGCGGATATACGGACGGGTTTTACCAACGGCACACACCAGCCGAAATGCAGAACTACCTGCGCGGTCACTCCGCCTCCGGCCGCAGCCAATACGTTGGCGATGTTGTGCGTTACTGCGCGGAGCGCAATCTGGTCGAGGTCGACGTCAAGAACAAGTTTTCGGTAGGTGACCGCCTGGAAGTCATCCACCCAAACGGCAATTTCGACTTCCAGCTTGACGCGATGGAGAACATGAGCGGTAACGCTGTCACAGTCGCCCCAGGCAGCGGGCATAGAATCTGGCTTGCCCTACCGGAACCCAGCGTCGGGGCTTTCCTCTCCCGCTATCTTTAGAGCAGCGCTGATCTGGCACACACGTCGGCGTATTGC
>JAGRFQ010000072.1 GCA_020445945.1 Rhodocyclaceae bacterium
ATCATGACCGACGCGGATGTGGATGGTTCGCACATTCGCACGCTACTGCTTACGTTCTTCTTTAAGAAGATGCGTCCGGTCGTGGACAATGGCTTTCTATATATTGCCCAACCTCCGCTCTATCTTCTGCGCGCCGGGAAAGTGCACGAGTATGCCTTCACCGAGCAGCAAAAAGAACGATTCATCAAGAAGCATGGCGAAGATAAGGCGACCATACAGCGCTACAAAGGGTTGGGTGAGATGAACCCCGAGCAACTCTGGGAAACCACCATGGACCCCACCGTCCGCCGCCTGCTCAAGGTCCAGATCGAAGACGCCATCGCCGCCGACGAGATCTTCACCACGCTGATGGGCGACCAGGTCGAACCGCGTCGGCAGTTCATCGAGAGCAATGCGCTGTATGCGCGGAATATTGATGTGTGAAAGTTGTCGGGTGCCACAAAAGCTGAGATCTGTGCCAAAGAGGTGAGATGTCTTTGCTACCAACGCTGTGAAAAAATGCAAAAAGCTCCCACGGGAGCTTTTTGCATTTAATTCTCCCGTCCTCCGCTGCGGTTGGCGTCAGTACTTCCAGTCCTCATGGCGCACTGGCAATTGGTTGAGCCGAGCGCGAAGTTCGCGCCAATGTGGCAGAAACAGATCCATCAAGGCTTGAAATCGCGCGTTGTGTGTCGGCTCGAGCAGATGCGTCATTTCATGCACGACGATGTATTCGAGGCATTCGATCGGCTTCTTTGCCAGGTCCGTATTCAGACGAATGATGCCGCTGGCTGGGTTGCAGCCACCCCACATGGTCTTCATCCGCCGAACGAAGATACGCCCTACCTCGACCTTGATGATGGGCGCCCATTTGGCGATCAACGCCGGTAGCGCTGCTCGTAGCTGCGCACGGTACCAAGCATCGACGATCGCATGGCACTTGGCGTCGTCACTACCGGGGCGCACGCGCAGAACGAGGCGGTTGCGCTTGATGTCGACCGATGGTGCGGCATCGATGTCGATGCGTTCGAGCAGATAGCGCCGGCCCCACAGGAAATGACTTTCCTTGTGGCAGTAGTCGCGCGGCAGCTCTCTGTCCTGGGCCTGGATGCGCCCTTGTTGATTGCGGATCCATGCGAGTCTTGAAATGGCGAATGCGCGGATCGATTCCATGCGCATGTGGGCGGGAGCTGCAATGCGCACATGTCCGTCCGGTGGGAGGACGGTCAAATGCAGATTCTTGATGTCCTTGCGCACCAGCTCGATCTTCAGATCGCCGAGTTGGATATCCGCCATGCGTCAATATTCCGTCCTGGCGAACACGATGGGAAACAGCCGGTTGACGGCGTCGATGTCCTGCAGGACGTCGTACATGGCCATCTTGACCAATTGCTCCTTGGCCACCACCCCACGCCAGTCTGCCGGCCGCCTGGTGCGGATGGCTTCATCCAGCCGCAGGGCCAGCGATAGCGCCACGTCCTCGCCGTTGTAGGGCGCAGGCTGATCGTGTACCCGGTTCGCCGGGGCGTAATCCTTGAGATTGTTGTACAGCGCCAGTTTCTCCGGCGTGTCGAGTTGGGTGGGCGTGTCCGCGCCTCGGCCTGTTTGCACCGCATTGACCACCGCCTCGAATCGCTTCAGATATTCCTCGTACTCGATCGCCTTTTGCTTGCGCAGCCGGACGATCTCGTCGAGCAGGGCGGACATCTTTTCGTAGAAGGCCGGGTCGGTCAGGTGTTCCTTGCTGATCTTGGTGCGAACGTTGTTCTCGATGGTTTCGGCGATCGCGTCCCGGTTGCCCTTGAGAGTGCCGAGTTGGCTGGCAATGGCGTCGGCGATGCCGGTCTTGACGACCAGGTCGAGCAGCCCGATGCCGTCAAAGGGCGATATCTTGCGTGGCGCCTCAGCCTCGATGTAGGTGTCGATCAGGTGGCGCATGTCCGCTTCGAAGGGCTTGAGATCCAGCGTCTCGTCCGAGGCCCTGCGGACGATCTCGCGCACGTCGAGAAAGTGCTTTTGTTGCGACCTGATGCGCGAAATATCCGCCTCGTCATAACCGGCCGCCGCCAGGTCGTCGGCGATGTTCCCGTAGGCGCGGACCAGCGCCACCACGCCCTTGTAGAGCGCCACGCGTAGCGGTTCGCGCTCCGCCAGATCGGTCGGGATCTCGGTGTTGCCGCAGAAATAGTGCATGTGCTCCAGCGCCGTTCTGGGCGGCGCCACAGGTTCGCACAGCAGGGCCAGCGCCTCGAGCGCTGTGTCCAGACGCTCCCGGCCGAGCTTCAGCCGGTCCTGCACCATCACTTCCGGGTCCGCGCCGCCGGCGCTGTGATCCAACTCCGAGGTGTAGACCGCGATGGCGTTCTCCACCTTCTTGAACAGATCCTTGTAGTCGACGATATAGCCGAAATCCTTGTCCTCGCCGTCGAGCCGGTTGGTGCGGCAGATGGCCTGGAACAAGCCGTGGTCCTGCATCGACTTGTCGATGTAGAGGTAGCTGCACGGCGGGGCATCGAATCCGGTGAGCAGCTTGTCCACCACGATCAGCAGCTTCATCCGCGCCGGCTGTTTGATGAACAGCGCTTTGACCCGCTCCTCGTAGGTCTCGGTGCGGCTCTTGCCCGGTGCGGGTTCGACGTTCTCGAGCAGCTCGGCATAGGTCTGATAGACGAGCTGCTTGTCCGACTCGGTGTTCTCCCCGGTCTCCTCCAGCGACACATCGCCCGCCTTGGGGTCGTAGGAGGTCACCACCGCGCACAGCCCCTTGAAGCGCGTTTTCTCGAACAGGCGGAAATACTGGCAGGCCTCGTAGATGCTCGAGGCCACCAGGATCGCGTTGCCCCGCTCGGACGACAGGCGCGGCTTGGTAGCGAAATCGAAGATGACGTCCTCGACCACCCGTTCCATGCGCGAGCGCGAGCTGAGCACCTTCTGCATCGTGCCCCAGTGTTTCTTGAGTTCGTCCTTCTGCCAATCGTTGAGGGCACGGGTCTTGGCCTCGAACCACTGGTCGATGCGCTCGGGCGAACCGAGCTGCTGGTCGATGTCCCGCGCCTCATACACCAGGTCCAGCACCACGCCGTCGGCCACCGCCTCGCTGAACTTGTAGGTGTGGATGTAGCCGCCAAACACCTCCAGGCTGGTTTCCTTGTCCTTCTTGAGCAGCGGCGTGCCGGTGAAGCCGATGAACACCGCTTCGGGCATCACTGCCTTCATCACCTTGTGCAGGCGGCCGCCCTGCGTGCGGTGGCATTCATCCACGAACACGAAGATTTCGCCCATCACCGGCACCGGCTGGGCTTGCAGCTCCTGGATGAAAGCCGCGAAGGCCTTCTCCTCCAGCCCGCGCGCCTCCAGCCCGAACTTGTGCACCAGCGAGCACAGCAGCCGTGGTGCCGCCTGCCCCAAGTGGTGCATCAGGTGCTTGCCGCTCGAGGTGCGCAGCACGGTCTCGCCAGCGTCGGTGAATACCCGCTCGATCTGTTTGTCCAGCTCATCCCGGTCGGTGACGATCACTACCCGGGCGTGGGGGTTGTTCTCCAGAATCCACTTGGCCAGCAGCACCATCAGGATGCTTTTTCCCGCCCCCTGCGAATGCCAGATGATGCCGCCGCGCGTGTCGAGCACATGGGCCTGCGCCGCCTTGAGGCCGAAGTACTGATGTACCCGCGGCAGCTTCTTGATGCCGCCGTCGAAGAGCACGAAATCACGCAGCAGCTCGACCAGCCTTGCCTTGTCGCACATCTTGAGCAGGTACTTGTCGAGCTTGAAGCGGCGGTTGTCCGCCTCATCCTCCTTCCAGCGCAGGAAGTACTTCTCCGGCGTGCCGATGGTGCCGTAGCGCAACCCCTCGGAATCGTTGCCGGCAAAGATCAGTTGAATGGTGCTGAAGAACCAGGCATTGAATTCTGGCTGCTGGTTGGACAGGCTCTGGCGGAGCCCTAAGCCGATGTCGGCGCGGCTGCTCTTCAGCTCCAGCACCCCGATGGCGATGCCGTTGAGATAAAGCACGATGTCCGGCCGGCGCTCGTGCGCATCTACGTGCGCTGCGCGCAAGGTCACTTCGTCGGCCAGCGCAAAGTCGTTCTTCTCCGGCGCCTGCCAGTCGATCAGCTGCACGGATTCGGTAACCTTGCCGGCCTCCACCTTCACCGGCACGCCGTAGCGCAGCCGCTCGTACACCGCCTTGTTGTTGTCGTAGAGCGAGCGGCCGGGATGGTGCGCGTCCTGGCGCAGCAGGTCGAGTGCGCGGCTGATCTGCGCCTCCAGGTAGCCGGCGCGGCGCAGATAGTCGCTCAGCAGGCCTTCCTCGATGTTGCTGTTGCCGGGCCGGTCGCTCCAGTCGCCCAGATAGCGGTAAGCGAGTTCGTCCTGGAACAGCGCGATGACGCGTTGCTGGGTGAGGCGTTCAGGCTGGCCGATCCCGCTCATGGGGCGCTCCGTTCAGGTCTCGTTGAGGTCCAGCGGTTCCTGGCGGCTTTGCGGCGGCCAGTCGTCCGCCGCCTTGCGCTCCTCGAACCAGCGATGCATCGCCGCGTCCTCCACGGCATATTCCCCACGTGCCGACTTCCATACCAGCGCCGGCATGCGTGCGCGCAAGGCTTCCAGCGCGTTCTGTGCCTTTTGCGGTGTCACCTTGGCGCCGATCTGCTCGTGGTAAAAACCGAGCGCTTCGGCATCGTAGGGTCGAAAGCGCGGCCCCAGTTCCAGCATGCGCCACAACACCGCCTGCTCCAGCGGCTTGAGCCCGAGGTAATCCGATTCCATCTGCGCTTCATCGTCGCGCTGGCGCTGCAGGGCGGCTTCCAGCATCGCCAGCTCGAAGCGCCCTTCGAAACTGGACAGGGGGCTGAGCGCCTGGCCGAGGGCCTCCATGAAGAACTGGGGGCGGTGACCAAAGCCCTCAAAGGCGCGATACAAGGTGTCGCGATCCACCGGCCTCAAGTCGGGGCGTTGTTCCTCGATCCGGCCCGCGATGAAGTCGATGAACTGCGGATCCAGCAGCGGCATGCGCTGGATCTGCGAGCCATAGAAGGGCGCCCCGTTGGAGTTGACCAGCCGCAACAGCTTGTCTCGGTCCGAGCCGGACATCACCAACATCAACTGTACCTCGCCCGGCCGGTTCATCTGGTCGCGAGCCGACTTCAATGCCGACATGGCCGTTTCACCCGCCTGGCTGGTGAGCGCATGCTGGGCCTCGTCGATGATCAGCGCCACCGGCTTGCCGGCGGTTTCGTTGAGCGCCTTCAGCGCATCCACCAGGGTCAGCCCGTCCACCTGGCCGATCTTGCGGGTGTCCACATGCAACCAGCCGGCCAGATTCACCTTTTCGAGCCCGGCGTTCTTGGCGGTTCGTGCAACCACGCCCAGATGCGGCTGCAAGGCCTTGCCGATGGCCTCGGCAATCAACTGACCCGGGTCGCGGGCCGCATCGGCCCACAGATCCACATACACCACCACGATGCCGGCCGCTTCGAGGGCCGGGCGCAGGTCGCCACGCAGGAAGGTCGTCTTGCCGGTGCGTCGGGGCGCGGCCAGAAACAGCCCGTTGTGCGCGTCGCTGAAACCGGCCTTGCCCTGCAGGGCGACCACCAGTTCGTTCGCCAGCGCGGTGCGGGGAAAGGAGATCATGGGCTTTATCTTGAATTATCCGAATTTGGATAAATTATCTAATCGCAGATAAAAGTCAATAATCAGGGGCGTTCGGGTGCCATCAATCGGACGCGTCATCTGCCCGGACACGTTACCCTAAAGCACTGGAAGGCGCTGAAAAAGTGCCTTCTCTTCAATGGCCTGCCGTGCCGACCAGCAAAATTTTTCCAGGAAACCACAGCGCTTTTCCTGAACCGCCATCCGCGACGGTTTCGCCGGTATCGCCCGCAATCTGACAGCACAAACGATTGATTAAAGAGGGAAGATCACGGTGCGTCGGCTTAAGCACAAAAAACGATGCTTAAGCTGACGGCTCGGCGGTGTGCACCGGTTCGCCCGCCACTCGCCCCGCCAAGGACGTTCCCTCCACCGGGCATACCGACATCGGGTGCGCCGCGGCATGGCTCACGCGCCCCGTAGGGCGGGATTCATCCCGCCAACAGCGGTCGATGGCGGGATGAATCCCGCCCTACGACGGCGCGTCGCGACGGTGAAAGCGATGCGCCCGCCTGCGCTGCCAGGGTATCCGGCCGGCTCACACCAGCCGGATGCGGCCGGTCAGCAGCGTCTGCATCATGCCCTGCTTGAGGGCGCGGGCCTTGGCGAGTTTGGCGTCGAGGGCGGCGATCTCCGCGTCCATGTCGGCGAGGACGGTTGCGATGGCGGTTTGTTCGGCTAATGGAGGCAATTTCAGCCGGATTTGCCCAAGTGAGTTGCGAGAGATACGTTTGTGTGTCGTGCCACCGCACCGATCAGAGACTGCCTGGAACCAAGCGGTTGCCGAAAAGACGTTCGCGAGAAATCGTCGATCTATTTCGTCTTCGGACGGGCGAAAAATGGTCACATCAACCGACGTGATCATCCTCTCCTCCTCAATATCGGGCAAAACACAGGCGCGCCCAGCAGGATCGGCCAATCGACATATGAGCAAGTCTCCTTTGTGAATCTGCTTGCATCGCAAGGAGACGAAAGACGACTCAGAGACGTACTTCCGATCGTCTTTCTCTAGGAAGCGTCCAACTCCGATATTTCCCGTCTGAACAAGGCGAATTCCACTACTTACTATGTGCTCCGCCTCGACCCAATCGCCGTCATCGAATAGTTCCTTCTTTCCTTGAGCCAATTCGATCAGAGACTTGTCTTCCCATTCCCCCTCGAACCCCGGCAGCCGCAGTTGGCCGGTGAGCAGGGCCTGCATCGTGCCTTGCTTGATCTGGCGCTTCTTGGCGAGCAGGTGTTCCAGCGATTCGATCAGCGCGTCCGCGCCGCCGAGGGCGTCGGCGATGGCTTGTTGTTCTTCGACTGTTGGAGGCAGCGCCGCCCAGATGTTCGAAACCGTCGTCAGGTTCATTCCCGACTTTGCGCCCGAATCCGTTAAGGCTTGGAAGGCCTTCTGAGAATCACCTGATGCGAGGAAATAGCTGATGTACTTTGGGCAGACTTCGAGCGGGTTGAAGCGGACAAGCGCGATGTGTTGGTTGATGTACGCCGGAGTCGGGATCTCGTCTGAAACATAACCGACGATTCCTATGTCTGCTGTGATCGAAATGAGTACGTCACCGGTGCGCAACCGGGTGCGGATGCCTTCGACATCATTCGGTGGCACAGACACGTACCGCGTGTCGGCAAGGTCTGGGTAGATGCTCTCTCGCGACAGGTTCGTGATGCGGATAAACGGAGCCCCAATCTCGGAATAATATGCAGCCCAGCCTCTAGAACCGCTCGTGACGAACGGCTGGAAGTCACGCAATTGTTTCGCTTCCCAATCCGAGGGAGTCGTTCCAACCTCTGTTTGCTTGATCCCCGGCTTCACCAAGTACCTGGCCCTCGCCTCCCTCACTTCCATACAAACCCCATCCGCGCCAGATGCGCGTTCACCCGCGCTTCCAGGGCTTCGACCCGCTCGGCAAGCCGGGGCAATGGCGTGTCGTAGCGGTCGGCCAGTTCGCGCACCCGCCGGGCGAGGGCCTGGCTGACGCGGTCCATTTCGCCGTGCACGGCGCGGTCGAGGGTGGCGAGCCATTGGTCGTCCACCACCAGGGTTTTCACCTCGTCGGGCGTGAGCTTGGGGTAGTGGGCGTAGGCGGCGGCGTCGAGATCGGTTTCCGCCGCCTTGATGCGCTTCTTGAGGGCGGCTTCCTCGGCGGCGAGGGCGAGCCACTGCTCGAGCACCACCAGCTCGTCGGCGGTGGCGCGGTCGTCCGCGGCGGGTATACCGATTTCCTTGATGCGGTCCTTGACGCTGGCGGCGGTGATCTTGTCGAAGCCGGCGAAGGCGGCGTCTTCGCCGACGTGTTCTTCTTCCAGCTCGCCGCGGCGGGCAGCCGCGGCCTCAGTCTCGGCGGCGAGGCGGTCGAGCTCGGCCTGTTCCTCGGCGAAGTGGCGTGCCACGAGCACGGCCTTGGGCACCAGGTCGCAGGCCCAGCCCTTGTCGATGGGTTTGTCGGCCTTGCCGTTCTTGCCCTTGCGGGTTTCGATCACCCGATAGGTTTCGGCCTGCCAGCCGTCGGCGGCGATCAGGTAGGCCTGGTCCTGCATCGTGTCGGCCCAGTAGTCCATCAGGTGCTGGTAGATGGCGTAGGGGTCGAGCAGGGGCTGGCCGGTGAAGGTCTGCAGCAGGTCTTCGGCGATCTCGGTGATGAGCGCCTTGGGGTGGAAGCCGGCTGCCAGGGCCTTGAGCGTGGCTTCGCTGCGGGCGCGCCAGTCGGCGCAGCGCGCTTCGGTACGACGGACGAAGGCGGCGAACTCGGGGTGGGCGAAGATGGTGGTCTTGATGGCCGCCTTGTCTACGGCGAGGTCCAGATAGCCGGGGCGGTTGGGGCGGAACAGGGTGGTTTGGAGCTGCGGGCACTCCGCCCAGTAGTCGTGCAGCGCGGCCACGTCGGCGGCCGGGATGCCGCCCTTGAGGTGGGCCTCGATGTCCTGCGAGTCTTCCTCGCGGGCGCTGTCGAGGTAGCGCGGCAGGTTGAGGTTGTAGTCGTTCTTCTCGATGGCCGCGAAGGGCACGAACCTGGCGTAGCTGGGGTCGGCCTCGTCCTGGCGGGTGAAGACGTCCACGATCTTGTGGATGTCGCGCGAGCGCAGGCGGTTCTTGGGGCCGTCCTTCATGAAGCCGCGGCTGGCGTCCACCATGAAGATGCCCTTGCGCGCCGCGGCGCCGGCCTTGTCGATGACCACGATGCAGGCCGGGATGCCGGTGCCGTAGAACAGGTTCGCCGGCAGGCCGATGATGCCCTTGATGTAGCCGCGCCGCACCAGATTGCGGCGGATCTCGGCCTCGGCGTTGCCGCGAAAGAGCACGCCATGAGGCAGGATGCAGGCGCCTTGGCCGCCGGGCTTGAGCGAGCGGACGATGTGCAGCAGGTAAGCGTAGTCGCCCTGTTTGTCGGGCGGCACGCCGAAGGCGGCGAAGCGCTCGAAGGGGTCGTGCTGGGGGTCGAGGCCGGTGCTCCAGCGCTTGTCGGAGAAGGGCGGATTGGCGACCACGTAGTCGAAGGTCTTGAGCCCATCGTGACCGGGGCCGGTCTTGAACTTGGGGTTGGTGAGGGTGTTGCCGTGTTCGATCACCGCCGCCGGCTTGTTGTGCAGGATCATGTTCATGCGCGCCAGGCCGCTGGTGGCTTCGTCCTTCTCCTGGCCGTAGAGCGAGACGTCGGCATGGGCCGCGTCGCCCACCTTGAGCAGCAGCGAGCCCGATCCGCAGGTCGGGTCATACACGGTGGTGGTGCTGGTGGTCTTGGCCTCGCCGATGCCGAGCACCGCGGCCATGATGATGCTCACCTCGGCCGGGGTGTAGAACTGCCCCTTGCTCTTGCCGCTGTCGGTGGCGAAGTGGCGCATCAGGTATTCGTAGGCGTCGCCGAGGATGTCGTCGCCGTCGGCGCGGTTTTTGGAGAAATCCAGCGCCGGGTTCTGGAAGATGGCGATCAGGTTTGTCAGGCGCTCGACCATCTCCTTGCCCGAGCCGAGCAGGGCCGCATCGTTGAAGTCCGCCTTGATGGTGAGCCGGTTGGCCTGCTCCAGCGGCGCGATGATGGCTTTGTTGATGCGGTCGCCGATGTCGGCCTTGCCCTTGAGCGCGACCATGTCCTTGAAGCTCGCGCCCGCCGGCACCTGGATGGGGGCGAAGGGCTGGCCGGCGTATTTGTCGCTGATGTACTTGATGAACAGCATCACCAGCACGTAGTCCTTGTACTGGCTGGCGTCCATGCCGCCGCGCAGCGCGTCGCAGGAGGCCCACAGGGAGGAATAGAGCTCGGATTTCTTGATGGCCATCGGGTCGAGTCGAATCGGTGAAGGCCGTAAGGATACTGCGATGGCGGCCTGCCGTCGTTGCCGATTAGCTGGTGCTGGCGCTCGTCGTGGCAGGGTGGGCGGCGCTGGTGCCCGAATGATATGGCTGACTGAGGTTCCCGGACTGCGTGCGATACAACGGATCCGGCGACCGCTTCAGCTTTGCGCGTCGTCGCGGTCGAGCGCCCCCAGAAACCGCGCCCGCGCCGCCGCCAGCGCCATCTGTCCCAATTCGTCCACCAGCCGCATCGCCGTGCCGTGATAGGCCTCGAAGGCGGCGAGCACCGCATCGGCGTCGACTGAGCGCGCGGCCTTGGGCGGCGGGGGCGGGGCTTCGCCGTCGGCGGGTTTGAGCACCGCGAACTTGGGGATGAACACCGAGCCGCCTTTTTCGGTGGCGCCGGTCATGGGGCCGGTCTTGGTGAGGATCTTGCCCTGGTATTCGAAGCGGGCGCCGAGGGGGAGCTGGTTGAGTTTCATGGCGGTCAGCGGTATTGGGCGGCGGTGATGAACTGGCCGAAGGATTCGCACCACACGATGGCGGTGGTGTAGTGCGCCGGGTCGATGTCGGGCGGGAGCTCGACCACGAAGTTGTCGAAGGTGCGCACGTGGCCGACGTGTACCAGCGTGGGTTTGAGGCGCTTGAAGTCGGCTTCGGTCTCGATGAATTCGGGCGACAGGTAGAGCCGGTAGTCGGGGCCGGGGGCGATGCGCCCTTCCAGCGCGATGGCGTGGCGGCCAACGTGCAGCGTGCCTTCGCCCCAGTGCAGCGCGTCGCTGTCCTTCAGGTCGCGGCGGAACTGGCCGGTGAAGTCGGCACGGCCGGCGTGGTGTTGGAGTTGCGTCGCGCTCGGGGCCTCGGGCGCGGTCAGGATCGGCAGCAGGTAGATGCCGCCGGCGAAGCCGAGGGCGATGGCGATGGCGTGAGTGACGAGATGCCGGAGCAGGGTTTTCATGGTGCGTTCCGCGGGTTGGCCGAAGTCAGGCAAAACTTAGCAGAAATTGTCGCGCGCGCTGGCCTGGGCAGCGACAATGACGCCTTCCCCTGCCCGTGTGGACCGCCCGCATGCCCATCGTGCCCTTTGATCTGCTTGCCTGCCCGCTCGACGGCGCGCCGCTCCAGCGCGACGGCGCCCGCTGGCACTGCGCCGGCGGACACAGCTTCGACATCGCGCGACAGGGCTACACCCACCTGCTGGCGGTGCAGCACAAGCGCTCGCGCGATCCGGGCGACAGCAAGGCGATGGTGGCGGCGCGCCAGCGCTTCCTCAACGGCGGCGCCTATCGGCCGCTCGCGGCGGCGGTGAGCCGCGCGGTGCTGGAGGGTCTGCCGACCACCGCGTGCTGCCTCGACGCCGGCAGCGGCGAGGGCTACTACCTGCGCGCGCTGGCGGCCGCGCTCGGCACCGGGCAGACGCTGGCGGCGCTGGGGGTGGATATTTCGAAATGGGCGGTGCTCGCCGCGGCGAAGCAGGACCCACGCATCAACTGGGTGGTCGGCACCAACGCACGGCTGCCGGTGCCGGCCGGCACGATGGACCGGGTGCTGTGCCTGTTCGGCTTTCCGGTGTACGCCGAGTTCGCGCGCGTGCTCAAGCCGGGGGGCGTATTGCTGCTGGCCGATGCCGGGCCGGGGCATCTGCGCGAGCTGCGCGAAATCATCTACCCCAGCCTGAAGCCGGCGCGCCCCGTCGATACGGCCGTGCCCGACGGCTTCCGCCGGCTCGCCACCGAGACGGTGGACTTCCGGCTCGATCTGCACGGCGCCGAACCGATCGCCGACCTGCTGGCGATGACGCCGCATCTGTACCGCGCCCGCGCCGAGGGGCGGGCCCGCGCGGCGGCGCTGCGCGCGCTGACGGTGGGCGTCGACGTGCGCCTGACGCGGCTGGTGCGCGAGCGGGCGGCGGACTGACGGGCGCATCGTCTCGGGCACCTCTGCGCGCCGGCGTGTTCCAACGCTTCAGGCGCCGCCTTCGAGGAGGACGATCATGGCTGAAGGGTTCGACAATCCGATGGGGCTGATGGGCTTCGAGTTTGTGGAATTTGCCTCGCCCACGCCGGGCGTGCTGGAGCCGCTGTTCGAACGGCTCGGTTTCACGCGTGTGGCGGAACACCGCTCCAAAGACGTGAGCCTGTTCCGGCAGGGCGAGATCAACTTCATCATCAATCGCGAGCCGCGCAGCGTGGCCGGCTACTTTGCCGCCGAGCACGGCCCGTCGGCCTGCGGGCTGGCCTTTCGCGTGCGCGACGCGCATGCCGCCTACACCCGCGCGCTGGCGCTCGGCGCGCAGCCGGTGGACATCCCCACCGGGCCGATGGAGTTGCGCCTGCCGGCGATCAAGGGCATCGGCGGCGCGCCGCTGTACCTGATCGACCGCTTCGCGGACGGCGCCTCGATCTACGACATCGACTTCCACTTCATCCCCGGCGTCGAGCGCCACCCCGCCGGGCACGGGCTGACCGTGGTCGACCACCTCACCCACAACGTCTATCACGGCCGGATGGCGCACTGGGCGGCGTTCTACGAGCGGCTGTTCAGCTTCCGCGAGATCCGCTTTTTCGACATCAAGGGGGAATACACCGGCCTGACCTCGAAGGCGATGACCGCGCCGGACGGCTTGATCCGCATCCCGCTGAATGAAGAGGCCTCGAACGGCACGGGGCAGATCGAGGAGTTTCTGATGGCCTTCAACGGCGAGGGGATCCAGCACGTCGCGCTGCTCTCGGACGACCTGATCGCCACCGTCGACCGCTTGCGCGCGGCCGGCGTGCCGCTGATGGCACCGCCGCCGGCCACCTACTACGAGATGCTGGAAGCGCGCGTGCCCGGCCACGGCGAGCCGCTGGCCGAGCTGCAGTCGCGCGGGATCCTGCTCGACGGCAGCACCGTGGACGGCACGCCGCGCCTGCTGCTGCAGATCTTCTCCGAAACGCTGCTCGGGCCGGTGTTCTTCGAGTTCATCCAGCGCAAGGGCGACGAGGGCTTTGGCGAGGGGAATTTCAAGGCGCTGTTCGAGTCGCTGGAGCGCGACCAGCTGCGCCGCGGGGTGCTCCAGCCGAAATGAAAACGCCCCGCGGGTGGGCGGGGCGTCCGGCTTACAGCGCGTCGAGCGCGGCCTTGAGTTTGGCGACAGTGCGCTCGGCATGGTGCAGCTTGTCGAGCCCGAACAGGCCGACGCGGAAGCTGCGGTAGTCGGCCGGCTCGTCGCACTGCAGCGGCACCCCGGCGGCGGTCTGCAGGCCCTGCGCGATGAAGGCCTTGCCGCTGTGCACGTCGGCGTTGTCGGTGTAGCTCACCACCACGCCGGGGGCCTGGAAGCCGGGCGCGGCGACGCTCTTGAAGCCCTTCGCTTCGAGCAGCGCGCGCGCCTGACGACCCAGTTCGAGCTGTTCCTCGCGGACCTTGCCGAAACCGTAGGCTTCGGTCTCCGCCATGATGTTGCGCATCACGGTGAGGCTGTCGGTGGGCATGGTGGCGTGGTAGGCGTGGCCGCCGCCCTCGTAGGCCTGCATGATCTGCAGCCACTTCTTGAGGTCGGCCGCGAAGCTGCTGCTGGTGGAAGCCTCGACCGCCGCCAGACCGCGTTCGCCGAGCATCACCATGGCGCAGCACGGCGAGCCGCTCCAGCCCTTTTGCGGCGCGCTGATGAGCACGTCCACGCCGCTCGCTTGCATGTCCACCCACACCGTGCCGGAGGCGATGCAGTCGAGCACGAACAGCCCGCCGACGGCGTGCACCGCGTCGGCCACCGCGCGCAGATAGTCGTCCGGCAGCATCATGCCCGACGCGGTTTCCACGTGCGGGGCGAACACCACGGCCGGCTTTTCGGCGCGGATGGTGGCCACCACCTCGTCGATCGGCGCCGGCGCGAACGCCGCCTGCGGACCGGCCTCGACCGGCCGCGCCTTGAGCACGGTGTGGCTGGCGGGGATGGCGCCCATCTCGAAAATCTGCGTCCAGCGGAAGCTGAACCAGCCGTTGCGGATCACCACGCAGTGCTTGCCGGTGGCGAGCTGGCGGGCGACGGCCTCCATGCCGAAGGTGCCGCTGCCGGGCACGATGGCGACCGCCTCGGCGTTGTACACCTGTTTGAGGGTGCGCGAGATGTCGCGCATCACGCCCTGAAACTGCTGCGACATGTGGTTGAGTGCGCGGTCGGTATAGACCACGGAATATTCCAGCAACCCCTCCGGGTCGACGTTCGGTAGCAAGCCTGGCACGAGTCACTCCGTTCTGACGGTGGATCGGATCGGCCGGCGCGGCGGCCGGCAAAGGCGACAGGATGCCACTGTTTGCCGGTCGGCTCCACTGCGCTACAGCGCGGCGTGCAGTAGCGGCGACGGGAGCCGGTCGGGCACGCGCTCGGCGGTCACCACGTAGCGCAGCGGCCCGCCGGCGCGCAGCGCGTCGAAGGGGTAGCAGGTGACCAGCGTCAGCCGGCGCTCGCCGGGGTGGGCGGCCAGCACCCGCGTGTCGTGCTTGTCGACCACCGCGCGCTGCGTCACCCGATAGCTGTGCACCTGCCCGGTCGGGGTTTCGAGCTCGATCAGCTCGCCGTCGTCGAGCCACTGCAGGAAGGCGAAGTGGGTGTCGCGATGCGCGCCGATCACGCTGTTGCCGGGCATGCCCGGCTCGGCGGTGCCGAACACGTGGCCCGGGCCGAAGGCGATGGTCCGCCCGTTGCTGCCGGCGAGCACGTAGCGTTCGACATCGCGACCCGGCACCCGCAGCCGCGCCACCGGCCAGGTGTCGGCCCACGCCCACGGCTTGACCTGCGTCTCGCCGGCCAGCGTGCGGCTCCACGCCTCGCTGATCAGATGCTGCGCCAGCCAGGCCTTGGCGTGGATGTAGCCGGCCTGGCCGAACTGCCACACCGCGATCAGCAGAAAGGCCGCCGCGGCGAGCTGGAACACGCGCTGGATGCGGCGCGGGCGGCGCACGGGCGCGGCAGGGCGGCATGCCGCCGCCGGCCAGGCGCATTCGACGCCGAGAAATTCGAGGTGTTTGCAGTCGTTGCATGAAGCGTTCATGGCTCAGGCCTCCAGTGAAGTGAAACGCAGACGGGTGCGCGCCAGGCCGAAGGCGGCCAGCGCGATGAGACCGATCAGGGCATGCCAGCGCGCGTCGGTGGCCCCCTGCGGCAGTTCGCCGAACACCCCCGCGGGCGACCAGCCCGCCGGCAGCGCGCTGGGCACGGCGCCCGATTTGAGGCGCGCGTCGGCGCTGCGCGCCGGGGTTTTGTCGACCGCGACGAAGCTGGTGTAGCGGCTCAGCAGGCGGTGTTCCAGCGCCAGCGCGAGCACCTGCGGGCGGATCGCGTCTTCCGCCGCGCCCTCGCTCAGGGCATCCATCAGGCGCTCGATCTTGTCGCGCGCCCACAGCGCGCCGATGCCTTCGCCGGGGTGGGCCTCGGCGAGGCTCAGCGAACTGGTCCAGCGGATGTCGCCGGCGTCGCCGCGAATCTGCAGCTCGCCGCGCGCGCCATGCGCCAGCGCCGCGGCAACCACCACCGGCTCGCCCAGATACAGGTCCGGTAGCGGGTCCGGGGTGGCGTCGGCGGCCGCGCCGGCCGGCCACACGATGGACAGGTTCTTGAGCACCGGCGATTCGAGCCGGGCGAACAGTTCGCCCATCCGCGCGGCCACTTCCCCGACCTGGCCGATGTAGGTGAAGCTGCCGCGCCCGGCCTGCGCCGCCTTGCGCATGAAGTGGCTGTTGGGCGCCGAGCCGATGCCGACGGTGAACAGCCGCGTGTCGCCGAGGCGTTGCTGGATCAGGCCGAACAGTTGCGCCTCGTTGCCGACCGCGCCGTCGGTGAGAAAGATCACCTGACGCACGCGCTCGGCGCTGCGGCCGCCGTCCAGCGCCAGCGCCAGCGCGCCCGCCATCTCGGTGCCGCCGCGGGCGCGCAGGTGGCGCACCCAGTGCGTCGCGCGGCTGAGGTTGGCGCGGCTGGCCGGTTGCGCGGCGTCGAACAGGGCGAAGGGCTCGGAGTTGAATTCGATCACGTTGAAGCGGTCTTCCGCGTCGAGGCGCTCCAGCGCCAGCGCCAGCGCCTCGCGTGCCTGGACGATGGAGGTGCCCTCCATCGAGCCCGAGGTGTCGATGATGAACACCACCTCGCGCGGCAGGCGCCGGGCGACGCGGCTGGCGGCCGGCGGCATGAGCATCAGCAGCGCGTGGTCGCGCGCCGCGGCGGGCTCGACGAACAGCGTGGCGTGCGGCGCCGCGCCGCTGGCCAGCGTCCAGTTGAGGACGAAATCGCGGTTCGCCGGGGTGCGCCCCTCGCTCAGGCGGATGCGGCGCACCGCGGGCTTGAGGGTATCGACGCGGATGCGGTGGAAGGGGCTGTCGACCGTGGCGATCGGCGCGCCGGCGTCGAGATACACGTTGAGGCTGACCGGATTGATGATCGGGCCGCGCTCGTCGGGCAGCAGCATCGGCGGCAGGATCGCCGCCGCGTCGGGCACCACGTCGGTGGCGCCGATCGCGCCGCTCTCCTCGTCGGCCACCGGCCGGCCGGGAATGTAGCGCGGCGCGACCACCATCGGAAAGCGCAGGCTGTAGCGGCCGACGCCGTCGACCACGTAGTAGGGCAGGCGGTGCTGGTACTCGATCTCCACCAGCACCTCGTCGCGCGGGCCGATGTTGGCGACGCGGGTGGTGAAGATGTTGGGGCGCTGCTGCGACACCAGCGCGGTGTGCTTGCCCTCGGCCTTGGCCTTTTCGTAGGTCGCCTGGGCCTGCGCGCGCTCCTGGATTTCGCCCTCGATCAGCCGGTCGGCGACGCGGATGCGCATGCGCTGTACCGCCGCCGTTTCGGGCAGCGGAAACACGTAGCTGCCCTCGCGCCAGTCGCCCGCCGGGTTGCGAAAGCGCTGGACCACGGTGGTGCGCACGATCGGTCCGCTAACGCGGATCGACACGTCGGTGTGCAGCAGCGGCGCGGCCAGTGGGTCGCCGCCGTCGGCGCCGGCAAACAGCAGCGTGCCCTGCTGCACCGTGTCGTCGTCGGCGGTTGCGGCGGCGGCCGGGCCGGCGAGCAGCAGCACGATGCCGCCCAGCGCGAGGCTGATCCCCAGACCGGTGACGAACATCAGCAGCAGGCGGGCCAGCAGGTCGGCGATTTCGCGGATGCGGTCGCGCAGTCCGAGGGGGGCGGGGGTCATGGGGCGCTCCGTGGGTCAGGGGTTTTCGATGGGGTCCATTGAAACCGCTGAAGCGGACGCCTTCTGGCATCGATTCGGGCAAAGCGCCGATCAATTGTGGCAACAAAATGGCACTGCGGCGGCGCGCCGCGCGGGTGCTAAAGTAGCGCCCCATGGGACGCCGAATTGCGATTGTCGAAGACGAAGCGGCGATCCGCGCCAACTACGCGGACGCCTTCACCCGCCAGGGCTACGAGGTGGCCGCCTACGCCGACCGGCCCAGCGCGTTGGCGGCCTTCGCCCGGCGCTTGCCGGAGCTGGCGATCATCGACATCGGCCTGGGCGACGAGCCCGAGGGCGGATTCACGCTGTGCGCCGAGCTGCGCGCGATGTCAGCGCGTCTGCCAATCATCTTCCTCACCGCGCGCGACAGCGATTTCGACGTGGTGTCGGGCTTGCGCCTGGGCGCCGACGACTATCTGACCAAGGACATCAGCCTGCCGCATCTGCTGGCGCGGGTGGCGGCGCTGTTCCGCCGGCTGGAGGTGCTGGCCGGGGCCGCGCCGCAGGAGGAGCAGCTCGTGCGCGGCCCGCTGGCGCTGGACATCCAGCGCCTCGCGGCGCACTGGCGCGATCAGCCGGTGGCGCTGACGCTGACCGAATTCTGGATGGTGCACACGCTGGCGCGCCACCCCGGCCACGTCAAGAGCCGCGAGCAGCTCATGACCGAGGCGCGGCTGGTGGTCGATGACGGCACCATCACCTCGCACATCAAACGCATCCGCAAGAAATTTGCCGCCGTGGACGCCGCCTTCGATGGCATCGAAAGCGTGTACGGCGCGGGCTATCGCTGGAAGGCCTAGAGCAAAAACCACGCGCCGATGGCGGCGGCGGTGAGTACCAGCACGGCGATCACCACGTTGGTGGAGACCTCGGTCGGTGCCGCGGGTGGGGCTGCCGGCGGGGCGTCGTCCATGGCGAGTACGGTTTCTTCGCCGTGTGCCGGGGCGGCGGTGTGACGTTCGGCCGGCGGCGCGGGGGTGGGCGTCGGGGCCGGTTCGGGGTCGGGCGTCAGCGCGGCGCGGCTCTTGGTGAAATCGAACTGCACGTTCGGCTTGGGTGTTGGCGTCGGCGTCGGCGTCGGCGTCGGTGCGGCGGCGGGGGTGGCTGCCGGTGCCGGGCGTGGTTTGGGGTCGTGCGCGGCGCGCAAGGCCACGATGGCCGGATCTTCCTCTTCGCCGAGCAGTTGTTCGTATTCTTCGAGCGCGTCGGCGTTGATCACCGTGGCCGCCGCGGCCAGCGGTGCGGCCTTGGGTTTGGCTGCCGCGCTGGGCGGTGGATTGGACTGGGCGCCGCCGCTGTCGCGCAGCATTTCGAGCGTTGAGCTGCTGTGGAAGGTCTCTTCGAAGTTGTAGCTCGGCGCCGGGCTGAACTGGGTTTCCATCATGCTGGCTTCGGCGTCGATTTCGGCCTGGCTGCGGGCGGGCGGCGTTGGGTCGGGCAGGGCCGGTTCGGTGCGCGCCAGCATGCCGAGGCTGCGCAGGGTGTTCACGTAGTGGCGGGCCTTGGCTTCGGCGAGGCCGCGCTTCATGGTCACGTCGCGCCCCGAGAACAGCAGATCGCGCTGTGCGTCGCTGAATTTCAGGCGATGGGCGGCGGTCAGCATGACGGCTTCGCGGGCGAAGCCGTTGGCCACGCTGCCGTCGAATACGATGCTGTAGGTGGCTTCGGCAGCGGCGGGTGCTGGCGCTGCGGGTGCTGCCTTGGCTGCGGGTGCTGCCGGCCTTGGCGCCTTGGCACGCACCCGCATGCCGAGCGTGGCCAGCTCCTTGGCATAGGCGCGCGCGTCGGCTTCAGTCAGCCCTTTTTTGAGGGTGACGGGCTTGCCGGAAAAGACTTGCGCGACCTGCGCGGCCTTGAGGCCGAAGCGGGCGCGGAAGCGTTCCATGACCTGGTCGCGGTTGCAATTGTCGAGAAGTTCGCCGGTAAACAGGATGGAAATGGCGTCGGTCATCAACTCTGCCTCCCGAACAGAGAGTTGGCGGTTACGGGTGTCGCGCGCTGGCGGCGCTGACTGTCGCGACGGTGCCGCTGGATGCATGTTTTACCATGCATGCGGCGTGGCTCGTCGATAAATACGCAACGTTTCCTGTTGCGTCAAAACGGCGCAGCGTGCCCTTCTTCACGGGTGTACACGACCGCTGGCGGTGGCCCTGAAGGGTGGCTTGCTGCGGGGTGCGCCGACTGTGCCGGGCCGACACGTTTGGGCGGTGCTATAGTCGATTCGAACCTCCTGCCGGCACCCGAAATCCAATGACGTCGCTGCGCATCAGCCTGCGCACCAAGCTCGCCCTGATCTCCCTGCTCCTGCTTGCCTTGCCGTGGGTGGGCTACCGCTATGTGGACGAGATGGAGCGTTTTTTGCGCGACGGGCAGCGCGATGCGCTGGTGGCGACCGCGCGGGCGGTGGCGACGGCGCTGCACGAGCGTCCGCAGTTGTTCGGCCCGCGCCCCGGCGGCACGGCGGTGAGTCTGGCCGATTCGATGCTGCCCAACGAGGAGGTGCTGGATCTGGCGATTTCGAGCATGCCGGCGCTGCCCGCCGAGGCGGCGCCGTTCGGTCTGCCGGCGGTGACTGCGCCGACCCGCGGGGGGGCCGACGAGGTGGCGGCGATCCTGCGCGCGCTGGAGCGCACCACGTCGCGCATCTGGGTTGTTGGGCGCGATCTCGACGTCATCGCCCGCGCCGGCACGCTGGTGCCGCCGGATGAGGCCGACACCGCGCCCGATGGGGGTTTGCTCCGGTTGTGGCGGCGTCTCACCGGTCGCGCCGGGGCGGCGCCGGCCGATATCGCGGCGCTGCTGGCCGACGCCACGCCGCCCAGTGCGCAGGCGGTGTCGAGCGCGTTTTTCGGTGCCACTGCATCGTGGGTGCGGCCGGTGGGCGACGGCGAGGTGGTGGTCGTGGCGGCGGCGCATCCGGTGTGGGTGGCCGACCGGGTGCATGGCGCGGTGGTGGTCGAGGAGAGCACGCGGGCGATATTGTCGGTGCGCGACCGCGCGCTGGCGCGCCTGATGCTGCTGACCTTCACCGGTTTCGCGATTACCGCGGTGCTGCTGCTGGGTTTTGCTTCGCGCCTGTCGTGGCGGATTCGCCGTCTGCGCGACGAGGCCGAGAACGCGGTCGACGCGCGTGGGCGGATCGCCGATCTGAGCGCCGGGTCGCGCGCCGGGGATGAGGTCGGCGACCTGTCGCGCAGCTTCTCGCGCCTGCTGGCGCGGCTGGCGCAGCATCACGGTTACCTTGAAACCATGGCCAGCCGCTTGTCGCACGAGCTGCGCACGCCGGTGGCGGTGGTCCGCTCGTCGCTGGAGAACCTGCAGCTCGAACCCCTGCCCGACAGCGCCACGCCCTACATCGAACGTGCCAACGCCGGCCTCACCCGGCTGACCCGCATCCTGTCGCGGATGAGCGAGGCGACGCGCATGGAGCAGGCGCTGGCGAGCACCGAGACCGAGCGCTTCGATCTGCGCGCGGTGGTCGGCGAGTGTGTGCAGGGCTATCGCCTGGCGCACCCCGGCACATGCTTTGAGGCGCAGTTGCCGGACTATCCGGTGTGGGTCCGCGGCGCCCCCGATCTGGCGGCGCAGATGCTCGACAAGCTGGTCGACAACGCAGTCGACTTCGCCGCTGCGGACACCCCGATCCGGATCGCGCTGGTGTTTCACGACACCACTGCCGAGCTGTCGGTGAGCAACGACGGCCCGCCGCTGCCGGCAGCGCTGGAGGGCAAGCTGTTCGATTCGATGGTCTCGGGGCGGCAGCGCGACGGTGGCGACGAGCCGCACCTCGGCCTCGGCCTGTATGTGGCACGGCTGATCGCCGGCTTCCACGGTGGCAGCCTGCGCGCCGCGAACCTGCCCGATGGTCGGGGCGTGTGCGTGTGCGCGGCGCTGCGTCTGGCGTGAGGCCCCGTCGGCCGGCGACCGACCGACGGGGGGAAGCACTCAGAGCTTGAGTGCGGCGCGGATGCGCGCCAGGGTTTTTTTGCCGATGCCTTTGACCGCCGTCAGATCGTCGATTGCCGCGAACGGGCGGGCGGCGATGATGGCGCGTGCGGCGCTGCGGCTGATGCCTTTGACGCCGGCCAGTGCGTCAAGCTCGGCGCGATTGATCGAGACCGCGGCAGTGTCACCGGACTCGGCAGGCGTCGCCGGTTTGGCCGCTGCGCTGGTTTTGATGGGCGCGGGCGCGGTTTCGGGGGTGGCTTTTTTGGCGGCCGTCTTTTGCGTCGGAGCGGGTGCCACGACTTCGGTCGCCTTGGTCGCGGCGGGTTCCGTCGGGGCGGCGGCCTTGACCGTTGCGGGCCCCGCCGGGGCGGCAGCCTTGGCCGTTGCGGGTTCCGCGGGGGCGGCAGTCTTGGCCGTGCGTGTCGGTGCGGTCGTGGCCGTTGCCGGGGTTTCGGCGGCCGGGGCAATCGGGGCGGCGACGACATAGGACTGAGCGAAGGTGGCGTAGTCGCGGGTCACGAAGCCGTTGGCGGTCCACTCGCGCAGCATCAGCACCAGATGCCACTGACCAACTGCCGGCAGCGTGGCGGGCACGCGCCAGTGCTGGTCATTCAGGCGTTGTTCGCCCGCCAGCTGGCCCAGCGCGACGCTGGCGACCTGCATGCCGCTGAAGGCGCCGCCGGTGTAGGGGGCGGCGAGCGCCCACAGTTCCAGGCTGAGGCTGCCGCTGAGGTTGCCGGCGGTGCGCGGGTTTTCGATCGCCGCCACGCTCAGGTCCACTTCGTTGCCATCCAGGTGATAGCCCACGACGCCGTCGAGGCGCGGCTGAATGAAGTGCTGCGGTGCCGGCAGCCAGGCCAGGTCATGGACGCCATCGGGGGCGGCGAGCGCCATCACCATGGTATGGGCGTCGCGTCCGGCGGGCGGCAGGGCGGTGCTCCAGCCCCATGCGCCGGTACTCGGGTTGGCCGGGCATTCGGCCACTTTGATCGCTCGCTCAAGCTGGCCGGATGCGTCGCAGGCCCACAGCTGGAGAGACATCTCGCCGGTTGCGCCCGCGGTGTCGAAGGATTCGAGCAGTGCGTTGAGTTCAACCTGATCGCCTTCGAGGCGGTAGCCGAAGCTGGTGCCGAAGCGTGCTGCAGGTTGGGGGGCGAAAGACAGCGGGAGAGCGGGTGTAGCAAAAGACATTGACAGTGACTCCTAACGAATTGGCGCCGCGGATTATCTGACAAATGGATTTATTTGCAAACGGTTTTTCAAAAAATCCCTATTTGAATCAATGGCATACGCACCAAAGCGGTGCATTTTCGCGTTTTCGGCGAGGTCTGCCGCGGGTCGCGCCGGTGGATGCCCCGTTCCGGGGCGTCGCCAAGGGTGCTGCCGGCCTTCGTAGTAAGATTCGGCCAACGACCGAGAACACCGATCCGGCAGCGCCGGATGCACATAGCGAGAACAGCATGGTTCCTCACCTGACCACGGCCCTGACCGGGCCCCTGCTTGAACTGGAGCGCCACTTTCTGGATCACCGCACCGCGATCGAGCAGTGGTTTCGCGGCCAGTGGCTGGAAACCGCGCCGCCGTTTTACGGTTCGACCGATCTGCGCAACTCCGGCTTCAAGCTGGCGCCGGTGGATCTGAACCTGTTCCCCGGCGGCTTCAACAACCTCAACGAGCCCTTTCTGCCGCTGTGCGTGCAGGCCGCGCAGGCGGCGATCGAGCGCATCTGCCCCGACGCGCGGCGGGTATTGCTGATTCCCGAGAACCACACCCGCAACCAGTTCTACCTGCAGAACGTGGCGCAGCTGGTGGCGATCTTGCGGCTCACCGGGCTGGAGGTGCGCCTCGGCAGCCTGCTCGCCGAGATCACCGAGCCGACCACGCTGGAGCTGGCCAACGGCGCCACGCTGACGCTCGAACCGCTGGTGCGCCACGGCGACCGGTTGGGGGTGAAGGGCTTCGATCCCTGCGCGGTGCTGCTCAACAACGATCTGTCGGCCGGTGTGCCGGAGGTGTTGCGTAGTCTCGACGGCCAGTGGCTGATTCCGCCGCTGCACGCGGGCTGGCACGCGCGGCGCAAGTCCAACCACGCGCGCGCCTACGACCGCGTGGCGCAGGACTTCGGCGCGGTGATCGGGATCGACCCCTGGCGCATCAACCCGGCCTTCGGGGTGTGCGGGCAGATCAACTTCAAGGAGCGCACCGGCGAGGAATGCCTGGCCGCGCAGGTCGACACGCTGCTTGGCCAGATTCGCGAAAAATATGCCCAGTACGGCGTGCCGGACGAGCCCTTCGTGGTCATCAAGGCCGACGCGGGCACCTACGGCATGGGCGTGATGACGGTCAAGGATGCGTCCGAAGTCAAAGGGCTCAACCGTCGTCAGCGCAACAAGATGAGCGTCATCAAGGAAGGCCTGCAGGTGCAGGAGGTGATCATCCAGGAAGGCGTGCACACCTTCGAGACGGTCGACGACGCGGTCGCCGAGCCGGTGGTGTACATGATGGATCACTACGTGGTGGGCGGTTTCTACCGCGTGCACACCGAGCGCGGCCGCGACGAGAACCTCAACGCGCCGGGGATGCACTTCAAGCCGCTGGCCTTCGACACCTGCTGCACCCTGCCCGACACCGAACAGGGGCCGGACGCGCCGCCCAACCGCTTCTACGCCTATGGCGTGGTTGCCCGGCTGGCTTTGCTGGCGGCTGCGCGCGAGATCGAGGAAACCGCGCCGCTGGCGCTGGAAGCGGCCGCCGCATGAGCCGCCTGCCGGCGCCGGTGGCGGCGGTGATGGCCGTGGTGGGTGGGCTGGTGACCAGCGCGGTGCTGCTCCTCGGCGTGCTCTCGCTGACCTCGGCCACCACCGAGCAGCACATGCTCACGGTGGCCAGCGCGGTCGTGGTGCTGCCGGCCGGGCTGGTGGTGGCGGCGATCGGATTCTATGTGGCGCGGCGCGTTTTCGTGACCCTGCACCCGCCCGCAATCGACCCTACGGATGACGGAAACCCCTGATGCGCCTGGCCTTCATTCTCGATCCGCTCGACTCGCTCAAGGCCTACAAGGATTCGAGCATTGCGATGATGCGCGCAGCGCAGGCGCGCGGGCACAGCATCCACGCCATCGCGCGGCCCGACCTGTGCTGGCGCGACGGCCAGGTGCTGGCGCGTGCGCAGGCGATCGCGGTGAGCGACGACAACGCCGCGTGGTGCGCGCCGGGTGCGGTGAGCACCGTGGCGCTGACCGACTTCGACGCCGTGCTGATGCGTCAGGACCCGCCCTTCGACTTCGAGTACATCACCGCCACCTGGCTGCTCGAACGCGCGGTGGCCGCCGGCGCGCGGGTGTTCAACCACCCCCGCGCGGTGCGCGATCACTCCGAGAAGATCGCCATCACCGAGTTCGCCCGGTTCACCGCGCCGACCCTCATCGCGCGCGCGGCAGAAGACCTCAACGCCTTCATCGACGCGATGGGCGATGCGATCCTCAAGCCGCTCGACGGCATGGGCGGGGCCGGCATCTTCCGCGTGCGCGCCGACGACCCCAACCGCAACGCGATCATCGAGACGCTGACCGATCTGGGCCGGCGCACGATCATGGCGCAGCAGTACCTGCCGCAGATCGCCGAGGGCGACAAGCGGGTGCTGATCATCGGTGGCGAGGTCGTCCCCTACAGCCTGGCGCGCATTCCCAAGGCCGGCGAGACGCGCGGCAATCTGGCCGCCGGCGGGCGTGGCGTGGCGATGCCGCTGACCGCGCGCGAACGCGAGATCGCCGAGGCGCTGGCGCCCGTGCTGTGGGCGCGCGGCCTGCTCATCGTCGGCCTCGACGTGATCGGCGGCCATCTCACCGAGGTGAACGTCACCAGCCCCACATGCATGGTCGAAATCCATCAGCAGCAGGGCTTCCACGTCGCCGAACGGGTGATCGAAGCGATCGAGGCGCGGTAAGCCCGGTGCTGCGCTTGTGGCTCGCTGCGTGTGCCGTGCTGGCGCTCACCGCCTGCAGCCGCGATCGGCTGTGGCAGCAGGAAGCCTTCGTCTTCGGTACCCGGGTCGAGGTGGCGGTGTGGGGGGCCGACGCCGATGCGGCGCAGCGCGCGATGGGGGCGGTGCTGCGCGAATTCGATCGCATGCACAGCGCGTATCACGCGTGGCAGCCCTCCGCGCTCACCGCCGTCAACGCAGCACTGGCGCGCGGCGAAGCGGCCGCGGTGTCGCCCGAGCTGGCCGCCATGCTCGCCAACGCCAAGGCGCTCGCGGCGCGCGGCGACAATACCTTCAATCCGGCGATCGGCCGGCTGATCGCACTGTGGGGTTTCCATTCCGATCAGTTCACTGCCGCCCTGCCCGACCCGGACGTGCTGCGCGCGGAGGTGGCGCGTGCGCCGAGCATGGCCGATGTACACATCGACGGCCAGCAGGTGCGCAGCGACAACCCCGCGGTGCAGTTCGATCTGGGCGGTTACGCCAAGGGCTACGCGCTCGACCGCGCGGCCGCGATCCTGCGCGCCGACGGCATCGACAACGCGCTGATCAACATCGGCGGCAACGTGATGGCGCTCGGCGCCAAGGGCGGGCAGGCGTGGCAGGTGGGCATCCAGCACCCGCGCGCGCCGCAGCCGCTGGCCGCGCTGGCGCTCTACGACGGCGAGGCGATCGGTACTTCGGGCGACTACCAGCGCTACTTTGAAGTCGACGGCCAGCGCTACAGCCACCTGCTCGACCCGCGCAGCGGCATGCCGGCGCGCGCCAGCCAGGCGGTGACGGTGCTCGTTACCCCGCGCCCCGGCGCCGGGGTGCTGTCCGACGTGGCGAGCAAGCCGCTGTTCATCGCCGGCGACGCATGGCAGGCGATGGCGCGGCGCTATGCGGTGACGCACGTGATGCGTATCGACGCCGCCGGGCGCATCGTCGCCACCCGTGCGCTCAGCGCGCGCATGCGTCTGCTCGGCGACACCGTGGTGGCGGTGGTGGATGACTGAGCGCGCGCTCCGGCCGCGCGCCAGCATGTCGGCTACAATCCGTGTGTTGTCTCGCACGAGCGGTTCATGGTCGGCATTCTTCTCATCACCCATGCAAACCTCGGCGATGTCCTGATCGAGTGCGTGTCGCACGTGCTCAACACGCGGCCGGCGCAGCTGCTGGCGTTCGGGGTGTCGCCGACGGACGATCCGCACGATCTGGTGGCCGACGCGGCGGTGCAGGTCGCGTCGCTCGATACCGGTCGCGGCGTGTTGGTGCTGACCGACCTCTTCGGCGCCAGCCCGGCCAATCTGGCGCTGCGGGTGCTGGTGCCGGGGCGGGTCGAGGCGGTGGCGGGGGTCAATCTACCGATGCTGCTGCGGGTGCTGACCTATCGCGAACAGCAGCCGCTGGCGGGCGTGGTGGAGCGTGCCATCACCGGCGCCTGCGATGGCGTGCTGCGGATGAAACCGGTTTAATTTTGTGGACTGACAGACCTGAACCATGCCTCGTACCGAAGTTGAAATCATCAATCGCCTCGGCCTGCACGCGCGTGCCTCGGCCAAGCTGACCCAGACCGCGAGCAACTATCCGTGCGAGGTCTGGCTCGAGCGCGACGGGCGCCGGGTCAACGCCAAGAGCATCATGGGGGTGATGATGCTGGCCGCGGCGCGCGGCGCCAGGGTCACCGTCGACACCAGCGGCGAGCAGGATGCCGAAGCGCTGGACGCGCTGGTGGCCCTCATCGCCGACCGTTTCGGCGAGGATGAATAAGGCGCTGCGGATGGTGCCGGCAACACTCACCCTCGATTCATAGCGAAGGCCAACATGCCCTTTACCCTGCACGGACTTGCGGTTTCCCAAGGTATTGCGATCGGCCATGTGCATCTGGTGTCGCATGCCCTGCTGGAGGTCAATCACTACCACCTGGCGCCGCGCCACCTGCCCGCGGAACGGGAGCGACTCGACGCGGCAGTGGCCGAGGTGCGTGGCGAACTCGACGAGCTCCGGGTGGCCTCCGGACAGAACCCGGCGCACAGCGAGGTGGGGGCGTTCGTCGATGTGCACCTCATGTTCCTCGACGATCCGATGCTGGTCGACGCGGCGCGCACGCTGATCGACGAGCGGCGCTGCAACGCCGAGTGGGCGCTGGTGCAGCAGATGGAGTTGCTGGTCGAGCAGTTCGACCAGATCGAGGACGCCTACCTGCGCGAGCGCAAGGCCGACGTGATCCAGGTGGTCGAGCGGCTGGTCAAGGTGCTGCTCGGCCAGCCGGGCCGCCTGCCGCGCAAGCGCAAGGAGTCGCTGGGCACGATCGTGGTGGCGCACGACCTGTCGCCGGCCGACACGCTGGGCTTTCGCGATCACGATGTGGCCGGCTTCGTCACCGACGTCGGCGGGCCGACCAGCCACACCGCGATCGTGGCGCGCAGCCAGGGCATTCCCGCGGTAGTCGCGCTGCACAACGTACGTCAGCTGGTCGAAGACAACGAGCTGATGATCATCGACGGCACGCGCGGCGTGGTGATCATCGACCCCGACGAGCGGATTCTCGAGGAATACCGCCTGCGCAAGACCGAGCTGGAGCTCGAGCGCTCCAAGCTGCAGCGGCTGATCAGCGCCCGGCCGACCACGCTCGACGGCGAGGAGGTGTCCCTGCTCGCCAACATCGAGCTGCCCAAGGACGCGGTGCTGGCGCGCAAGGTGGAATCCGACGGCGTGGGCTTGTTCCGTACCGAATTCCTGTTTCTCAACCGTCACGCCCTGCCCGACGAAGACGAGCAGTTCGAGGCCTACCGCGCGGCGCTCAAGAACATGGGCGGCGCGCCGGTCACCATCCGCACATTGGATGTGGGCGCCGACAAGGCGCTCGAAGCAGTGGGCAAGCGCAGCACCGAGGCCAATCCGGCGCTCGGGTTGCGCGCGATCCGCTATTCGCTGGCCGAGCCGAAAATCTTCAAGACCCAGCTGCGCGCGCTGCTGCGTGCGTCGCACTACGGCAAGCTCAAGATCCTGCTGCCGATGCTGGCGCACGCGCACGAGATGGATCAGGCCCTGTCGCTCATCGCGCTGGCCAAAGAACAGTTGCGCGAGCGCAAGCAGAAGTTCGACCCCAAGGTCGAGGTCGGCGGCATGATCGAGGTGCCGGCGGCGGCGATGGCCCTGGGCATGTTCGTGCGGCGGCTGCAGTTTCTGTCGATCGGCACCAACGACCTGATCCAGTACACGCTGGCCATCGACCGCACCGACGAGGCGGTGGCGCACCTGTACGATCCGCTTCACCCGGCGGTGCTCAAGCTCATTGGCGGCACGATTCAGGTGGGTGCGCGCTACGGTCTGCCGGTGTCGGTGTGCGGCGAGATGGCGGGCGACCCGGCATTCACGCGCCTGCTGCTGGGCATGGGGCTGCGCCTGTTCTCGATGCAGCCCAACCAGCTCCTCGGGATCAAGCAGGAGGTGCTGCGCGCCGATGTGGGCGAGCTCGCGCCCAAGGTGCAGCGCATCCTCAAGATGGACGAGCAGGAGCGCGTGCACGAGGCGGTCGAACGGCTGCGGGTTTGACAATTTGAAATGATCGGGCTAACTTTTCGCCCACTACAGCGCCGATTTGAAAATCAGCTTGCGGGCGCTCAAAAAATTCGGCTAAAGCGAGGGCAACCCGGTCCGCGCCAATCGCCGACCGGGTTTTTCTATTCGGAAACAACATGACGCAACCACAATCCGTCGGTGTCGTTGCTCCGCAGTCGATGCGTTTCACCGAGCCCCTGCTGCTCAAGAGTGGCGGCCGCCTCGACGCGTACGAACTGGTCTACGAGACCTACGGCCAACTCAACGCCGCGCGCAGCAACGCCGTGCTGGTGTGCCACGCCCTGTCGGGTTCGCATCATGTGGCCGGTCATTACGGCGGCAACGCGGCCGACGTGGGCTGGTGGGACAACCTCATCGGCCCCGGCAAGCCACTCGACACGCGCAAGTTCTTCGTCATCGGCGTCAACAACCTCGGCGGCTGCTACGGCAGCACCGGACCGGCGTCGATCAACCCCGCCAGCGGCGCGCCGTGGGGGGCGGACTTTCCGTTCGTGTCGGTCGAAGACTGGGTCTGCTCGCAGGCGCGGCTGGCCGATGCGCTGGGCATCGAGCGCTTCGCCGCGGTGGTTGGCGGTTCGCTCGGCGGCATGCAGGCCCTGTCGTGGGCGCTGCAGTATCCCGAGCGCGTGGCCCACGCGGGGGTCATTGCGGCGGCGCCCAAGCTGTCGGCCGAGAACATCGCCTTCAACGAAGTGGCACGCCAGGCGATCCTGACCGATCCGGAATTTCATGGCGGCAATTTCTACGCCCACGGCGTGGTGCCCGAGCGCGGCCTCAAGCTGGCGCGCATGCTCGGCCACATCACGTATTTGTCGGATGACGCGATGGCCGAAAAATTCGGCCGCAACCTGCGCCATGGCAAGCAGGTGTTCAGCTACGACGTGGAATTCGAGATCGAATCCTACCTGCGCCATCAGGGCAAGAAATTTGCCGGGTTCTTCGACGCCAACACCTACCTGCTGACCACCAAGGCGCTCGATTATTTCGATCCCGCCTTCGAATTCGGCGGTCTGCTGCCGGCCGCGCTGGCCCGCGCAGCGGCCGATTTTCTGGTGATTTCCTTCTCCACCGACTGGCGCTTCCCGCCCGAGCGCAGCCGCGAAATCGTCGGCGCGCTGCTCCACAACCGGCGCAACGTGAGCTACGCCGAGATCGCCAGCGACGCCGGCCACGACTCCTTCCTGCTTGACGACAGCCACTATCACGGCGTGTTGTCGGCCTACTTCGACCGGATCGAGGTGTGAGATGAGAGTGGACGACCCCCACGCTCGCCTGCGCTCGCTGCCCCCCGAGGGGGCTGCGCCCGCCCTTGGGGCGGCCCGACGGGTGGGCGACGACCCCCACGCTCGCCTGTGCTTGCTGTCCCCCGAGGGGGCTGCGCCCGCCCTTGGGGCGGCCCGGCGGGTGGGCGACGGCCCTCGCGCTTGCTCATGCGCGTTGTCCCAAGAGAAGGCTGCGTCCGTTCTTGGGGTGGCTCGGCGGACGGGCGGTGGTTCGCATGCCGTTTCCGTTCGTTGCTTCAATCTGAGAGAACTGTGCTGACCATGACCGCGCTACGCTACGACCATCAAATGATTGCCGGCTGGATCGCGCCGGGCGAGACGGTGCTCGATCTGGGCTGCGGCGACGGCAGCCTGCTGCAGCATCTGAGCGAGACCCGGCGGGTGCTCGGCTACGGTGTCGAAAAGGACCCCGACAACATCGTGGCCTGCGTCGCCAACGGCGTGAATGTGCTGCAGCTCGACCTCGAACGCGGGCTGGCCGGCTTCGAGGACGACTTCTTCGATCACGTGATCATGAGCCTGTCGCTGCAGGCGGTGCACAACACCGTCGGCATCCTCACCGAGATGCTGCGGGTCGGCCGCGAGGCGGTGGTGAGTTTTCCCAATTTCGCCTACTGGCGGCATCGCCAGGCGATTCTGAACGGCCACATGCCGGTGTCGGAAAACCTGCCCTACCAGTGGTTCAACACCCCCAACGTGCGCTTCTTCACCATCGCCGACTTCGAATCGCTGTGCGCCATGAACGGCATTGCGGTGCTGGAGGGCATCGGCTTCGACGAGGGCGAAGTGGTCGCCGAAGAACCCAACTTCCTCGCCAGCGTGGCGCTCTACCGCCTGGCGCGGACCGGCTGAAGCGCTACCGGCGCAACCCAAACCCGCGTCAATCGCCCGCTTCGCTGAAAGCGGGTTGCTTGTCGGCGGGTCAATGGACCGTCGCTGAGATGAGCCCGGCGCGCTTGGCAGAAGCGCCGCCCGACACAACCATCTGCCCCAAACGCGTTCGTGCCGGTTCGCCATGCCCTGCGCGGTGCCGCGTTGTGGGCATCCGGCGAGTTGCCTGATTTCGATGCGTTGGGCTTATGATGCTGGGGTTGGCTTGGCGCGAGCAGGCGGAGGGCGTCGTGTTATACGGCAGTCAATCTGGTTACGCTGCATTGATGGTGCAGCCGAATTCACGTTAGAAGTCTCATAAATCCTTGGGGGCAACTTGCGAACCAACTACGTGCTCATCGATTACGAGAACGTGCAGCCAGAAGCGATGGCGGTGCTCAACAAGGAGCATTTCAAAGTCATCGTTTTTGTCGGTGCCAACCAAGCAAAAGTCACCTTCGAGGTCGCATCTATTCTTCAGCAGATGGGGAGCGGGCTGAGTACATAAAGATTTCTGGCAATGGTTCAAATGCTCTCGATTTTCATATTGCGTACTACATTGGAGCTTTAGCAAGCAAAGAGCCCGACGCTTACTTCCACATCGTGTCAAAAGATACGGGTTTTGACCCGCTGATCACGCACCTGAAGTCCAGAAAAATATTTGCGTGTCGCTCAAAGGATGTGACCGACATCCCCATCGTTAAAGCTTCAAACTCAAAAACACCGAGCGAAAAAATTGCTGTTATCGTTGCCGACCTCAAGCGCAGAGGCGCATCGAAGCCTCGTGCGATCAAGACGCTCACCAGCACCATCAACTCAATGTTTCAAAAACAACTCCCCGAACAGGAACTACAGTCGTTGCTGAATGAGCTAAAAGAGCAAGGGCTGATCACTGTCGCGGGCACAAAGGTCTCATATGCGTTCCCCGCCTGATACTTCTAACTTTGCAGTCGAGCGGGACAGCCACAAGATGCGCTTGTGGTTCCCTACGCTTCACTCCGGCTGCCCATCACTTCCGCGTTCGACGGCCTCAACCGCATAGAAAAAGCCCCAAACCATGATGGAATGGGGCTTCTACCTACCTGAAAAAACAACACGCTTCCAGAGCGCGCCGCGCCAATCGCGGGTTTTTGATTGAACCCAGCGCTCCTTCAGCCGACCACGAAAGCCTCGACGTCAACCTTCAGCACGGGCCGGTCGAGCGATACCGCGACCACGGCGGCGAACTGGTGCGCCCAGTCGCCGGCGGCCTTGAAGCGCGCTTCGCCGCCGTATTTGGCGACGTTGAGAATCATGTCGAGCACTAGCACCTTGCCCATCGGGTTGGTCGGTGTGCACTCCAGGTCTTCGAATTCGCGCGCCAGCCAGGCGCGTGCGGTGCTTTTGTCCATGCCGGCCTTGTCTGCCGGGTGAACCATGAATTCATACTCGTTCTGCTTTCCGAACGACACGAGCACTTGTTGCGACATGGTGGATGGCCTCCTCGCCGATGTTGTTATGACGCATTGTGGGCGCTGCAGTGGTGTGGATCAAGCGCCCGTACGTTTGCGTATGTTAGCAGCGATCGGGCCGGTGCGGGGCCCGGTGCAATGTCGACGACGCGCGGGGCGCCAAGTGGTCTTGATCACGAATCTGCGGCGCCGCACCTGCTAGAATGCCGGCATTTCCCCCACCACCCACAAGGCCTTTCCCGTGCAACTCGTCTGTCTCGATCTCGAAGGCGTGCTGATCCCCGAAATCTGGGTTGAATTCGCTGCCGTTACCGGTATTGACGCGCTCCGCCGCACCACCCGCGACGAGCCGAACTACGACACCTTGATGCAGTACCGGCTCGATGTGCTGCGCGCGCACAAGATGGGGCTGCCGGACATCCAGAAGGTGATCGGCACGCTCAGCCCGCTGCCCGGGGCGAAGGCGTTTCTCGACGCGTTGCGCGAGCGCTTCCAGGTCATCATCCTGTCGGACACCTTCTACGAATTCGCCAAGCCGTTGATGGACCAGCTCGACCGGCCGACATTGTTCTGCCACAGGCTCGAAGCCGACGCCGATGGTTTCCTCGTCAACTACCATCTGCGCATGCCCAACCAGAAGCAGGAGGCGGTGCGGCGCTTCAAGGAAATCAACTTCAAGGTGATTGCCGCGGGCGATTCCTACAACGACACCACCATGCTCGGCGAAGCCCACGCCGGCATCCTGTTCAGCCCGCCGGACAACGTGGTGCGCGAGTTTCCGCAGTATCCGGTGACGCGCGACTACGATGCGCTGATGCGCGAAATCCTCGCGGCCTCCGCGCGCATCTGAGCCCTCGGAGCATCGCATGCACCGCCAGCGCTTCTTCACCCTGTCGGCCTCCTGCCCCGACCGCGTGGGCATCGTGGCCAAGGTCTCGAGCTTCATCGCCGAATTGTCGGGCTGGATTCTCGAGACCTCGCTGCATGCCGAGCCGCCGCGCGAGGGGGAAGCGGTCGGGCGGTATTTCATGCGCTTCGAGATTCGCGCCGATTCGATCCCCTTCCATCTGGCCGAGTTCCGCACGCGCTTCGCGCCGCTCGCCGAAGCGCTGGAAATGGACTGGAAGATCACCGACTCGGCGGTCAAGAAACGCGTCGTGGTGCTGGTCTCCAGGCAGGAGCATTGTCTGTACGACCTGCTCTCGCGATGGCAAAGCAAGGAACTCGACATCGAGATTCCGTGCGTCATCTCCAACCATGCCGATCTGCGCGGCTTCGTCGAATGGCACGGCATCCCGTTCCACCACGTGCCGGTCGGCGCCGACACCAAGACCGCGGCCTACGCCGAAGTGCAGCGCATCTTCGAAGAAGTGCGCGGCGACACCATGGTGCTGGCGCGCTACATGCAGATCCTCTCGCCCGCGCTGTGCGCCGCCTATCCGGGCCGGATCATCAACATCCACCACAGCTTCCTGCCCAGCTTCGTCGGCGCCAAGCCCTACCATCAGGCGTGGGAAAAGGGCGTCAAACTCATCGGCGCGACCTGCCACTACGTGACCGAGGACCTCGACCAGGGCCCCATCATTGAGCAGGACGTGATCCGCATCGACCACTCCGACGCAGTCGAAGACATGGTCCGTTACGGCAAGGACATCGAGAAGACCGTGCTCGCCCGCGGCCTGCGCTACCACCTCGAGGATCGGGTGCTGGTGCATGGCCGCAAGACCATCGTGTTTCGCTGACGTCCTCCCCCGGCGGACCACTTTTTCTGCCGCGCAACGCATCCGGACCCGCTGAACGCCGCCGCGCGCTGCGCGATTGAACTTGCTCCCGCGCCGACCCTCAAACGCCCCACGACTGTCGCGGGGCACATGTCCATGTTCGTTCAACTCGGTCTTTTCCTGGCGGGCCTGGCCTGCCTCATTGCCGGCGCCGAGGCGCTGGTGCGTGGCGCCTCGCGCATGGCGCTGTCGCTGGGCATCTCGCCGCTGGTGATCGGCCTCACCGTGGTGGCCTTCGGCACCAGCGCGCCGGAGGTGGCGGTGTCGGTGGGCGCCGCGCTCGACGGCAAGCCCGATCTGGCCATCGGCAACGTGGTGGGCAGTAACATCGCCAATGTGTTGCTGATTCTGGGCATCTCGGCGCTCATCGCGCCGCTGGCGGTGTCGGAGCAGATCATCCGTCAGGAGGTGCCGATCATGATCGGCATCTCGGCGCTGCTCGTCGCGCTGGCGCTCGACGGCACGCTCGGCCCCGTGGAGGCCGGCATCCTGCTGGCGCTGGCGGTGGTCTATACGGTGTTCCTCATCGTGCAGGCACGCCGCGGTTCGGCCAGGGCGCAGGAAGAAGCCCTGCATGAGCTGCCCGAGACGGCCGCCTGGGATGCCTCGCCCCTGATGCAGGGGCTGCTGGTGCTGGGCGGGCTCGGCCTGCTGGTGCTCGGCGCGGACTGGCTGGTGGGCGCCGCCACGCACTTTGCGCGGGCGCTGGGGGTGAGCGACCTGGTGATCGGCCTCACCATCGTCGCCGTGGGTACCTCGATGCCCGAGATTGCCACCTCGATCATGGCCGCGCTGCGCGGCGAGCGCGACATTGCCGTGGGCAACGTGGTGGGCAGCAACATCTTCAACATTCTCGGCTGCCTCGGCGCCGCCGGCCTGGTGTCGACCGGCGGCTTGCCGGTGCCCGAGGCGGCGCGCAGCTTCGACCTGTGGGTGATGCTCGCGGTGGCCTTTGCCTGCCTGCCGGTGTTCCTTACCGGGCGCGAGATCGCGCGCTGGGAGGGGGTGGTGTTTCTGGGCTATTACGCGGCCTACACGCTCTACCTGGTGCTCGCCGCGCAGGCACATGCGGCGCTGCCGGCCTTCTCCTCGGCCATGCTCGGCTTCGTCGTGCCGCTCACCGTGCTGACCCTGGCGGTCAGCCTGTGGCGGCACCGGCAGCGCACTACGATTGTTTGAGGGCGTGCCTGCCCGCACGATTCACGGGCCGGATCGGTGCGACCAGCGGATCGACGGGGCACGCCGTCTCATAAAGAGGCCTTATATTCTCCAAGGCTGACATAAAAATGCTTTATAAGTAATCGCTTGTTCTGCTGGGTTGGATGTGTCAAATTTGCGCCATCCAACCAACATAGAGAGATTGCCGTGCTGTCCGGTACGCGCTCACGCGTCGCAGGCATCGTGCTTGCCATTGTCATGTTGCTGCCGCCTGCAGTTGGTGCTGAAGACACCCAGCCGGCGGTTGCCATCAAAGCCCCGAAGGTGAGCGAAAAAGTCAGCACCGCGGCGCAGCGTCATCTCAATATCGAACGCTTGTGGGCCGAGCTCGAATCTTCTTTTCGCGCCACGCGCAAGCTGCGGGTGCTGAGCCGCGACAAGGAGGTGATTGCCGACCTGCGCGAGGAGCAGAAATTCGCCGAGTCCGATCTGGCCAAGGGCGACGCGGCGGCCACCGGCGAGATGAGCAACGCGCACTATCTGGTGCTGCCCAAGGTGCAGGACTTCAAGTTCTCGCGCTGGGCTGCGCCGCTGCCCAACTTCGACAGCAAGTATCGACGCCAGGACTCGGGCCTGCTGCAGCTCACCGTACAGATGGTCGACACCACCAGCGGGCAGGTCAAGGCGACATTTGATCTGTCCAGCAAGTTCGCCACCGGGGCGCAGATCGTCAATAGCCGCGGCGGCTCGCCCAGCAGCGCGCATTTCACCAAGATGGCCAAAGACGTTGCCGCGCAGCTGGCCGACCAGTTTGTGGCGGCGGTTTTTCCGATGAAGGTGGTCAAGCGCACGCGCGGCGATCAGGTCATCATCAATCGCGGCAAGGACGGCGGCGTGCACATGGGTGAGACGCTTGAGGTGTTCTTTGCCGGGGAAGAGCTGATCGATCCGGATACCGGCAAATCGCTGGGTTCGAGCGAAGAGCTGGTCGGCACGGTGAAGGTGGTTCGCATCAACCCCAAAGTGACCTACGCCAAGATCGTGTCCGAGATCGATCCACTCAACGGGCCGATCAACAGCGGCGATATCGTGCGGCGGCCACAGAAAAAATAAGCCTTTCGCTCACCGGCGTTTTCCACTCAAGCGGTGCCCGCGCACCGGAAGGTCTCACCCATGCGACTGAAGCAGGCGATTTGTTTTGTTGCGATGCTGGCGTTTGCGGCGATTGCGGGGGCTGCCCCGGCAGCGCTCAAGGTGGCCGACAACCAAGTGCGGATCGCGGTGATGGGGCAGGACGATTTTCACCCCGACCGGGCGGTGCCCGGCAATGTGCGCTCGCTGCCCGACGACCTTGCCGCGCGGGTGATCGAGCACCTCAGCGCCACCCGGCGGTTTTCGGTGGTCGAGCGCACGGCCTTGCGCCGTGTGGTGCGCGAGCAGCAATTCGGCCAGTCGCGCTCGGCGAGCGACCTCGACAAGGTGATCGAGGAGACGGTCGACAACCTGCCGGAGGTCAATGGCTGGACCGTGGCCACCGCCGCCAGCGCCGCCAACTTCAACGACACGCTCAAGGAATTCCAGCAACTGGGCAGCACGGTGGGGGCGGACTACATCGTCTACGCGGTGCTTGAGCAGCATCGCGCCTCGTCCAAAAGCACCACCGTGCCCTTCAGCGACAGCGGGCGCAGCACGCAAACCCGGCAGGTCGACGCGCGTTTGCGCCTGCGCGTGATCGAAAGCAAGCGCGGGCGCATTGTCGGCGCCGACAGCCTGCGTACGCGGATCAGCGAAACCGTCTTCACCGGGCGCGAAGCGCGCAATGACGCGTACGCGATGTTCGACCACCTCGGCAAGGCGGCGGCGCTGAGCGTGCTCGACATCGTGTTTCCCGCGCGGGTGGTGTCGCGCAATCCGTGGGTGGTCAATCGCGGCAGCAACGAGCAGATCGCGGTCGGCGATCGCTTCGAGATCGTGCGCGAGGGCAAGACCATCAAGGACGACGCCGGCATCGTCATCGGCAAGCTGCGCAGCCCGGTGGGCGTCGCCCAGGTGGCGCAGGTGCAGCCCACGCTGGCGGTGCTGACCCCGGTGTCGGGCGATTTTTCGGTCGACGATCTGGCGCTGCGCGTGCGTGACGCCGCGGCAGCGCCGAGCGCGCCGCGCACCAGCGCGCTCCCGGTGAAGGGCGGTCCGGCGGTAACGGCGGGGCGGCCCAAACTGGCGGTCGGTCTGGTCAAGGTCAGGTCTACCGCGACCACCGGCATCGACGCCAACCGCCACATCCCGGCCTTTACCGACACCTTGATTTCGCGCCTCGCCCAGACCCGGCGCTTTCAGCTTATCGACCGGCAGGAAGTCGACCAGTTGATGGACGAGCAGCTTGCGCAGGCGATGGCCGAGAATCGCGACCTGCCCTCGTCGATGGGCACATTGGCGGGCGCCGATTACGTCGTGATCGGCAGCATCGCCAATTTCAGCATCGAGCAGGTGCGCATGCAGCTGCCGGGCTCGAACCGCGTTATCGTCACGCACCAGGGGCGGGTCGAGGGCAATATGCGCATCGTCGATGCACGCAGCGGCGAGGTCCTCGATTCGCGCAAGGTCGCAATCCGCGAAGAGCTGGCCGACCCCGCCGGCGAAGCGCAGCTGATCAGCCAGCTGGCCGATGCCTACGCTGACCAGACCACGGTCAACCTGATGAATGCGATCTTCCCGATCAAGGTCGCCGCGGTGGTCTCCGGGGTGGCCTACATCAACCGCGGCAGCGATGGCGGCTTGTCGGCGGGCGAGGTGTTGCTGGCGGTGCGGCCGGGGCAGGCGGTGGTCGACCCCGATACCGGCGTGCAACTCGGCGTGGCGGAGACCGAGCTGGGCATGCTGACGCTGGCGGAGGTGGAAGACGCGCGCGCCAAGGCGCCAGTCGGCACGCTGGCCTTGCAGACCGGCGACATCCTCAAGCGCCGCGAGGCCCGCGGGCAACGCAGCGCCGTAGCGCAGCGCGGCATGCCGGTGCGCAGCGGCGGTACCGCGGGGCAGGCCGACGGCGTGCCGCTGACGCTGGCCGTGGGCCAGATCCGGCTCAATCCGCAGGGCCGCAACCACGCGCTGCGCGGCGCCAATCTCGCGCGGGTGACCAACGATCTGATGGTCAAGCTGTCGCAGTTTCCCGAGTTCGACATCATGGAGCGTGCCGACATCGATCAGGTGATCGACGAGAAGGCCTTCACAGGCATGGCGCAGGGGCGCTCGATTCCCGCGGCGATGCGCGAACTGGAGGGTGCCGACTACGTGGTGATCGCCACCATCGACGACTTCCTGATCCGCACCGAGCACAAGAAAGTGCCCTACACCGACGAGGTCCAGACCCGCCATTTCGGCACGGTGGAATCGACGCTGCGGATGGTGGATGCGCACACCAGCAAGCTGGTCGGCGCCGAAAAAATCCGCCTGAGCGAGCGCATCCGCGATGCCGCCGACAACGCGGTGGCAGTGTCCGATCTGCTCGATCTGTATTCGTCCGAGCTGGTGCACCGGATCAGCGAAAATCTCAAGGCCCGGCGTGCCGGCGAGGACACCCGTCCGACCCGTGCGGTGCTCGACGCGGAGCGTCCGAAGCCGGTCCGGCCTGCGGTCCGGCAGCCGAATTTCTGAGGAGTGAAGAAGTGAGCGTGCGCATCACCGTATTTATCGTCGTCGCTACGCTGACCGTGGCGGGTGCGGCGCAGGGGCAGGGCTTCAATCCGCTCGAGGCGTTCGGCAAGGCGATGGAAAACGCCGCCAAGCAGCAAGGCCAGCCAACGCAGGCCGCAGCGCAACCTGCCAACGCGCAGGCACGGCCGGCCGCAGCCACTCAGCTCGGCATTGCAGTGGCGAGCAAGCGGGAGGTGGTCTACGAGGGTTACAGCAAGGAAATGCAGCCGGTCAAACAGCTGCTCGCCGAGGGCAGCGCCGCGCAGGCCCTGCAGAGCCGGACGCCCGAAGGCGGGGGGCTCGACAGCCTCGACATGCTCGGCAACCTCGAATTGGCGACGCTGGCAATGGATGCGCAGGCGCTGGCCGCAGCCAAGGACGGTTTCCAGCGCGCGGAGCTGGCGCTCAACCAGAAGGACGACCGCAGCACCGTGGGCGGTTTCTTCTCCGGCGCCAAGGACACGATGCTGTCGACACTCACCGGCAACGATGAACTGGGCGAGTATCCCGGTGCCGGCTACGAGCGCGTGCTGATGCTCAACTACAAGTCGATCGCCCATCTGCTCGACGGCGAACGCAGCGCCTACAACGTGACACGGCGGGCGATTGATCTGCAGAACATCGAGAAGCAGCGCTTTGACGAATTGGTGCGCGCGGCCGAGGCCAAGATCAAGGAAGAAGAGGACAAGCAAAAGGAAAACGGTGCCGATCTGGGGGCGTACGGCTTCGACGACGTGGTCGACCAGCAGTATCGCGCAACCGACAAGATCGCGCGAAAGGTGCCGCACGCGTTCGTGAATCCGTTCGGTTTCTACATCGCTGGCGTGGTGCAGGAGCTCGACAGCTACGAGGACCGCAGCCTGCGCGACAACGCGCGGATTTCCTACAGCAAGGCGCTGGAGCTCAATCCGAAGAGCGCAGTCATCAAGCAGGCGGTGGCCGAGTTGCGCAAACCGGCGCGCAAGGGGCGCCGGCTGGTCAATGTGATCATTGCCGAGGGGTTTGCGCCGGAGAAGAAGCTGCTCAAGTTCAACCTGATCCTGGGCGCGTCGCTGCCCACGCCGATCGAGCTGCCCCTGTATGAGTCGGTCGACAGCGCGGTGGCGCGGGTCGACATCCGCCTGCCGTCGGGCAAGCGCCTGGCGCGGGCGTCGGAGGTGGCAGACATCTCGGCGCTGGCGCTGCGTTTCCAGAAAGATGCCGGACCGATTCACCAGTTGCGCATGATGACTACGGTGATCCGCAACATCATCGAGGGTCAGGCCTGGAACCAGGCGCAGCAGCAAGCGGGCCTTTTCGGGTCGGTGTTCGGTGGGCTGAAAAAGGCGCGCGATGAAATGGCGCACCCGGACATGCGCTCCTGGGTGACCCTGCCCTCGCGGCTGCTGGCGGCGCGGGTCTTCGTGCCGGCGTCGGTGACCAAGGTGCAGGTCGTCGCCTACGACCGCAAGGGCCGAAAGCTCTCCAGCCAGATGGTGTCGATCGACCGCGAAACGCCAAGCCTCGTCTATGCCCGGGTGATCGACAAGACCATGTATGCCGCGGCGAGCAAAGCGATGTGGGTGAAATGATGATCAATCGTGACGTTGGCAAAGCGCTCGTGGCGTCGCTGTCGCTGCTCCTCCTCGGTGCGTGCAAGGCGACCTTGCCGGTCAGTGAGCCGGTCGGTCGCCAGATCCCCCAGGACACCGTGGACGCCTCCAATCCGCGGGCGCGGCTGGTGCTCGGCGGGCAGCGTCTGGTCGGCGAAATCGCGCTGCTCGACGCCCGCCTCGGCACGGCCGGCGCGTGGGCCAAGGGCGAGGTCTCGGTGCAGAACCTGAGCAACGACCGCTACACGCTGGAGTACCAGTACGCCTGGGAAGACAGCGAGGGTTTCGCCATCGGCGAGAACCGGGTGTGGCAGCGTTTCGTGCTCGGCCCGCGCGAGCTGCGCAGCTTCCGCTCGGTGGCCAGCGACCCGAAGGCCTACCGCTTCACCTTCACCGTGCGCCTGCCGGACGACTTTTTCATCCATCAGGAAAAGTATCTCGATCGCAAGTAAGCCCCCCACCATCCTTTCATTCGGAGCCTCAGCGACATGACCTCGATCCACAAACTCCTCCTCGCCGCCGGCGCCGCACTCGCACTTGCCGGGTGTCAGGCCAACATGCCCAAGTTCGGCGGGCAGTCCAATGTGTCGATTGTCGACTCCGGCAGCCGCGGCCACCTGCAGGCCGAACTGACCATGGCGGATTACACCGAGTTGTCGGAGAAGGTCACCAACAAGATGCTCGATTCGCGTCTGGTCACCGGCTGGAAATCCAAGCCGCGCCTGATTCTGGCCAAGCTGCGCAACAACACCGACAACGAAAACATCCGCATGGCGGACATCTACGACCGCATCACCGAAGTGCTGCTCAACTCCGACACGGTGCGCCTGGTCGACCAGTCGGCGACCAGCTTCGACTACGTGGTGCGCTCGGAGCTGTCGTCCAACCGGCAATACGGCGAGGGCGGCCAGCAACTGGTCGGCTACAAGCTCGAACTGAAGCTGTTTACGATCAGCGGCGAAATGAAGGGCCAGTGGTCCGGCACGCTGACCCTGGCCAAAGGGCAGAAGTCCTTCCTCTGAGCGTCGCCGGCCTGTCGCCGCGCCGGTTGGCAGCCGCGCGCGGCGCTTCAGCTTTTGCGGCCGCGTGCCGTATACTGGGCACCCTTTCCGAGGAGCGCTGCGAGGTCACCCGGTGTGCCCCAGGCTCGGAAGCCGCCCGTGGCGGTGAGAATCAACGGCGCTCACGACCTCAACCCGTGCCGGGCACGGGAGGTGCGTGAGACAGCATCGAGCCTCGCCCTCCCCCCGGTCATAGCATGGAGTAACCATGAACGCTGTGACTGACTTCAACGATTACGTGATTGCCGACATTGCGCTGGCCGACTTCGGCCGCCGCGAGATGAACATTGCCGAAACCGAAATGCCGGGCCTGATGGCGATCCGCGAGGAATTCGCCAAGAGCCAGCCGCTCAAGGGCGCGCGCATCACCGGTTCGCTGCACATGACCATCCAGACCGCGGTGCTGATCGAGACGCTGACCGCGCTGGGCGCCGAAGTGCGCTGGGCTTCGTGCAACATCTTTTCCACGCAGGACCACGCCGCCGCCGCCATCGCCGCCGCCGGCATCCCGGTGTTCGCGGTCAAGGGAGAGTCGCTGACCGACTACTGGGACTACACCCACCGCATCTTCGAGTGGACTGACGGCGGCTACAGCAACATGATTCTCGACGACGGCGGCG
>JAGRFQ010000012.1 GCA_020445945.1 Rhodocyclaceae bacterium
GCGCTCGACCGGCTGGAAGGCTTCGCCAGCCACTTTGGCGCGGACTTCTACCGCCTGCCACGCAATACCGACACCATCACGCTGACCCGGCAGGATTGGCTGGTGCCGGCGACGGTGGACTACCTCGACGGCGATCCGCTGGTGCCGCTGCGCGCCGGCGGCACCATTGGCTGGACCCTGAGCTGATCGTTTGCCCATGAAATTCTCGTCCCGCCTCGTGCTGCCCGTCCTCTTCGCCAGTGTGCTCGCCGGCTGCGAAAACTCCGCCACCGCGTACAAGATCGACGGCAAGGATCATGCGCTGATGCTGGTGCGCGAGCAGCGCTGGGCGTGGTCCGACGAGATCGCCCAGGCGGTGATTGCGGCACGCTTGCCCAAGTGCCAGCGGCGGGTGGCAATCTGGCCCGGCAATGGCAGCGGCCCCGACATGGAGGTGTACGAGGCCGGCGACCGGCTGTGGGCGCTGCAGCAGGGGCGGCGCTGGTATCTGGCCAGCACCGAAAAATGTCAGGTGCAGGACTGGAACGATCCGCCGGCCTCGCCGCCGGGGCCGCTGGTGGGCAGCTTCCGCATGCGCGACGGCGTGATGGTCTTTGAGGCGGTGACGGGCGGGGCGGTGAAGTGAACGGCCGGCCCGATTATCTCCAGCCTGCGGCGCTGGCGGATCGGGCCCTGTACGCGCCCTTGAGCGGTTTGCTGCGCGCGACCGGCGATCGCTTGCCATCGCTGGTGCAGCTCAACGGGTTGATCGAGGCACACGCCGCCGGACTCACCAGCGGGCAGGGTGCGTCGGTGCGCTTCGTCCCGCCGGGCAGAAAAGACCTGCCCTACGAGCACGCCGTTTTCGCCTCGGGCGAGGTGGCGACCCGCAGCGACAACTGGCACGACTATTTCAATGCCCTCGTGTGGGCCGCATTTCCGCGCGCCAAGGCCGCGCTCAACGCGCGCCACATGCACGAGCTGGGGCGCGCCAGGCTTGCCGGTGCGTCGGCGCGCGGCGCAGTCCGCGACGCCCTTACCCAGTTCGACGAATGCGGCATGGTCGTTGTGGGGACGGCGCCCGGTCTGTTCCGCGCGCTGGCGCAGCACCAGTGGGAGACTGTGCTGTGGACCGCGCGCAAGCGCCTGATGAGCTCCTCCCGGTTCCTGCTTTTCGGCCATGCAAGTTATGACCAGCTGCGTACGCCCTTCGGCGGGTTGTGCGCCAAGGCGCTGTATCTGGTGGTGCCCAAAACGATCTTTCAGCGACCCTTCGAGGTCTTGATGGCACACGTCGATGCGTGGTTGGCGCAGCTGTTCGGCGACACCTCGACGGCGCTCGCCCCGTCCGCCTTCGCGCCCTTGCCCCTGCTCGGCATTCCGGGTGTGGCGCGTGAAAACGCGGTGCGTGCCTACTACGCCGATGCGCGCCAGTTCCGGCCGCTGGGTCGCCGCACGCCGGCGCCGGTGCATCTGTGGTCCGGCGCGGCCGTCGAAGCGCTATAATCCGCGCCGGGAAGTTCGCCAGGCAATCGCGACGCGCGCAAGCGCATCGAGGAAAGTCCGGGCCCCGTAGAGCAGGATGCCGGCTAACGGCCGGGCGCCATACGCTGAAAAGCCAAAGCGATGGAAAGTGTCGCCCGAGGGGGCGACTGCACACGTTCATGTGACCTGTGCCGCGTGCGGTGGGGTAACCCGAGCGTGGCGTGTGCAGCAACAGAAAACATACCGCCGACGACCACAGGTGTCGGGTCAGGGTGAAATGGTGAGGTAAGAGCTCACCGCGTCCGTGGCAACACGGACGGCACGGCAAACCCCATCCGGGGCAAGGCCAAATAGGGGAGCATCGACGTGGCTCGCGTCGCTCCCGGGTAGGCTGCTGGAGCGGCGTGGCAACGCGTCGCCGAGAGGAATGATTGCCCGGCGCCCGCAAGGGCGCCCGACAGAACCCGGCTTATCGGCGAGCTTCCCGCTTTCGCCATTCGTCAGTTGTTTTCCCCCACCGCGCCCCACAGGCAGTCGCGGCGCGCACGCGGTGTGCACCCGCTTTCTCACGACCCTTACCGTTGTCATTGATTTGCTTGACAAAACGCCCCCGGTCGCGCGTTCGCCAGACATCGGTAAGTGGTTGTGTCCATTGGCAAAACGCCCGGTTGGCGCGCTTGACCCTGTTTTTGCTTTGCACTAAAGTGGGGATAAGTGCACAAATGTGGGGGAAGGTGTACCAAAGTGCCCTTCCCGACCGCTTCAGGGGGTGTGATGTTCCAAGGCGCTGCAGCGCTGAATCTCGATGCGAAGGGTCGCCTGGCGATCCCGGCGCGGCATCGTGATGCGCTCGCGGCGACCGGTGGCGAACTGGTGGTGACCGGGCATCCGCACCGCTGCTTGCTGATCTACCCAGCCGACGCGTGGCAGCCGATTCGCGACAAGGTGCTCGCCGGCTCCAGCCTGGAGCCGCGTTCGGCCCTGCTCAAGCGCCTGCTCGTCGGTTTTGCCAAGGAAGAGCGTCTCGACGGCGCCGGGCGGGTGCTGGTGGCGCCCGAGCTGCGCAACTTCGCGTCGCTCGAGAAGGCGGTGTGGCTGGTCGGGCAGGGGTCGCACTTCGAGCTGTGGTCCGACGCCGGATGGCAGGAGCAGCAGGAGCGCATGTTTGGCATGGGCGCCGATCTGCTGCCGCCCGGCCTGGAAGATCTGGCGTTGTGATGGCCGCCGCCGAACACATCAGCGTCCTGCTTGAAGCGGCAGTCGACGCCCTCGATATTCGCCCCGATGGCACTTATGTGGACGGCACGTTCGGGCGTGGCGGGCACAGCCGGGCGGTGCTCGCACGGCTTGGCGTCAATGGCCGTCTGATCGCCTTCGATCGTGACCCTGCGGCCATCGCTGCGGGGCGCGCCATCAACGATCCGCGCTTCCGGCTCGTGCATGCGCCGTTCAGCGAGATGGCGGCATCGCTCGATGCGCTCGGGGTGGGGGCGGTGAATGGGGTGTTGCTGGATCTGGGGGTGTCGTCGCCGCAGCTCGACGAGGCGGCGCGCGGGATGAGTTTTCGATTCGATGCGCCGCTGGACATGCGCATGGATACGACGCGCGGCGAGACCGTCGCGCAGTGGCTGGCTCGGGCTGAGGTTGGCGAAATCAAAGAGGTGGTCAAGGACTATGGCGAAGAACGGTTTGCTCATGCGATTGCAAAGGCGGTTGTTGCTGCTCGGGCAGGGGGGGCTATCACAACCACTGGACAACTTGCCGCACTCGTGGAAAAAGCGGTCCGCACGCGCGAGCCGGGGCAGCACCCAGCGACGCGCACCTTCCAGGCTTTGCGGATTTTCATCAATGCGGAGCTTGAAGAGCTGTCGCTAGTGTTGCCGCAGTGCGTGGCGCGGTTGATGAGCCATGGCCGGCTGGTGGTGATCAGCTTTCATTCGCTCGAAGACCGCATCGTCAAGCGCTTCATGCGTGAGGCCTCGAATCCGCCGGCGCTGCCCCGCGGGCTGCCGGTGCGCGAGGCCGACCGACCCGCGCCGCGGCTGCGCCTGGTCGGCAAGGCCGTCAAGGCCGACGCGGCAGAGGTGGCTGCCAATCCGCGTGCGCGCAGCGCGGTGATGCGGGTCGCCGAACGCACCGGGGTGGCGTGATGGTCCGCCTCGATGTGCTGCTCGTGACCTTGGCCGTATTGAGCGCGCTGGGCGTGGTGGCCTCGCAGCATCATGCGCGCAAGTTGCATACCGAGCTTGAACGCGAACAGGCGCGGATGCGCCAACTGGAAGTGGAGTGGGGGCAGTTGCAGCTGGAACAAAGTACCTGGGCGGCGCATGTGCGCATCGAAAAGATCGCCCGTCAGCGCTTGCGCATGCAGCCCCCGACGTTTGAACAGATTCTGGTCATTGGAGGCGCGCCATGAAGAAACGCCGTGGGGTGACTTTCAACCACAACCCATTGTTGGAAAAAGGGCTGCCTGTCTGGCGGCCCCGTGTCGTTTTGTTGGCCCTGTTGTGCGGCTCTTTCGCGCTGGTCGCGCGGGCCGGCTATCTGCAGGGCGTGAACGACGATTTCCTGCAGGCCAAGGGCGCGTCGCGCTACGCCCGGGTGCTCGAGATCTCGGCCACGCGCGGCAAGATCATGGACCGTCATGGCACCGTGCTGGCGGCGAGCACGCCGGTCAAATCGGTGTGGGCGATTCCCGGCGACGCCAAGCTGAGCCCGACCGATGCGCGCAAGCTCGCCGCGCTGCTCGACATCAACGTGCGCGACCTCAACCGCAAGCTGGCGCGTGAGGCCGATTTCGTGTTCCTGCAGCGCCAGGTTGCCCCCGCGGCAGCAGCCAAGGTGGCGGCGCTCAAGCTGCCCGGCATCCACGAAGAAAACGAATACCGTCGCTACTACCCTGGCGCCGAGGTGATGGCGCACGTGCTCGGCTTTACCGGGGTGGACGACCACGGCCAGGAGGGCATCGAGCTGGCGTTCGAAGCGCAGCTCGCGGGCAAGGCCGGTTCGCGGCGGGTGATCAAGGACCGCCGCGGGCGCATCGTCGAAGACGCCGGTTCGATCCGGACGCCGCAGGAAGGGCAGGACATCACCCTCTCGCTCGATGCCAAGATCCAGTATCTGGCCTACGCCGCGCTGCAGGAGGCGATGAGCGCCTCGCGCGCCAAGTCGGGCGGCGTGGTGGTGCTCGATGCGCGCTCGGGCGAAGTGCTGGCGATGGTCAACGCACCGACCTACAACCCCAACAACCGCGACGTGCTCAGCGGCGCGCAGCTGCGCAACCGCGCGATGACCGACACCTTCGAGCCCGGCTCAGTGATGAAACCCTTCATCGCCGCGCTGGCGCTGGAGCGCGGCAAGTTCCGCTTCGATACGGTGATCGACACCGGCGACGGTCGCCTCACCTTCGACAACGCGACCATCTCCGATGCGCACAAGCACGGTCCGCTGACCGTCGCCGAGGTGATCCAGAAGTCGTCCAACGTCGGCACCGTGCGCATGGCGATGAGCTTCAAGCCGAAGGAAATGTGGTCGCTCTACGACAGCCTCGGCTTCGGCTCGCCGCTGCTTACCGGCTTTCCCGGCGAGGCCAGCGGCCGGCTGCGTCCGGCCAACCGCTGGCGTCCGATCGAGCAGGCAACGATGTCCTACGGTCACGGCGTGTCGGTCAGCCTGATGCAGCTGGCGCGGGCCTACGCAGTGTTCGCGCGCGAGGGCGACATGGTGCCCGTGCGGCTGACCCGCGCCGATGCGCCGCAGCCCGCCGGCCAGCGCATTTTCTCTCCGCAGACCGTGCGCGAAATGCGCGCGATGATGGAGATGGTCACCCAGGAAGGCGGCACCGCGCCGATGGCCAAGGTGCCGGGCTACCGCGTGGCCGGCAAGACGGGCACCGCGCACAAGCTGCAGGGCGCCAAATACACCGACAAATACGTGGCCTCGTTTGTCGGTTTTGCGCCGGTCAGCGACCCGCGGCTGGTCATCGCGGTGGTGGTCGACGAGCCCGCCGGCAAGCAGTATTACGGCGGCCAGGTGGCCGCGCCGATCTTCGCCAAGGTGATGGGCGGCGCGCTGCGTGCGCTGTCCGTGCCGCCGGATGCGCCGGTTTCGCCGATGCAACTGGCGCGTACCGGTGAGCCGCTGGAAGTGGTGCGGGAGAACATGTGAACGCGCACGCGGCCAACGCACTCCTCGATCAGCTTCAGCGCGTCGGCGTGACGCCCACCGGGCTGAGCGCCGACTCGCGTTGCGTGACGCCCGGCGATCTGTTTCTGGCCTATCCGGGGCTGAGCGTCGACGGCCGAAACTACGTCGACCAGGCCATCGCCCGCGGGGCCTGCGCGGTGATCGCCGAAGCCGGCGACGAGGTTGCCCTGCCGGCGACGCAGCTGCCGGTGCTGCGCGCGCCGAACGTGCGCGCGCTGGCCGGCCTGATCGCCGACCGCATTTTCAATGCGCCGAGCGCAGCGCTGTGGGTCGCCGGCGTGACCGGCACCAACGGCAAGACGACGGTGAGTCAGTGGCTGGCGCGGGCGCTGGCGGCGTGCGGCCTGCGCTGCGGCGTGATCGGCACGCTGGGCAGCGGCTTCCCGGGCGAGCTGATCGAGGGGCTGCACACCACGCCGGACGCTGTCGCGGTACATCGCTGCATGGCGCGTCTGCGTGACGCCGGCGCGCGTGCGGTGGCGATGGAAGTGTCGTCGATCGGGCTGCATCAGGGGCGGGTCGGCGGGGTGCGTTTCGACGTGGCGGTGTTCACCAACCTGACGCGCGACCACCTCGACTATCACGGCGACATGCAGGCGTACGCCGAAGCCAAGGCCGCCCTTTTTGCGACGGATGTCGGCCATGCGGTGATCAATCTCGACGATGCCTTTGGCGTCGAACTGGCGCGGCGCGCGGCGGCGCGCGGGATGCCGCTCACCGGCTACACGCAGATGCCGGGCAATGTCGGGGCGGTCCCCGAGGCCCGGGTGCTGGTTGCCGAAAACGTGACCACCACGGCGGCGGGCATCCGTTTCGTGGCCTGCTGGGACGGGCGCCGGGTGCCGGTGGCGGTGCAGGTGGTGGCCAGCTTCAACGTCTCCAACCTGCTCGCCGTCATCGCCACCTTGCTGGTGCATGGCGAAACCCTGGAGAACGCGGTGCGTGCCTGCGTGCGGCTGACCCCGCCGGAAGGACGGCTGCAGATCGTGGGCGGGGTGGGCGAGCCGCTGGTGCTGATCGACTACGCGCACACGCCCGACGCGCTCGAAAAGGTGCTCGACGCGGCGCGCGACACGGCACGGGCGCGACACGGGTCGGTGTGGTGCGTGTTCGGCTGCGGCGGCGACCGCGATGCGGGCAAGCGTCCGTTGATGGGCGCCGTGGTCAGCCGGCTGGCCGACCGCGTGTGGCTGACCAGCGACAATCCGCGTGGCGAGGACCCGGAGGCGATTCTCGACGACGTTGCCGCCGGCATTCACGGCGCGATGGTGCGCGAAGTCAATCGCAGCGCGGCGATCGCCCAGGCGATTGGCGCTGCCGCCGCCGACGACGTGATCGTGCTCGCCGGCAAGGGCCACGAAACCTATCAGGAGATCCGGGGTGTGCGCCATCCGTTCTCCGACCTTGAACAGGCGCGCACCGCGTTGACGGCGTGGCGCGAGGCGCAGGAGGGGCGCGCATGATTCCCTTGCAAGCGGCCGCCGCGGCCATCGGTGCGCAATGCGACGCGACGCTCGAGGTCTCCGCGGTCGACACCGATACCCGTGGGTTGATGCCCGGCTGCCTGTTCGTGGCCCTGCGCGGCGAGCGTTTCGACGGTCACGACTTCATCGCCATGGCCGCCGAGGCCGGCGCGGTGGCGGCGATGGTCGATCGCGCCTACGTCGATGTCGCGCCCGACGAAGCGTCGCTGCCGCTGCTGGTGGTCGACGACACCCGGCGGGCGCTCGGCGCACTGGCTGCGTGGTGGCGCGGGCGCTTCGACATTCCGCTGATCGGCATTACCGGCAGCAATGGCAAGACCACGGTCAAGGACATGTGCACCGCCATCCTGCGTGCCCGCGCGCAGCGCGAAGGGCACGACGGCGCCACCGCGGTGCTGGCCACCGCCGGCAACTTCAACAACGACATCGGCCTGCCGCTGACCCTGCTGCGCCTGCGCGACACCCACCGCGCGGCGGTGATCGAGATGGGCATGAACCGGCCGGGCGAAATCGCCTATCTGACCCGGCTGGCGCGGCCGACCGTGGCGATCGTCAACAATGCGCTGCGTGCCCACCTGGAGGGCCTCGGCAGCATCGAGGAAGTGGCGCGCGAGAAGGGCAGCATCTACGAGGGCCTGGGCGACGACGGCGTGGCGATCGTGAATGCCGACGATGCTTTTGCCCCGCGCTGGATCGCCAGCAACGCCGGCCGCCCGGTGGTGCGCTTCGCGCTCGACGCGGCGGACGCCGAGGTGCGCGCGGTGTGCGAATCGCGCCGTCTCGCGGTCAGCATGCAGCTGACCACGCCGCAGGGCAGCGTGACATGCACGCTGCGCGTGCCGGGGCTGCACAACGCGCGCAACGCCACCGGCGCGGCCGCGGCATGTCTGGCGGCGGGGGCCTCGCTCGCTGATGTGGCGCGCGGGCTGGCCGACTACGCCGGTACCGCGGGGCGCCTGCAGCAGCGCCGCGCCTGCGGCGGTGCGGTGGTGCTCGACGATACCTACAACGCCAACCCGGATTCGGTGCGCGTCGCCATCGACGTGCTCGCCGCCACGCCCGGGCGCAAGGTACTGGTGCTGGGCGACATGGGCGAGCTTGGCGCGGCCAGCGCGCAGCTGCATGACGAAGTCGGCGGCTACGCCAAGAGCCAGGGCGTCGACCATCTGCTTGCGCTCGGGCAGGCAAGCGCCGTGGCGGCGCGCAACTTCGGCCCCGGCGGCGAGCACTTCGCCAGGTACGAGGCCTTGGTCGAGCGTCTTCGCGGCCTGCTCGACGCTGACACCGTGGTGCTGGTCAAGGGCTCGCGCTTCATGCGCATGGAGCGCGTCGTGGCCGCCATCGCCGAAGCCGGCGATCCGCCGGACAAGGAGCACGCTCATGTTGCTTGAACTCGCGCTGTGGCTGGGGCAGGACATCCGCACCTTCAACGTGTTCGGCTACATCACCCTGCGCACGGTGATGGCGGCGCTGACCGCGCTGCTGATCTCCTTCATCTTCGGCCCGGCGGTGATCCGCTGGCTGGCGGCCAAGAAAATCGGCCAGGCGGTGCGCGACGACGGCCCCAAGTCGCACCTCACCAAGGCTGGCACGCCGACCATGGGCGGCGCGCTGATCCTCATCGCGATCGGCATCACCACCTTGCTGTGGGGCGATCTGCGCAACCGCTACGTGTGGATCACTCTGCTGGTCACGCTCGGTTTCGGCGCGGTGGGCTGGGTGGACGACTGGCGCAAGGTGGTGCACCGCGACCCCAAGGGGCTGGCCAGCCGGTGGAAGTATCTGTGGACCTCGGCGATCGCGCTGGTCGGCGCGCTGGCGCTGGGCCTGACTGCCACCACGCCGGCGCAGACCGAACTCATCGTGCCCTTCTTCAAGGGCGTGGTGTATCCGCTCGGTCTGGGCGGCTTCGTGCTGCTGAGCTACTTCGTGATTACCGGTTCGAGCCACGCGGTGAACCTCACCGACGGCCTCGACGGGCTGGCGATCATGCCCACCGTGATGGTCGCCGGCGCGCTGGCGATCTTTGCCTACGTGGCCGGTCATGCCGGCTTCGCCCGTTATCTCGGCGTGCCCTACATTGCCGGTGCGGGCGAGCTGGCGGTGTTCTGCGGCGCGCTGGCCGGCGCCGGGCTCGGCTTCCTGTGGTTCAACGCCTACCCGGCCGAGGTGTTCATGGGCGACGTCGGCGCGCTGGCGCTGGGCGCCGCGCTGGGCATCGTGGCGGTGATCGTGCGCCAGGAGATCGTGCTCTTCATCATGGGCGGCCTGTTCGTGGCCGAGACCCTGTCGGTGATGCTGCAGGTGATCTACTTCAAGGCCACCGGCGGCAAGCGCATCTTCCGCATGGCGCCGCTGCATCACCATTACGAATTGAGTGGCTGGAAGGAAACGCAGGTGGTGGTCCGCTTCTGGATCATCACCATCATGCTGGTGCTGTTCGGGCTGTCGACCCTGAAATTGCGGTGAGAGCGAACGGATGATGTGGCAAGGCAAAACCGTGTTGGTGCTGGGGCTGGGCGAATCCGGCCTGGCCGTCGTGCGCTGGTTGGCGCGCGAGGGCGCCACCCTGCGCGTGGCCGACAGCCGCCAGCATCCGCCGGGGCTCGATGCCTTGAACGCTGCCGCGCCGGATGCCGCGCTGCATCTGGGCGATTTCTCCAGTGCGCTGCTCGACGGCATCGACGCGCTGGCGATCAGCCCGGGGCTGGACCCGCGCACCGGCCTGATTGCGGAGGCGCGCGCGCGCGGGATACCGGTGACCGGCGAGATCCAGCTCTTCGTCGACGCGCTCGGCGCGCTCGGCGTACGTGCGCAGACGCGCCTGATCGCGATCACCGGCACCAACGGCAAGACCACCACCACCGCGCTCACCGCGGCGCTGTACTGCGCTGCCGGCATGGACGCGGTGGCCGCCGGCAACATCAGCCCGGCAACGCTGCACGTGCTGCTCGAGCGCCTCGATGCCGGGCGGCCGCTGCCACAGTGCTGGGTGCTCGAACTGTCGAGTTTCCAGCTCGAGACCGTGACCGCACTCGGCGCCGACGCGGCGGCGGTGCTCAACATCTCGGATGACCACCTCGACCGCTACGATTCGGTCGACGCCTACATCGCTGCCAAGACCGCAATCTTCAAAGGCGCCACGCACCGGCTGGTCAATCGCGACGATCCGCGCGTGCGCGCGCTGGCACCGACGGCCCCGAGCTTCGGCCTCGACGCGCCGACCCGCGCTGCCGACTTCGGTGTGTGCGACGGCCAGTTGGTGCGCGGCGACACGCCCTTGCTGGCGTGCGCCGAGGTGCCGCTGGCGGGTAATCACAACCTCAGCAACGCGCTCGCCGCGCTGGCCCTGTGCGCCGCGGCGGGCTGCCCGCTGGACGCCGCCACCGCCGCGCTGCGCACGTTCCGCGGCCTGCCGCATCGGGTCGAGGCAATCGCCCGGCGCGACGACGGGGTGACCTATTACGACGATTCCAAAGGCACCAACGTGGGCGCCACCGTGGCCGCGCTCGAAGGGCTGGGGCGCAAGGTGGTGCTGATTGCGGGGGGCGATGGCAAGGGGCAGGATTTCTCGCCGCTGTGCGCCACGGTGGGCGCGCACGCCCGCGCGGTAGTGCTGATCGGCCGCGATGCGCCGTTGATTGCCCGCGCGATCGACGGCTGCGGCGCGCCGCTGGAGTTTGCCGACGACCTGCCGCGCGCGGTGCTGCGCGCCGACGCCATCGCCCAGGGCGGCGACGCGGTGCTGCTGTCGCCGGCCTGCGCCAGCTTCGACATGTTCCGCAGCTACGTGCATCGCGCCGAAGTGTTCATCGACGCCGTGCGCGCGCTGCCGCGGGTGGTGTCGCTATGAAGCTCGGCCTCCACCTGCCGGCCTGGTTTGCCCGCCCGGCACCGCGCAGCGCCGCGACCAACCGCGCGGTGCGCCGGCTGGCGGCGCCGGCGGCGCAGTCGAGCGAGCTCGATCCACTGCTCATCTGGTCGTCGGTGTGCCTGTTGCTGTTCGGCCTGGTGATGGTCTATTCGGCCTCCATCGCCACCGCCGAGGGGCTGGCCTACACCGGCCATCAATCGACCTACTACCTCGTGCGCCACAGCGTGTTCCTGCTCATCGGCACGCTGGTGGGGGTGGTGGCCTTCCAGCTGCCGATGCGCACCTGGCAGCAGCTTGCGCCGCACCTGTTCATCGGCGGCATCGTGCTGCTGATTCTGGTGGTGATGCCGGGGATCGGGCGCGAGGTCAATGGCGCCAGTCGCTGGTTGCCGCTGGGGCCGGTCAACTTCCAGCCCTCGGAGGCGATGAAGCTGTTCGTGGCGCTCTACGCGGCCGACTACACGGTGCGCAAGCTGCCCCACATGGCGAGCTTCAAGCGCGCGTTCTTGCCGATGGCGGGGGTGATCCTGCTGGTCGGCTTTTTGCTCATCCGCGAGCCCGATTTCGGCGCTTTCGTGGTGATCACCGCGATCGCCTTCGGCATCCTCTTTCTCGGCGGCATCAACGTGCGCGTGTTTGTGTTGCTGATGATCGTCGCGCTGATCGGCTTCGCCATGCTGGTGTGGCTGTCGCCCTACCGGCGCGACCGCATCTTCGGCTTCATGGACCCGTTTCAGGACGCCTTCGGCAAGGGCTATCAGCTGTCGCACGCGCTGATCGCCTTCGGCCGCGGCGAGTGGTTCGGGGTCGGGCTGGGCGCCAGCGTCGAGAAGCTGTTTTACCTGCCCGAGGCGCACACCGACTTCATCCTCGCGATCATCGCCGAGGAACTCGGACTCGTCGGCGTGGTGGTGGTGGTGGCGCTGTTCGCGGTGTTCGTGCAGCGCGCCTTCGTCATCGGCCGTCAGGCCATCGACCTCGAACGCTACTTCGCCGGTCTGGTCGCGCAGGGCATCGGCCTGTGGATCGGCGTGCAGTCCTTCATCAACATGGGTGTGAACATGGGCTTGCTGCCCACCAAGGGGCTGACCCTGCCGCTGATGAGCTTTGGTGGCTCGGGTATCGTCGCCAACTGCCTTGCGCTGGCGGTGCTGCTGCGTATCGACTGGGAAAATCGTCAGGTCATGCGTGGAGGTGGCGCATGAAGACGCTGCTCGTCATGGCCGGCGGCACCGGCGGACACATCTACCCCGGCATCGCGGTGGCCGAGGCGCTCAAGGCGATTGGCTGGCGCATCGTGTGGCTGGGCAACGCAGAGCGCATGGAAGGCCGGCTGATCCCCGACTACGGCTACGAAACGGCGTGGATCCGCTTCGGCGCGCTGCGCGGCAAGGGCCTGTGGCCGAAGCTGCTGCTGCCGCTCAATCTGCTGCGCGGCTTCTGGCAGGCGCTCGGGGTGCTGCGGCGGGTGCGTCCGGACGTGGTGCTCGGCATGGGCGGCTACGTGAGCTTTCCCGGCGGCATGATGGCCGCGCTCACCGGTCGGCCGCTGGTGCTGCACGAGCAGAACTCTGTCGCCGGGCTGGCCAACCGGGTGCTCGCCCGCGTCGCCGACCGGATCGTCACCGGCTTCCCCGACGTGCTCGCCAAGGGCGCCTGGGTGGGTAACCCGGTGCGCGCCGCGATCGTCGCGCTGGCCGATCCCGCGACCCGATTCGCGCATCGCGAAGGGCCGCTGCGGGTGCTCGTGATCGGCGGTTCGCTGGGCGCCAAGGTGCTCAACGACACGGTGCCGCAGGCGCTGGCGGCGATGGCGCCGGAGCGGCGCCCCGAAGTCGTCCACCAGGCCGGCACCGCGCAGATCGAGGCCTTGCGCGAGAGCTACGCGATGGCCGGGGTGAGCGGCGATCTGCGTCCCTTCATTGACGACATGGCGGCCGCTTACGCCGACGCCGACGTGGTGGTGTGCCGCGCCGGCGCGCTGACCGTGGCCGAACTCGCCGCGGCCGGGGTGGCCAGCATTCTGGTGCCGTTGCCGCACGCGGTGGATGACCACCAGACCGGCAACGCGCGTTTTCTGGCCGAGCGCGGCGCGGCCTGCCTGCTGCCCCAGAACGAATTGAGTGCGGCGCGCCTGGCCACGCTGCTGGGCGAACTGGATCGCGCGCAATTGCGCGAGATGGCCATCGCCGCACGTGCGCTGGCGCGTCCGCAGGCGACGCAGGATGTCGCCGGCGCGTGCCGAACGCTGGCCGGCGACGAGGAGTCATTGGCATGAAACACAAGGTCAAACACATTCATTTTGTCGGTATCGGCGGCGCCGGGATGAGCGGCATTGCCGAGGTGCTGGTCAATCAGGGCTTCGCCGTCAGCGGCTCTGACCTTGGCGAGAGCGCCGCCACGCGCCGCCTCGCCAAGCTCGGCGCGACGGTGATGCGTGGCCACGACGCGGCACATGTGGCCGCTGCCGACGTGGTCGTGATCTCGACCGCGGTGAAGGGCGACAACCCGGAGGTGCGTGCCGCACGGGCGCGTCAGATTCCGGTCGTGCCGCGCGCCCAGATGCTGGCCGAGCTGATGCGCCTGAAGCAGGGCATCGCGATTGCCGGCACCCACGGCAAGACCACGACCACCTCGCTTACCGCCAGCATTCTGGCCGAAGGCGGCGGCGACCCGACCTTCGTCATCGGTGGCCGTCTCAACGCCGCCGGCGCCAACGCGCGCCTCGGCAAGGGCGATTTTCTGGTCGCCGAGGCGGACGAATCCGACGCCTCCTTCCTGCTCCTCAATCCGGTGATTTCGGTGGTCACCAACATCGACGCCGACCACATGGAAACCTATGGCCACGACTTCGCCAAGCTGAAGCAGGCCTTCATCGACTTCCTCCAGCATCTGCCCTTTTACGGCGTGGCGGTGCTGTGCGAGGACGACCCGCACGTGCGCTCGATCATGCCGCTGGTGTCGAAGCAGATCGTGCGCTACGGCCTGTCGCCGAGCGCCAACGTGCGCGCCGAGAACGTGCGCGCCGAGGCGGGGCGGATGCTGTTCGACGTGGTGCGCGTCAATGGCAGCGAGTCGCGCCTGTCGGTGGTGCTCAACATGCCCGGCATGCACAACGTGCTCAACGCGCTGGCGGCCATCGCGGTGGCGACCGAGGTGGGGGTGCCGGACGCCGCCATCGTGCAGGCGCTGGCCGACTTCAAGGGCGTCGGGCGACGCTTCCAGCACTACGGCGACGTGCCGATTGCAGCCGGTGGCACCTATGCGCTGGTCGATGACTACGGCCATCACCCGGTCGAAATGGCGGCCACCATCGAGGCCGCGCGCGGCGCCTTCCCCGGCCGCCGGCTGGTGCTTGCCTTCCAGCCGCATCGCTACACCCGCACGCGCGATTGTTTCGAGGACTTCGTCAAGGTGCTGGGCAGCGTGGATGCGCTGGTGCTGGCCGACGTGTATGCCGCCGGGGAGCCGCCGGTGGTGGCCGCCGACGGCCGCGCGCTGGCGCGTGCGCTGCGCGTGGCGGGGCGGATCGAGCCGGTGTTCGTAGAGGATATCGACGACATGCCGGCGACGATTGGCGGCGTCGTGCGCGACGGCGATGTGGTGCTCACCATGGGCGCCGGCTCGATCGGCGCGGTGCCGGGCAAGCTGGTCAACGAGGAGGAGGCATGAGTTTGCGGGGGCAACTGCAGCACAACGTAAAGATGGCGACCCTCAGCGCGTGGGGTGTCGGCGGCGTCGCGCAGGCGGTGTACACGCCGGCTGACGAGGCCGACGCTGCGGCATTCCTGGCCGGGCTGCGCCTCGACGAGCCCTTGCTGGTGCATGGCAGCGGGGCCTACATCGTGGTGCGCGAAGGCGGTTACCGCGGCATGGTGTTGAGCACGTGCGCGCTCGACGCGATGACGCTCGATGGCGCCACGCTGTACGCCGAGGTCGGGATTGGCTGCGCTGCGCTGGTGCAGTACGCGCGCAACCACGGCTTTACGGGGCTGGGCTGGATGCTGGGGGTGCCGGGCACGCTTGGCGGTGCGCTGGTGACCAACGCCGGCGTCCGCGACGAGCGCGTGTGGTCGCGGGTCGAGGCGGTCAAGACGCTCGACCGTCACGGCCGAACGCACCGGCGCGCGCCCGATGCGTTCGGCATCGGGGCGGTGTTCGCAGGCGCCAGCCGGCATGCTGACGAGTTGATGGTGGGGGTGTGGTTGCGGCCCAAAGCGCGGGCCCAGGATACGACCACGTCGGGCGCACTGAGCGGGCCGCGTGCGGTGTCGCAGCTGTTTGCCGCCGACGATGTGCTGCACGTGCTCGAAGTGGCCGACCAGGTGCCGGGGCGGGTGCGCCTCGACCGCGCCAGCGGCCAACTGCATCTGGATGCGCAGCCCGATGCGGTCGGCCTTGAAGCGGCGATCCGTGGGCTGTGCGATGCCGCCAGCGCGGTGGCCGGGCGCCCGGTCAATTGCCGTCTGCGTTTCGTTGGCGAACCGCTGCGCGAGGTGAGCGGACTATGACCCAAGACATGAACGCCCGATTCGGCAAGGTGGCGGTGCTGCTCGGCGGATCGTCGGCCGAGCGCGAGGTGTCGCTGATGTCCGGCGGCGCGGTGCTCGCCGCATTGCAGGGCGCGGGGGTGGACGCCCACCCCTTCGATCCGGCGCAGACCGATCTGCACATCCTGAAGGAGGCGGGCTTCGAACGCGCCTTCATCGCGCTGCACGGCCGCGGCGGCGAGGACGGCACGGTGCAGGGCATGCTCGAACTGCTCGGGATTCCCTACACCGGCAGCGGGGTGATGGCCTCGGCGCTGTCGATGGACAAGTGGCGCACCAAGCTGGTGTGGCTGGCCGCCGGGCTGCCGACGCCGCGCTTCCACATTCTGGGCGAAGACACCGACTGGGCGGCGGTGGCCGACGATCTGGGGCTGCCGATCTTCGTCAAGCCGGTGCATGAAGGCTCGAGCATGGGCGCTACCAAGGTCACCGATGCGGCGCAGTTGCCGGCGGCCTGGGCACTGGCGGCGCGCTTCGACACGCTGGTGATTGCCGAGGCCTTCATCGCGGGGCAGGAGCTGACCGTGCCGTTTCTCGGCGAGGAGGTCTTGCCGGTGGTGCGCATCGTCGCGCCGGACGGCAACTACGACTATCAGAACAAGTACTTCACCGACGACACGCAATACTTCTGCCCGAGCGGTCTGGCCGACGATCAGGAGCAGGCGCTGCGTAGCTTGATGGCCAGAGCCACCAAGGTGCTGGGGTGCCGCGGCTGGGGGCGGGGCGACCTGATCCTGAGCGCCGACGGCACGCCGTATCTGCTGGAGATGAACACCTCGCCGGGGATGACCAACCACTCGCTGGTGCCGATGTCGGCGCGGGTGGCCGGCTACAGCTTCGAGCAGCTGTGCCTGTCGATTCTGGAGGGTGCCCGCCTTGGCTGAGCCGCGCATCCGCCCCCTCAAGCGCAGCCCCGCGCGGGCGCCCGCGGCGGGCGGCTTGTGGCATCGGCCGGCGCTGCTCAACATCGTGTCGGATGCGTTGCTGCTCGTTGCCGCCGCCGCCCTGGGTTACGGCGTGGTGATGTGGACCTCGTCGCGGCCGAGCTTTCAGCTGCGCGAATTGCGCGTGCTGACGCCGCCGGCGCAGGTGAGCGTGGAGCAGCTCGAATACGCGGCGCGCTCGGCCGTGGCCGGCAACTTCTTCAGCGTCGATCTGGTTGCCGTGCGCGAGGCCTTCGAGAAGCTGCCGTGGGTGCGCCACGCGCAGGTGCGCCGACGCTGGCCCGACACGCTGGAGCTGCGGCTGGAGGAGCACCAGGCGGTGGCCTACTGGAGCGTCAATGACAGCGGCGACACGCGGCTGGTCAATCGCCAGGGCGAGGTCTTCATCGCGGCCAGCAACGCGGCCATGCCGGCCTTTGCCGGGCCGGAGGGCTACGCGCCCTTCCTGTTGTCGTATTACCAGCGTTTCGCCGAAATGCTCGCACCGATGGGGCGTCGGCTGGTGTCGATCGGGCTGTCGGCGCGCGAGGCCTGGCAGCTCGAACTCGACGACGGGCTGACCATCCGCCTGGGCCGCGATCACGACCAGGCGCGCGTCGAGGATCGCATGGCGCGCTTCGTGACGGCCTACCCCAGGGCGATGGCGCAGCTTCCGGTCAAGGTGGCGGTGGTGGATCTGCGATATCCGAATGGATTCGCGCTCTTGCCGGAGGACGGCAAGGTGTTACTGGAACGTGAAAAATGAGCAAGGAATACAAGGATCTGGTGGTCGGGCTGGACATCGGGACATCGAAGATTTCGTGTCTCGTGGCCGAGGTCCGGCCTGACGGCGAGCTCAACGTGATCGGCCTCGGCAACCAGCCGTCGCGCGGTCTGCGGCGCGGCGTGGTGGTCAATATCGAGGCCACCGTGGATGCGATCTCGCGCGTGATCCAGGAAGTCGAGCTGATGGCCGACTGCAAGATCAGCGATGTGTATACCGGCATCGCCGGCAGCCATATCAAGAGCTTCAACTCCAACGGCATGGTGGCGATCAAGGACAAGGAAGTGTCCACCATGGACGTCGAGCGGGTGATCGAGGTGGCGCGGGCGATGCCGATTCCGGCCGACCAGCAGATCCTGCACATCCTCACCCAAGAGTTCATCATCGACGGCCAGGACGGCGTGCGCGAGCCGATCGGGATGAGCGGCGTCAAGCTCGAAGTGAAGGTGCACATCGTCACCGGCGCGGTGTCGGCGGCGCAGAACGTCATCAAATGCGTGCGTCGCTGCGGGCTGGAGGTGATGGACCTGATCCTGCAGCCGCTGGCCTCGAGCTACGCCACGCTGTCGGAAGACGAGAAGGGCCTCGGCGTGTGTCTGGTCGACATCGGCGGCGGGACGACCGATCTGGCGGTGTTCACGCAGGGCGCGATCCGCCACACCGCGGTGATCCCGGTGGCCGGCGACCAGATCACCAACGACATCGCGATGGCGCTGCGCACGCCGACCGCGGAAGCCGAGGAAATCAAGATTCGTCATGGCGTGGCGATGAGCTCGCTGGCCGATCCGGAGCAGATGATCGAAGTGCCCGGCGTGGGCGATCGCCCGCCGCGGCGGCTGTCGCGCCAGGCGCTGGCCGACGTGATCGAGCCGCGCGTGTCTGAGCTGTTCGAACTGGTGCAGGGCGAGCTGCGGCGCAGCGGCTACGAGGAGTTGCTGTCCTCGGGCCTGGTGCTCACCGGCGGCGCCTCGGTGATGGACGGCATGATCGAACTGGGCGAGGAAATCTTCCACCTGCCGGTGCGGGTGGGCGCGCCGCAGTATGCCGGCGGCCTGGTCGAGGTGGTGCGCCAGCCGCGCTATGCCACCGCGATGGGCTTGATCGTGGAAGGGGTGGCGCAGCGTCGGCGGGGCATTCAGGCGCGCGAGACGCGAACCGTGAAGCAGGCCTTTGGGCGCATGAAGGCATGGTTCGAACGGAATTTTTGAAACCACCCGGCAGGTGGTGGAAATGAATTTGTGAGTCGTCTGTCGTTTTCGGTTATTTAGTACTAGAATGTCAAACTAATACTACATACCGTATGGCGCAGACAGAGAAGTGGCGTTAATGCCGTTTTTGAAGGAGGCGAGGCATATGTTTGAAATCGTTGAAAAGGAACCCACCGGCACGATCATCAAGGTGATCGGAATCGGTGGCGCCGGCGGCAACGCCGTCGATCACATGATCCGCGAAAATGTCAATGGCGTTGAGTTCATCACCGCCAACACCGACGCGCAGGCGCTGTTGCGCAACCTCGCCTCGGGCAAGGTCCAGCTCGGCACCTCGGGGCTCGGCGCGGGCGCCAAACCCGAAGCCGGGCGCTGCTCGGCGCAGGAGGCGCGCGAGCAGATCGCAGAGGCGATCAAGGGCGCGCACATGGTGTTCATCACCGCCGGCATGGGCGGTGGCACCGGCACCGGCGCGGCGCCGGTGGTGGCCGAAGTGGCCAAGGAGATGGGCATCCTCACGGTCGGGGTAGTGACCAAGCCCTTCGACTTCGAGAACCGCGATCGCGTGGCCGATAGCGGCATCGAAGAGCTGTCGCGTCACGTCGATTCGCTGATCGTGGTGCTCAACGACAAGCTGATGGAAGTGCTCGGCGACGATGCCAGCCTGGAAGACGGTTTCCGCGCGGCCGACAACGTGCTGCGCAATGCAGTCGGCGGGATTGCTGAGATCATCAATATTCCGGGGCTGGTCAACGTCGATTTCCAGGACGTGCGCACGGTGATGGCCGAAATGGGCCGCGCGATGATGGGTTCGGCCGAAGCCGAAGGCATCGACCGCGCGCGCATCTCCGCCGAGCAGGCTGCCGCCAGCCCGCTGCTCGAGGGGGTTGAACTGTCCGGCGCGCGCGGCGTGCTGATCAACATCACGGCCAGCCGTTCGCTGAAGATGTCGGAGGTGAAGGAGGCCGTCAATACGGTGCGCGCCTTTGCCGCCAAGGACGCCTTCGTGATCTACGGCACGGTGTTCGACGAGGCGATGGAAGACCGCATGCGCGTTACCGTGGTCGCCACCGGGCTCGGGAAGCCGGCGGTTGCCAGCAAGCCGGTGATGCAGGTGGTGCAGGGCACCGGCACCTACGGTCCGGTCGACGGCGGGGTGGCTGAAAGCGATGTTCCGGCGGTGATTCGCAGCGGCCGGCGCACCACCGTGGAAGCCATGAGCGCCAGCGGCGTGGGCACCTACGACATCCCGGCCTTCCTGCGCAAGCAGGCCGACTGACGCGCAAGCCGCTTCGCCCCTGCGGGCGCCTCGAGTGTGGACGACGCCTCCCGTCCGCGCTCAGGGCGCCCGTCTCCGTTGACCGGGTCGGCCTCAGGCGCATGCTAAAATCCGCCTGTTCGTCCGCGCGTCAGGCCGCCCCTCGCGGGAGGCCGCGCAGGACACCCCTTTTATCCGACCGGCCCTCGCGTCAATGATCAAACAGCGCACGCTCAAATCAACAATCTCTGCCACCGGCGTCGGCTTGCATGGTGGCAAGAAGGTCACCCTGGTGCTGCGCCCGGCGGCGCCGGACAACGGCATCGTGTTTCACCGCGTCGACCTTGATCCGCCGGTCAGCCTGCCGGCCGATCCGTACGCGGTGGTCGATACGCGGATGTGCTCCGGCCTGCAAAATGGCGGCGCCAAGGTCGGCACCGTCGAACACCTGATGTCGGCGTTGGCCGGGCTGGGAATCGACAACGCGCATGTTGACGTCGACGCCGAGGAAATCCCGATTCTCGATGGCAGTGCCGGCCCGTTCGTGTTCCTCATCCAGTCCGCCGGCATTGAAGAGCAGCAGGCGCCCAAGCGCTTCCTGCGTGTCAAGAAGGCGGTCGAATACAAGGAAGACGACAAGTGGGTGCGCCTCGAGCCCTACGACGGCTTCAAGCTGAGCTTCTCCATCGTCTTCAACCATCCTGCCATCGCGCGCACCGGCACCACCGTGACCGTCGACTTTGCCGACCAGTCCTATGCCCGCGACGTGGCGCGGGCGCGCACCTTCGGTTTTACTCAGGACGTCGAATTCCTGCGCGCCAACAATCTCGGCCTCGGCGGCAGCCTGGACAACGCGATCGTGATGGATGAGCATCGCATCCTCAATGCCGACGGGCTGCGCTACGGTGACGAGTTCGTCAAGCACAAGGTGCTCGATGCGATTGGCGACCTCTACCTCGCCGGCCATCCCTTGCTTGCGTCGTATTCGGCGTTCAAGGCCGGTCACGCGCTGAACAACCAGATCCTGCGTGTGCTGCTCGAAGACGAGAGCGCGTGGGAGGTCGTCACCTTCGACGCCAACAGCCCTCCGGCGCCCGGTGTCAGCGGCATGTTCGAGCCGGTCTGGGGCTAGTCGTGTTTGTGCTCCGCGCCTTTGCTGCACTGGCGCTGATCGGCATTGGTGGGGCGATGATCCTGTACCTGCTCTCGGGCGACCGGCGCTATCGTGCGCTGGCGTGGACCTTGTCGAAGCTTGGTGCGGTGGTGGTGCTGGTGTTTCTGGCGCTGCTGTTAATCGAGCGTCTCCTGGCCCCGGTCCTCTAGCGGGGGCGCCTCGCTGCGGCTGTGTCGAACAAAGCGCTCCAGCGCTGCGCGCAGCTGGTCGTCGGCCGGCAGGTGGGCGGCCAGCGCGTTCATTTCTTCCCGCGTCTGAGCGCTGATCCGGCGGACCGTCGCCGGTCGCGGCGGCGGCTTGACCTGCGCCGGTCGGGTGGCGATCCGGATCGCGTCAATCCGTTCGCCCTGGCCGGTGAGCACCGTGAGCAGTTGCGGCGCGCACTGGCGCAGCTTGGCCGCCACCGAGCCGTTGTCGGCATGAATGAGCAGGGTCTCGCCCTTGAGATTGGCGACGTGGCACAGGGCGGCCAGATGCGCCGGTAATGCGGCGCTGACGTGGCGCTGCAGCTGGCCCAGACGCTCGGCGTGGGCGCGCAGATTTTCCAGCGCAGTGCCGGCGCCGGCGAAGCGGTGGAGCGGTTGTGTCATGGCAGCAATTGACGCATCTCAAGGGTTGAGCGGAGCGGCATGCACGGCGAGGAGTCTGCCATGCCGGCCGTGCTAGTATTCGCATTTTGCCCCATCTGCCCCCTGCCCAGACATGATCTCCGGACTTCTCAAGAAAGTATTCGGTAGCCGCAACGACCGGCTCATCCGCCAATATTCCAAAAGCGTTCGGGCGATCAATGCGCTCGAGCCGGCGATGGAGGCCTTGTCTGACGCCGAGTTGCGGGCCAAGACCGACGAATTCAGGACGCGCCTTGCCGACGGCGCGAGCCTCGACAGCCTGCTCTCCGAAGCCTTCGCGGTGGTCCGCGAAGCGGCCCGCCGGGTACACGGCATGCGTCATTTCGACGTGCAGATGATCGGCGGGATGGTGCTCCACGACGGCAAGATCGCCGAAATGCGCACCGGCGAGGGCAAGACCCTGGTCGCCACCTTGCCGGCCTACCTGAACGCGCTGGCCGGCAAGGGGGTTCACGTGATTACCGTGAACGACTATCTGGCCCGCCGTGACGCCGAGTGGATGGGGCGCATCTACAGTTTTCTGGGGCTCTCGGTCGGGGTGAATGTGTCCGGCCAGAGCGAAGCCGACAAGCAGGCCGCCTACGCCGCCGACATTACCTACGGCACCAACAACGAGTTCGGCTTCGATTACCTGCGCGACAACATGAAGTACGA
>JAGRFQ010000073.1:0-23488 GCA_020445945.1 Rhodocyclaceae bacterium
CCGATACCCGGCCCTCCGACGCCAGTTCGTCGAGCACGTCGCGCATCTGTTCGGTCGTCGACGCGGCCACCCGCTCGCCCTTGACCGCCAGCATCAACAGCGTGCGACCGCCGACGTCGTTACCGATTCCGGCCGGGTAGGGGCGGACGAAGACCAACTCGATGCGCGGGCCGGCGGTGCCGGTCAGCGCAGCTTCGATGCGGGGATGCAGGGTCGGCGGGAAGCCGAAGTCCTCGTGCTCATCGGTGAACTCGGCGATTCGCGTGACCGCCAGACCGGCGGCGGCGATCGGTGTGGCGGACTCGTCGCTGGCGAGCAAGTCGAAGCCGGCGCCGACCAGTGCAGTTGCAATGCGCTCGATGCCGGTCGGTGCGTAGCAGGAGATCAGGGCCAGCGGCTTCAAGTGCCGCCCTCGTCGCGGCGATGACCTTCGGGTATCGCGTAGTAGATGTTCTCCTCCCAGTCCGGGCAGCGCAGGCGCTGCGGGTTGATGCACGACGGCGTTTCGATCTTCAGGAAGGGGAAGATGTTGTTGAAGCCGGCCGGGCACATGTACTGGGTGCGCATCGAACGGGTGGTCGGGAAGACGATGCGGTCGCCGACCTGGTGGCCGTAGTCGCAATGGCCGTGGACCGCCATCACCTCGGCGTGGATCACGTCGCGCCAGTCGGCGTCGACGCCGGCCTCGAACTTGCCGTCGTTGGGCCGCACCCGCACCAGCACGTCGACCCCTTTCTCGGCCGGGCAGCACACCTGGCAGTCGCCCTCGTCGTTGTAGGCGTATTTCGCGCCGAACAGTGCGCCGAGGAAATACGGATACAGCGTGTGGTACATGATCGGGCAGACCTTGCTCGGCAGGATGTTGATCGCGCTGTATTCCTTGCCGGTCTGCTTGTGCTCCCGGTGCCACACGCACTCGGTCTCACCGGGCAGGTGCTTGACGCATAGTTCGCAGCTCATATCAGGAAATTCCGGAACCTGTTGTCGTCGCCGTAGCGCGCGAGGATGTCGTTGAGCTTGGAGATGCCGCACACCGCGCATTCGTCGCCGTCGGGCGGTGTCGTCATGATCACCGCCTCGATCTCGCGCCGCCGCGTGCTGCGCCAAATCTCCTCGAAGCTCTGTTCGTAGAGGCTGCCGAGGGCGAACTCCGGCTTGCCCCAGGCGCGATAGCAGGAGTAGACGCGTCCGTCCGCGGCAACCACCGGGAAGAACTTGATCCCCTGGCAGAAGCGATCCTTCCAGCAGTCCTTGTAGACCCCGACGTGGTAGGTGGCGTCGTCGATCGGAAAGCGCACCTTGACGGTGAAATCTTCGCTGTTCAACTCGGTCACCGATTGCTTCATTTCGGCGATCTGGGCTTCGCTGTAGCCGGTCGAGGTGTTGTTGGCCTGGCGGCCGGGCGTGAACTCAGTGTAGGTCGCCTCCTGGACCACCACGTAGTCCATCCCCAGCTCGCGCAGAAAGCCGACGATGCGGGCGATCTGGTTGAAATTGTTGCGCTCGACATAGACGGTGCCGAGGAGCGCCACATCGAGGCCTTCCCGTTCGCGCAGTTCGGCTGCGTCGGCGATGTTGCGCACCAGTTGCTCCCACTGCTTCTCGGAGCAGCCGTGCATCATCGCGTAGCGGGTCTTGTTGCTGTCGAGTACGCTGAACTTGACGAAGGTGAGGTGGCGCAGGATCTTCTTCTGAATCTTGGGGGTCAGCACCACGCCGGTGGTGGTCAGCGAGAAGCCGAGGCCGCCTTCGGCCCCGGCGACGATCGCGTCCGGCGTCGCCGGGTGCATCAGCGGTTCACCGGTGCCCTGCAGCGATACCGCCTTGACGCCGATTCGCGGCAGTTCGCGGAACAGGCCGACGAGCACCTCGTCGTCGATGCGCTGCCCTTTGGTGTCGACCTTGTCCGAATAGCAAAAGCTGCAGTTCTGGTTGCACGACCCGGTCGGGCTGACCTCGACGATCACCGGCGCGAAATAACGGTCGTGCTGCCAGGCGTGCAACGCGTCGATCTGGAAGATCGTGCGTGGCGCCTCGTAGCCAGCCATGTGGATCTTGTAGCTCATGTGCTCTCCTGGGGCTCAGCGGGCGGTGGCGAGGATCGCGCCGACGTCGTCCGCCGTCAGACGGACGAAGTTGCCGATGGTCCCGCTCGGGTTGCGACGTGCGCAGAGGTTCGCGATGCGGTCGATGGCCTCGTCATCTAGCGTGATGCCGAGGGCCGACAGCCGCGTCGGCATGCCGCTGGCGGCCACCCGCCGCTCGAACGCATCGACCGCGGCCGCCGCTGTATCCGGACCGATCGGCAGGTCGAGGACGCGCCGGCCGAACTGGACGAATCGCAGCGGATTGCGTGCGCAGACCGTTTTCATCCATCCGATCATCACCACTGTGACCAGCGGCCCGTGGGCGACGTCGAAGCGGCCGCCAATGGCATGGGCGATGGCGTGCGAGGCCCAGTCCTGCTTGCGGCCGAGGCCGATGAAGTCATCCTGGGCGAGCTTGCAGGCCCACATCAGCTCGGCCCGCAGCGCGTAGTCGCCGAGTCGTTCGGGCACCGCCTGTACGCAGTCCAACAGGGTCAGCAGCAGGGCCTCGATCAGGCGGTCGCTGCAGTCGGTGTGTTCGGTATTGCTGAAATAGCGCTCCAGCAGATGGCAGCTGGCGTCGAATGCACCGGCCAAGGTCGCGGCGCCGTCCAGGCCCAGGGTCAGCGTCGGATCGAGGACCGCGATCCGCGGACGTAGGTGCTCACTGGCGAAGTCGATCTTGAGGCTACGCGCCGGATCGGTGATCACCGCGGCCGGGCTCGATTCGCTGCCGGCACCGGCGACCGTCGGCATCGCACAGATCGGCAGCGCGCCGACGATCGGTGCCGCCCCGGTCATCAGCGCGAGAACGTCCCCGTCGAAGCAGGCGCCGGCGGCGATCGCCTTGGCCGAGTCGATGACGCTGCCGCCGCCGACCGCGAGGATGCGATCGACGCGGAGGTCGCGGCACAGCGACACGCCTTCCCGCACCAGCGCCAGTTGCGGGTTGGCGCTGACCCCGCCGAATTCGACCCATTCGACGTCGTATGCCCGCAACTCGGCGCGCAGCCGTGCGAGCAGACCGGCGGCCTCGGCGCTGGCGCGACCGTGGTGCATCAGCACCGGTCCGTCGCCGAGCCGTGTGATTTCGTCGATCCAGTGGCGGGCTGCGTCGGGGCCGAACAGCACCCGGGGCGGGCTCGCGCAGATGCCGTCGATCACGGCCGGTCGCTCCGCTGGGTGCTGGCGTAGAGTACGGTCTCGGAGACCATGCCCGAGTAGTTGCGCAGATACAGCCGATAGCCGACGCCGAGTCGATCGACGAACAGGGGCAGTCGCCACAGGTGGTCGACGCAGTGGTAGGCCGACAGCGCCAGCTCCGGACGGTGGCGCCGCAAGGTCTCGCGGGCGCCGGCCAGCGCGTCGAGTTCGGCGCCCTCGATGTCCATCGTCAGGTAGGTCGGGCGGAAGTTGAACAGCACTTGATCGAGTGCAACGCAGTGCACGACGGCGTCGCCGGCCGGATCGATCGAGCTGTTGGTGCTGTGGGCGCTCGAGAAGCGCAGTCGCTGGTTGCTCCGGTGCAGGCCGCAGGGGAACGAAAAGAGCATGTCGGCGATCTGGTCGCTGTGCTGCGACAGATAGGCGGTCAGCGCGGCGAAATTGCCCGGGTCGGGCTCGAAGCAGGCCACCGCCTGCATCCGCCCGACGTGGCGGCGCGCCTGCTCGACGGTGTCGCCGGTGAACGCGCCGCAACTGATGTAGCGCGACAGATCGCAGGCCATCGGCAGGTCGCTTGGGAAGTACTGCTCCCGATAGGGTGAGGCGGGCACGTCGGCGACGCCGTCGGCGTAGGTGCCGAGCACCGCCGCAAAGATGCGTTGGCTGGCGGCGTCGTGGGCGAACAGGGCGAAGGCCCGCTCGATCTCTTCGGCATGGCTGCGGATGTGGCCGCCGATGTCTTGGAGCAACCCGGCGGGCGTGTAGTGGGTGTGATACTCATAGACGTCGTAGGCGCTGAAGACGAAGCGAAAGCCGTTTGCCTCCAGCCGGTCGGCGATCTCGGCGCGTACCGCGGCGTCGCCGATGGTGATGAAGACCGCTGCTTCGCGTGCCCACGGCGCTTCGGCGAGCAACGCCTGCGGGCCGCAACTTGGCCGGCCGGCGAAGCGGCCGTGGCCATCGAAACGCCGATCGACGACGAGCCGCGCTTCGACGCCCATCTTCTGCAGGCAGAAGCGCTGGAACGTAAAGAACCCGCGTCCGGCCCCGTAGAGCACGACGTCGCGCCCCTGCAGCATGTCCAGCAGGCGGTTGGCGGGTCGCCAGCGCGAAGCTGTCGGCAGGCGCGACAGTACGCCGGACGTGCGTGCCCGGGACTCGCAGGCGGCCAGGGCGTCGGCATTCATGATTTGACGAAGTAGCTGATGTAGGGGTCCTCGCGCATCCGCTTGAGGGGCGGCAGCGGGCCGAGTTCGCGCAATGCCGAGGTCTCGCCCGGATAGTCCTTGCTGTTGAGTTCGTCGAACACCACGAGGCCGCCGGCGACCACCCGCGGCAGCAGATGTTCGAGGGCGGCCCGGGTCGGCGCGTAGAGATCGAAGTCCAGATAGAGCAGGCTGATCAGCAGATGCGGGTTCTCGTCGACGAAGGTCGGGATGGTTTCGCAGGCGTCGCCCTCGATCAGTTCCATCTTCGGTACGTGGGACAAGGGCCGGTTCTGGTCGTGGAGTTCGCGCAGGAATTCGAGCTCGTCGCGCATGCTCGCGTGGGTGGACAGGGCGCCCACTCGCAGGTCTTCCGAGTTGCCGATGGCGTCGCTGGCGTGAATGCTCGGGAAGCCGGAGAAGGTGTCGAAGCCGATGATCTTGCGGGTATGGTTGTACGGCTCGAAGATCGTCGAGAAGTGATACCAGGCGAACAGTCCGCCGCCGGAATAGACGCCGCAGTCCACGATGCTGCCATTGACGTCGAGGATCTGGCGGAACAGCTCGTAGCGCACCAGGAAGCGGGCGATGTCCTGCCGACGCACATGCCGCGGGAAGGCATTCAGGCGCGACGTGACGTCGAGCGGAGACTCGAGGAAAGCGCGGGACAGGTCGGCGTACATCCGATGCTCCCGCTCCGAATGGTTCTTGGTGTAGATGCGCTCGACCGGCGCTGCGTTGTCATTCATCGGTGGCTCGCTTCGGCAGGGGTGGCCGCGGCTGGTTGGGCGTCGGTGGGTGGCTGGTGCTCGCCGCGGGCTTCGAGCGATGCCGGCGACAGCGCGATCGACATTTCCCGGCGGAGCGTCTCGAGCGGCAGCAATGGGCTCATGTCCTCGAGTGGCATCGAGCGCATCGAGCCGTCGGGCAGCGGAATCGCCGCGCATTTGGGCGCCAGCGTCTCGTCGCGCAGCAGCCGCACGTCGATCACGCAGGGGCGCGGCAGGGCCATGGCGCGGGTGAGGCCATCGGCCAGTGTGGCGGCGTCGTCCAGGCAAAGGTAGGGGAGCCGGTAGGCCGCTGCCAGTCTTTCCAATTCGGGCATCGCCAGCCCGGCCTCCGGGCCGGTGCCGAGATAGCGGCCGTCGAAGTAGTTGCGCTGGGTGTTGCGGATCGAGCAGTAGCCGTCGTTGTTCATCACCAGCAGACAGATCGGCAGACGGCGTCCGGCCAGCGTTGCCAGCTCCTGCAAATTGAGTTGCAGGCTGCCGTCGGACTCGACCGCGACCATCGGTCTCGAACCGTTGCCGAGGCAGGCGCCGATCGCGGCCGGCAGACCGTAGCCCATCGCGCCGAGTCCGGAAGTCAGAAACATGCGCTGGCCGGCCTTGTTGCGGAAGGCGGTGTAGAAGGCCTCGACCGCGAGGCCGGAGCTGCCGGTGGCGATCAGCGTGTCGGGCGCAATGGCATCGGACAGGGCGTCGGCGAACTGGAAGTGGCCGATGCGTCCCGAGCTCGGCGCCGTGGCGGCATCGAACACCGGATAGCGCTGTTTCCAGTCGGCAATCCGGGCACGCCATTCGGCCAGCGCGGGCGGCAGTGCCAGCCCTTCGCTGGCCGCGTCGAGCGCGTCGGTAAATGTGCCGGCGTCCATCGCCAGTGCCAAATCGAGCGTCATGTCCTTGGCGTCGAGTTCGTGCGGGTCCACGTCCACCATCACCTTGCGCGCCGCGCGTGCGAAGCCGCGCGGATGGTAGGCGGTGATGATGTTGTCGAGGCGGCAGCCGACGCTGATCAGGAGATCGCAGTTCTGCACCGCGAAGTTGGCGCCGCGGGCTGCGACGACGCCCGGCCTGCCGGCATTGAGGGGGTGATCCCAGGGCAGGATGTCGGTTGCGTTCCAGGTGGTGGCCAGCGGGACGCCGAGGCGTTCGACCAGCGACCGGAGCCGGCCATCGGCACCGGCCAGGCGTACGCCGTGCCCGGCCAGCAGCAGCGGCCGTCGGGCTTCCGTCAGCCAGGCCGCGACCGGCGCCAGATCGGGGGGCGCGCCGGTTGCGGGCTGCGGCAGGAGCGCCGGCGGCAGCGTGTCGGCATCCACCGGCGCGGCCTGGACGTCGAGCGGCACGTCGAGCCATACCGGCCCCGGCCGCCCGCTGCTCATTGCGTGCAGTGCGGAATCGAGGTGCCGGCGGATGTCGGCGGGGTCGGTGACGGTGGCGGCGTATTTGGTGACCGAACGCACCATCGGCACGATATCCACCTCCTGCACCCCACCCTGGCGCAGCGGGCGGCCGTTCAGCCGGTCGGCCCGCTTGGCCTGGCCGGAGATGACCAACAGCGGGATCGAGTCGATCCAGGCGCCGGCCACCGGCGTGATCACGTTGGTGGCGCCGGGGCCCGTGGTCACGAGGGCGACGCCAAACCCGGGGTTTCCGGCGTGGCCGGTGCGGCCGTAGGCTTCTGCGGCGATGCCGCAGGCCTGCTCGTGGTGGCACGGTACGGCGGTGAGACGCGGTTCGCAGGCGAGGCCGTCGTCCAGGTGCATGGCACCGCCGCCGGGGAGCACGAAGACATGGCGCAGCCCCTCGTCGGCGAGGCGTTGCATGATCCAGTCGGCGACTCTGATGCTTGCCATCGTCACATCCAGTAGGTGAGCCAGGTCTTGCGCCGTGGATTGCTCGCGATCGCCGGGTCGGTGTAGTGGGAGTCGTCCTTGACGTGGGTGGATGAGATTTCCTCGAACACCGTCCCGTTCTTGCTGTGGAAGCGGTGCCGTACGCCGCGCTGCACCGTGACGACATCGCCGGCGGCGACCCGCTGGTGTGCACCGTCGAGCCAAAGATCGAGTTCGCCATGAAGCACGACGAAGGTCTCTTCCTTCTTCTCGTGGTACTGCTCCGGATGGGCCTGGCCGGGCAGCATCACCAGCAGCTTCTTGCAGTATTCGCGATTGACGACGGTGACCATGGTCAGCCCGAATTCGTCGAAGCGCTCCATGCCGTAGTGGTGGGAGAGTTCGAGATCGGACTTTCCCGGCACGACGATGTTGCCGGCCGACAGCAAGGCCTTGACCCGGGTCACCGCGTCGAGCACGCGGCCCCGCAGTTGTCGTTCCTCGACCGCCGAGTGGCACACCGGCGCGCCGGCGGCAATTGCCTGGCGGGCGGTGAAGCGGGCGTATTTCGACCAGTCGTTGGCGGTCAGCTGCCCGTCGTCCGGGGGGAAGGCGAACACCACTGCTGCATCGTCGATCTCGCTGCCGGCGGCGATGTCGCGCGCGGCGAAGACGCCGCGGCGCAGCGAATGCAGGCTGTCGCGCTCGCCGGCCGACGGTTGGTAGCGATCCGGCCGTCCGCAGATCCGGCGGGCGCGTTCAGCGGCCGTCAGCCAGGCCCGGACCTGATCCGGATCGGCCGAATAGGCATTCGCGGCATAGCGCTCGGTCGGTAGTACGACGTGCTTCTCGAATACCGTTGCGCCCTTGGCCAGCGCCATCATCACGGCTTCGGTGTTGTCCGGCGACTCGTGGGTCGAATAGCCGATGCGGCAATCCGGGTAACGCCGGCGCAGCAGGTCGACCTGGTTGAGCTGCAAGGCCTCGTCGGGGGTCGGATACTCGGCGACGCAGTGCATCAGGGTCAGCGCCTTGTGACGATGCAGAAAGAAGCTCACGACCTGGTCGATGAGTTCCTCACTGGCGCCGGCGGTGGAAGCGATCACCGGCTTGTCGGTGGCGGCGATGCGCTCCATCAGCGGCCAATCGCCGAACGAACAGCTCGCGATCTTGATCGTGTCGATGCCGTGGGCCTCGATGCGCGCCACCGAGTTCTCGTCGAACGGGGTACATACGGTGCCGAATCCCATCGCCCGCATTTCCGCCACCAGGGCGCGGAAGGCGTCGTCGTCGAGCCGGGTCTCCTCGAAGCGCTTGATGTACTTGATGTCGGTGCGGCCCTGCATCGACGGGTGGATGAAGGTGTCGAGGTCCCGGTATTGCAGCTTGAAAGCGAAGTCGAAGGCCTGTTCGAAGCCACTGCAGGCTTCTCGCAACGCGCGGATCGTGCGAATGCCGTGCGCCGGGTCGCCCATGTGGTTGTTCGCCATCTCGAATACGAAGAGCGGTTTCATGGCATGGTCTCAGTCGAAATCCCGCCCGAGAAAGAGGCGGATGCGGTCGGCGGCGTAGTCCAGCATCGCCTCGTCGAGGCCCGGCCAGACGCCGATCCAGAAGGTGTCGTTCATGACCCGGTCGGTGGTCTCGAGGGAGCCGGCGATCCGGTAGTCGCGTCCGGCCATGTAGGGCTGGCGGGTGAGGTTGCCGGCGAACAGCAGGCGGCTGGCGATGCGGTGCTGGTCGAGCCAGCGCAGCATCTCGACCCGGTCCAACGCAGCCTCCGGTTTCAAGGTCAGCGGAAATCCGAACCACGACGGTGTCGAGCCTTCGGTCGCACGCGGCAGGATCAGTGCGTCCTCGCAGTCGGCGAGGCGCTGCGACAGGTAGTCGAAGTTGTGGCGGCGGGCGGCGATGAAGCCTTCGAGACGGTCCATCTGGGCGAGCGCGCAGGCCGCCTGCATGTCGCTGATCTTGAGGTTGTAGCCCAGGTGCGAATAGGTGTACTTGTGGTCGTAGCCGGCCGGCAGATCGCCCAGTTGCCAGCCGAAGCGCTTGCCGCAGGTGGCGTCGCAGCCGGGCGCGCACCAGCAGTCGCGCCCCCAGTCGCGGATCGATTCGGCGATGCGCGCGAGCAGTGGGTCGTCGATGAGCACCGCGCCGCCTTCGCCCATGGTGATGTGGTGCGCGGGGTAGAAGGACAGCGTGGCCAGATGGCCGAAACGGCCGACGTGGCGCGTGCGCTCGACTTCGCCGCCCGCGCGCCACAGCGACGGATCGTCGGCGGTCGGGGTGCGCGGCAGCCACACGTCGGCGTGTTCGGGCAGGGTGTAGCGCGCGCCGAGCGCATCGCAGCAGTCTTCGACCAGCCACAGGTTGTGGCGCGCGCAGAAGGCGGTGACGGCGGCCAGATCGAAGGGGTTGCCCAGCGTGTGGGCGAGCACCACCGCGCGGGTACGCGGGCCGAGTGCGGCGTCGAGATGGCGCGGGTCGAGGTTGTAGGTGGCCGGCTGGATGTCGACGAAGACCGGCACGGCGCCGTTTTGCAGGATCGGGTTGACGGTGGTCGGGAAGCCGGCGGCGACGGTGATGATTTCGTCGCCCGGGCGCAGCGCGGCGGCGCCCAGCAGCGGCGAGAACAGGCTGCTGACGGCGACCAGATTGGCCGAGGAGCCGGAGTTGACGGTCAGCGCGCGGCGGACGCCGACGAAGGCCGCCAGCCGCGCTTCGAAGGCGCTGTTGAAGCGCCCGGTGGTCAGCCATCCATCGAGCGCGGCATCGACCATGGCGTGCTTCTCGGGCGCGCCGATGACCTTGCCGGAGGGCGGGATCGGTGTGCTGCCGGGCACGAAATCCGCATCCGGCGCGGTGTCGGTGCAGAGCGCTTCGACGGCGGCATGGACCGCCGCGCGGGCCGGGTCGGCGCTCATCGGGCGGCCTCCGTGTAGGCGGCGATCTGCTCGCGGATCAGGCGGCGGGCCGATTCGCCGGCCGCGAAGCGGCGGTGCCACTGGCCGACCGCGGCGATCGCCTGGTCGATGCGCCAGCGCGGCGTCCACGGCAGTTGCGCGCGCGCGTCGCGGCTGTCGAGCTGCAGCACGGCCGCTTCGTGCGGGTGGGCGGCGGTGTCGTGGGTCCAGCGGCTGCCGAGCTGCGCGCACATCCGGTCGCACACTTCGCCGACCGGCAGCATGTCGTCGGCGTCGGGGCCGAAGTTCCAGGCGCGCGCGGCGCGGGCATCGCCGGCGAGCAGGCGCGCGCCCAGCGCGAGGTAACCGGCGAGCGGTTCGAGCACATGCTGCCAGGGGCGGATCGCGTGCGGGTTGCGGATCGGTGCGGGCTGGCCGGCCTGGGCGGCGCGGATCAGGTCGGGGATCAGCCGGTCTTCGGCCCAGTCGCCGCCGCCGATGACGTTGCCGGCGCGGGCGGTGGCGATCCGCGGGGCGTCGGCGCAGAAGCTGTCGCGCCAACTGGCGGCGAGCAGCTCGGCGCAGGCCTTGCTGGCGCTGTAGGGGTCGTGTCCGCCGAGCGGGTCGCTCTCGCGGTAGCCGCCGGCGGGCGGCGGCGGGGCGTAGCATTTGTCGCTGGTGACCACCACCACGGCGCGCACGCCGTGGCGACTGGCGGCGTCGAGCACGTGCGCGGTGCCCATCACGTTGGTCGCGTAGGTGCCCAGCGGGTCGGCGTAGCTGCGCCGGACGAGCGGCTGGGCGGCGAGGTGGAAGACGATCTCCGGCCGAAAGGCGCCGATTGCGGCGTCGACGGCGGCGGCATCGCGGATGTCGGCAAGCGTGCTGTCGATGCTGTCATCGAGCGTCGCGGCGGTGTACAGCGACGGCGTGGTGTCGGGGGCGAGCGCCAGCCCGCCGAGCTGCGCGCCGAGCGTGTCGAGCCAGGCGCACAGCCAGCTTCCCTTGAAGCCGGTGTGGCCGGTGACCAGCACCCGGCGGGTGCGATAGGTGGCGTTCAGGCCCAGCATTTCCACGGCGCCTGCCCGCTTTCCCACAGGTTTTCGAGGAGCAGCTTTTCGCGCAGGGTGTCCATCGGCTGCCAGAAGCCGTGATGGCGGAACGCCGCGAGCTGGCCGTCGCGCACCAGGCGTTCGAGCGGCGCGCCTTCCCACGCGACGTGGTCGCCGGCGATGGTGTCGATGACCCTGGGCGAGAGCACGAAGAAGCCGCCGTTGATGGTGTTGGCCTGCTCGCGCGGCTTCTCCATGAAGTGGGTGACCGCGTCGCCGTCGAGTTCCAGTGCGCCGAAACGCCCTTTCGGCGTGACTGCGGTGACGGTGGCGAGGCGTCCGCTGCTGCGGTGGAAGTCGGCCAGCGCGGTGAGGTCGACGTCGCTGAGACCGTCGCCGTAGGTGAAGAAGAAGGCGTCGTCGTTTTCCAGAAAGCGCCGCACGCGGGCGAGCCGGCCGCCGGTCATGGTGTGCTCGCCGGTGTCGACCAGGGTGACGCGCCAGGGCTCGGCGTGCTGTTCGTGCACTTCCATGCGGTTGTCGCGCATGTCGAAGGTGACGTCGGAGGTGTGCAGGAAGTAGTTGGCGAAGTACTCCTTGACCACGTAACCCTTGTAGCCGAGGCAGATGATGAAGTCAGTGACGCCGTGGCAGGTGAACAGCTTCATCAGATGCCACAGGATCGGCCGTCCGCCGATGTCGACCATCGGCTTCGGTTTGAGATGTGTCTCTTCCGCGAGCCGGCTGCCCAGCCCGCCGGCGAGGATCACTGCTTTCATGCCCATGCGCCCTTTGACCTTTAAGGCACATCCTAAGGCCTGCGGGCAAGATCAAGGAGTCAAACAGGCGCGAATTTTGCCCCTATTTCATGCCTCGGCGAGCAGGCGCTGCGGGTCGGGTGCGGGCAGGTGGACCCAGCCGGGGCGCAGTGCATTGCGGTCGATGGCGCCATAGCCCCAGGTGGCGGCGAAGAAGGGGAGGCCGTTGGCGGCGGCGGCTTCGCCGTCTTCGAGGCGGTCGCCAATGTAGGCGGCGCTGTGCCGGTCGAGGCCTTGTTCGTCGAGCTGGCGGCCGATCATGGCGGCTTTGCCGGGCAGCCGCGGGGTGACCATGTCGAGCGCGTAAACGGTGGTGAACAGGGCGTCCCAACCGAGCATGGCGAGGATTTTGCGGGTCGGATGGAGGCGCTTGTTGGTGGCAATGTGCAGCGCGCGGCCGGCGCCGTGCAGTGCGCGCAGCATCTCATCCACCCCGGCGTAGGCGGTGGTCTGTTTGAGTCCGTCGCCGTCGTAGGCGGCTTTGAAGTGGGCGCTCAGGGCGTCGATGACGGCGGCGTCGGTGGTGGCGCTGAGCAGCTGCAGGGTTTCGGTCAGCGGCGGGCCGATGATGTCGGCGCTGATGGCGCGTGCCGGGCTGCGCCCTGCGGCGTCGAAGGCGCTGCGGAAACTGGCCAGGATGGCGGGGGCGGAGTCGATCAGGGTGCCGTCGAGGTCGAAGATGAAGGTGGTGTAGCGGGGCATGGGCGCGCTCGGGCAGGACGATGCCCGGATTGTCGCATGGCTTGGCGGCAGGGGCGTCAGGCCATCATGACCCGGTTCTTGCCGGCGCGCTTGGCGCGGTACATGGCCTTGTCGGCACGATCGACCGCGGCTTCGGGCGCTTCGTCCGGTGCCACCCGGGCGACGCCGGCGCTGAAGGTGATGAGCATTTTCTGCCCTTCGGCGAGGAAGTAGCGGTTGGTGAGCGCGCGCTGCAGTCGCTTGAGCGCGGCCACGGCGTGCTCGACGTCGGTGTCGGGCAGCAGGATCAGGAACTCCTCGCCGCCGTAGCGCCCGACGCTGTCCTGCGGGCGCAGGTTGTCCTTGACGACTTCGGTCAGGTGTTGCAGCGCGGCGTCGCCGGTGTGGTGGCCGTGGGTGTCGTTGATGCGCTTGAAGTTGTCGATGTCGAGCAGGCCGATGCACAGCGGGCTTTCGCGGCGCTGGGCGCGGGCGATTTCGCGCTTGAGCGCTTCGTCGAGGCCTTTGCGGTTGAGGATGCCGGTGAGCGGGTCGTGGCGGACCAGCTCGCTGGTGTTGTGCAGTTCGGTCTGGAGTTTGGCGATTTCGCTGTTCGCCATCTCGACCTGTTGCTGGAGCGAGGCCAGGTCGTCCTTGGAGCGCCGTGCGTCTTCCTGCACGATGCGGGTTTCGCGCAGCATCTCTTCAACCACGTCCGACAGTTCGCTGATGTCGACGGCGGTTTCGATGCGGTCAGCGCACACTTCGAGGGTGTCGTGAAAGCTGCCCGCCGAGCGGCTCATGTCGGCGAGGCGGTCGACGAAGCCGGCGAGCATCTGCTTGAGGCGCTGCTGGGCGTCGGAGAGCTCTTTCTTGAGGCGCCCCTGCTGGTCGATCACGTCGCGCAGACGGCGCTCCACTTCGTCCAGGGCACGGATGTCGAGCGGCTGGGCGAAGGCTTGCTGCAGGATGCTCAGTTGCCCGGTCAGCCACTGGTCGTCGACAACGAGTTGGGCGATGTTTTCGATCACCAGCTGGAGCAGGGCGATCAGCGCGCGGCGAATGCCGTTCTGGTCTTCGCCGGCCCATTCGAGCTTGAGCGTCAACTCGGTGATGTCGGCCTGCAGCGTGGGCAGCATGTTGCGCGGCGGATCTGCGGCGAGGCGGTTGCCGAGCGTTTCGAGCGTGGTCGTCAGCGTTGGATTGTCGGCCAGCAGCTTGCTGACGCCCCGATGCATGAAGCTGTTCAGGTCGGCACCGAGCTCGGGGGCGAGCAGCCCCGCCGCTTCGGCCGCGGCGGGCGGGACGGCGGGGCTGTCGGATGCGGTGTCAGCCGGTGGCGGTGGCGGTGCGAGCGGGGCGGGGTGACCGTTGGGCGCGGCGGACCAGCTATGGACCAGCCCCATCAGGCGGCTGTGAAGCGTGGCCGCGTCGGCGCCGGAGGCGTGCAGGACGTGTTTCAGCGCGTCTTTTTTACGGGCGTGCGTGAGTTCGGCGTGATGGCGCTCGAGTTGTTCGAGCATCTGCTCGAACAACGGCGCCCAGGCCAGCGACTGCGCTTGTGTGGACTCCGACAGTTCAACGATGGCCTTGGCGAGCGGGCCCCATTTCTGCTGCCCGATGGCGTGTTCGAAATGCCGCGCGAAGCGCAGCTGGGCCGGCGTGTTGCGCGGGAGCGTGGCGACGATGCGCTTGAATGACTGGGCCGGAAAGCAGTCGTCTTCCTTGACCCCGGCAACCTGATGGTAGAACGCGCGGTAGTTGTCGGGTGTGGGGGCGACGCGTGCGGCGGCGAGCCGACGGATGGTCTCTCTGGCGATTTCGGGCGAGGTCGTGAAGGCCGGCATGTGCGTGCGCTGTCAGGAGGGTCGTGTGTTGTAACGGTCGGCGGGGCTGCGACTTTAGTCTGATCGTGGCGTTTTCAACGCATCGAAAAAATGCTGTTGGCACGTCTGCGGAGGGCGCGCGCATGTGACTATTCGACGAGCTTGAACTTGAGCCCGTAGTGGGTCAGCTCGGCGTTGTTGCTGAGGTGCATTTTTTCGAGCAGGCGGGCCCGGTATACGCTCACCGTTTTGACGCTGAGGTTGAGCTCCTCGGCGATCTGGGTGAGTGTCTTGCCCGAGGCGATCATGCACAGGGTCTGGTATTCACGGTCGGAGAGTTTTTCGTGCAGCGGCCGGTCGGAGTCCTCGCCGATGGCGTCGGCAAGCTCCATCGCCAGCGTGGCGCTGACGTATTTCTTGCCGCTGGCCACCTGGCGAATGGCGGTCACCAGCTGATCGGGCGCGCTCTGCTTGGTGAGGTAGCCCGCCGCGCCGGCCTTGAGCGCGCGGATCGCGTATTGGTCTTCCGGGTACATGCTGAGGATCAGCACCGGCAGCCGCGGCTGCTCTTTCTTGATCAGCTTGAGCGCGTCGATGCCGTTTCGGTCGGGCATCGAAACGTCCATCAGCACCACGTCCCACTCGCCATCGCGGCTGAGCTGCAGCGCCTCCACGCCGTTGCACGCTTCCCCGGCAACCTCCATGTCGTCGGTGTCCGACAGAATCTGGCGCAGGCCCTGGCGCACGATGGCGTGGTCGTCGGCGATCATGACGCGAATTCGTTTGCTCATGACGGCAGCTCCTGGTCAATGGCGGGGGTGTCGGGGGACGAGGGCAGGGTAACTTGAAGCAGCGTGCCATGGGGAAAACGGGCGCGCACCTGCACGTCGCCGCCCAGGCTCGCGACGCGCTCGCGCACGCCCCGCAGGCCGAACGAGCGCGGCTTGCTCAGGTCCGACTCGGACACGCCCTTGCCATCGTCGCCCACTTCCAGCGCGATGCCGTCGCCGGTGTGCATCAGGCGTATCTCGACCGCGCTGGCCTCGGCGTGTTTGCTGATGTTGGTGAGCGCTTCCTGGAAAATCCGGAACAAGGCCACCGATTCGTCTTCCGGTAGCGCGATGTCGTCATCCGCGCAGCGGACATGGCAGGCGATGCCGGTGCGCCGGGCGAAGTCTTCGGCGTGGCTCTCGATCGCCGCGGCCAGCCCGAAATCCTTGAGAATGCCGGGGCGCAGTTCGCGCGTCACGCGCCCCACGGTTTCGATCGCCTCGTCGATCAGGGTCTCGATCTCGCCGATGCGCTCGCGCAGCAGGTCGGGCCCTTGGTCGAGTTTGGCGCCGAGCAGCGAGGTCGAAAACTTGAGCGCCACGAGGTGGCCGCCGAGCACATCGTGGACGTCGCGCGCAATGCGCTCGCGCTCCTCCTCCTTCGCGTTCTGGAGGTGGTTCGACAAGGCCTTGAGATGCAGTTGCGACGCGCGCAGCTCCGCCTCTGTGCGCTTGCTCTGGGTGATGTTCCACATCCCGCCCTCCCAGATCTGCACCTCGCCATCGAGCATGCGCACCGAGCCCCGCACGTTGATCCATTTGGTATCGCCGGCGGGCGAATGGATGCGGCCTTCCCAGTTGAGTTTGCCGCCCGATTGCGCAATCTCGTCCAGCGCCGCGGTGAGCGAGGCGCGGTCGTCGGGCAGCAAGCGCGTCTCAAACAGCGTGCCGTCGGCGCACAAGGCCTGCGGACTCATCCCCAGCAGCATGTCGGTCGCCTCGCTGGCGTAAAGAAAATTCAGCCCCGTATCGCGACGACGCTGAAGCTGAAAGAACACTCCCGGCGTACTGGCCGCCACCGCCTGCAGCCGCGCCTCGCTCTCTTTTTGCGCGCGCAGCGCACCGCGACGCTCGCGGCGATTCTCCGCCTCGCGCAGTTCGCGCTCCACCGCCGGAATCAAACGCTCCAGGCGGTTCTTGGTCAGGTAGTCATGCGCCCCCGCGCGCATCGCGGCGATTGCCGTTTCCTCGCGGATCGCGCCCGAAACGATGATGAACGGGATGTCGAGTTCCAGCTGCTGCAGAATCGCCAGCGCCGCGATCGCGCTGAAACCGGGCAGATCGTGGTCGCTCAGGATCAAATCCCACGCCTGCGCACGCAAGGCCGTCTCGGTACCCGATGGCGTATCCACACGCAGTACGTCAAGTGCGTATCCGGCATGACGAAAACGGTGCGCGAGCAGCAAGGCGTCGTCTTCATTGTCTTCGATCATCAGCACCCTGAGGTGGCGTGGGCGCGGGGTTTCGGTTGGCATAGGGCTCATCGGTGCCGGTCGCTGAGCGGCCGCAATGGATCAAATTATGCCGTGCTCGTCGGGCTGCACCAAGTCGCTGCGTGGCCCGTGGCGAATGGGCTATAATCGCCGTCCTGCCGGTTTAGCTCAGTTGGTAGAGCAACCGCCTTGTAAGCGGTAGGTCGCGGGTTCGACTCCTGCAACCGGCACCAGAATTCAGGCTTTCGTGTTTTATTTCTTGACTGACAAAGCCTGGTTGTCTATAGTTTGGCCCTCAGACGCGGGGTGGAGCAGTTGGCAGCTCGTCGGGCTCATAACCCGAAGGTCGTAGGTTCAAGTCCTACCCCCGCAACCAGATTCATGCAAAAACCCCCAATCACCAGACAGTGATTGGGGGTTTTTGCTGTGGACCAGACGGATTCGTCTTTGGCCCAAACCTGGCCCGGCCGTACCCGGCGAGGGGTTGAGGCCAGGCCCGCCCGCGGCGTTGCACGCGCATGGCTCAACGCGATCCAAGGTCAACAGGCCCCAGGGCAAGGCCAGGGGTTTTCTGAAACCGTTTTCCGTCCCGCCGCATGCGGCCCGTTTGCCTCTCGGGTGGCGTCGCGCGCGATGCCGTTCGCGTTGTGAGGTGGCGTCTTGCACCGTGGAGGCGAAGCCGTTGCGTTTCGACTGAAAATACCTTGGGCGCTTTCGCGCGGCTTGTTCAGAACCCTCACACGTCGTCTTCCAGGGTTGCCAGCGCATCAGCACCTGCCTGCACGGTCTGGTTCAGGCTGCCCGCCTGCGGTAGCAGGTTGTCAGCGTAGAAGCGCGCGGTGGCGATCTTGGTTTTCAGAAAACGCGCATCGCCGGACCCGTCTTCCAGCCTGCGGGCGGCAGCCAGTGCGGCGCGGCCCAGTTGCCAGCCGCCGCAGACGGTGGCGGCCAGATGAAGGTAGGGCACGGCGGCGGTCAGTACGCCGGCGGCGTCGTTCTTGGCGTGGGCCAGCACCCATGCGGTGGCTTCGGTCCAGTCGGTCAGCGCCTGTTGCAGGCGGGTGCCGATGGCCTGCAGTTCGGGACGTGAGGCCGCGCGCAGCGCCTCGACCGTCTCGGCGATCTGTGCGAACACCGCCTGGGCGGTGGCGCCGCCGTCGCGCATGAGCTTGCGGTAGATGAGGTCGTTGGCCTGGATGGCGGTGGTGCCTTCGTAGATGGTGGTGATGCGGGCGTCACGCCAGTGCTGGGCAGCGCCGGTCTCCTCGATGAAGCNNTGAAGCCCATGCCGCCGTGCACCTGGATGCCCAGGCTGGTGACGTCGATGGCCATCTCGGTGGCGCCGCCCTTGACCAGCGGGATCATGAACTCGGCGAGCATGAGTTGCTGCTTGCGGGTCTCGGGGTCGGGGTGCGCGTGAGCGCGGTCGAGCAGGCCGGCGGCCACATAGGCGAGCGCGCGGCTGGCTTCCACGCGGCTCTTCATGAGCATCAGCATGCGGCGCACGTCCGGGTGCTTGTCGATGGTGACCAGCGCCTCGCCGCTCACCGCGTCGCGGCCCTGCTTGCGTTCGCGGGCGTAGGCGAGCGCCTGCTGGTAGGCACGTTCGCCCAGGGCGACGCCTTGCAGGCCGACGCCGAGGCGGGCCTCGTTCATCATCACGAACATGTACTCGAGACCGCGATTGGCCTCGCCCAGCAGGTAGCCCACGGCGCCGCCGCCGAATTCGCCACCATCGCCGAAGGCCAGCACGCAGGTGGGACTGGCGTGGATGCCCAGCTTGTGCTCGATGGAGACGCAGTGCGCGTCGTTGCGCGCGCCCAGCGAGCCGTCGGCATTGACCAGGAATTTCGGCACCAGGAACAGCGAGATGCCGCGCACCCCCAGCGGGGCGTCGGGCAGGCGGGCCAGCACGAGGTGCACGATGTTGTCGGTGAGGTCGTGGTCGCCGTAGGTGATGAAGATCTTCTGGCCGAAGATGCGATAGCTGCCATCGGCCTGCGGTTCGGCGCGGCTGCGGATCAGGGCCAGGTCGGAGCCGGCCTGCGGCTCGGTGAGGTTCATGGTGCCGGTCCACTCGCCGCTCACCATTTTGGCCAGATAGGTGGACTTCAATTCATCGCTGGCGCAGGTGAGCAGCGCCTGCACCGCGCCGAAGGTGAGCATCGGGCAGAGCGAGAACGAGAGGTTGGCCGAGGCGGCCATCTCGCGCACGGCCACGCCCAGGGTCTCGGGCTGGCCGTGGCCGTCGAAATCGGCGGGGCCGGTGATGCCGTTCCAGCCGCCTTCGCAGAAGGCCTGGTAGGCGGCCTTCCAGCCGGTGGGCGTGGTCACGCCCTGTGCGGTGAGCTGGCAGCCTTCCTTGTCGCCCACGACATTGAGGGGGGCGAGCACCTGTTCGGTGAACTTGGCGGCTTCGTCAAGGATGGCGTCGGCCATGTCGGGCGTGGCCTCGGCAAAGGCGGGCAGCTGGGCGCTGAGCTCGGCAAAGCCGGCCAGCTCGTCCATGACGAAGCGCATGTCGGAAAGGGGGGCGCGATAGTCGCTCAAGGGAGTTCTCCTCAGATTCGTTCGATGATGCCGGCGGCACCCATGCCGGTGCCGATGCACATGCTGACCATGCCGTAGCGGCCCGAGGTGCGGGCGAGGCCGTGCACGACGGTGGCGGTGCGGATGGCGCCGGTGGCGCCCAGCGGGTGGCCCAGGGCGATGGCGCCGCCGAGGGGGTTGATGGTGTGCGGGTCGAGATCCAGATCGCGCTGCACGGCCAGCGCCTGGGCGGCGAAGGCCTCGTTCAGCTCGATCCAGTCGAGCTCGTGCTGGGCGATGCCGGCCTGCTGCAGCGCTTTGGGGATCGCTGCGATCGGACCGATGCCCATGATTTCGGGCGGCACGCCGGCCACGGCGTAGCTCACGAAGCGGGCCAGTGGTGTGAGGTTGTGCTCCTTCAGCACTTTTTCCGACACCAGCAATACCGCGGCGGCGCCGTCCGACATCTGCGAGGCGTTGCCGGCGGTGACCGAGCCGGTGGCGTGGAACACCGGGCGCAGGCGTGCGAGCCGCTCGGCGCTGGCGTCGGCGCGCGGGCCTTCGTCGGTGGCGACGATGCGCTCGCGCCGTGCGACTTCGCCACTGGCGAGGTCCGGCTGGTGCTGCTGCACGGTGAAGGGGCTGATCTCGGCGGCGAAGTGGCCGGCAGCAGTCGCCGCGCAGGCCTTCTGGTGGGAGGCGACGGCGAAGGCGTCCTGTGCCGCGCGGTCGATCTGCCAGCGTGCCGCCACCTTCTCGGCCGTCAGGCCCATGCCGTAGGCGATGCCGCGGTGCGCGTCGTGGGCAAAGATGGCCGGGTTCGGGCTGAGCTTGTTGCCCATCATGTGGGGCATCACGCTCATCGACTCGACGCCGGCGCCGACCATCACGTCGGCCAGCCCCATCTGGATCTGGCGTGCCGCGTCGGCCACCGCCTGCAGGCCGGAGGCGCAGAAGCGGTTGAGGGTGTAGGCGGGCACGCTGTCGGGCAGGCCGGCCAGCAGCGCGCCGATGCGCGCCACGTTCATGCCCTGTTCGGCTTCCGGCATGGCGCAGCCGACGATCACGTCGCCGATGCGGGCCGGGTCGAGCGTCGGCACCTGGGCCACCACGGCGCTGAGGGCGTGGGCCAACAGGTCGTCGGGGCGGGTGCTGCGGAAGATGCCGCCTTTCTTGCCCACCGGTAATCGGGTGGCGGCGACGATGTAGGCGTCCTGGATCTGTCTGTTCATGGGTGTCATGTCCTGGTCCGGATCAGTTGCGCAGCGGCTTGCCGGTGTCCAGCAAGTGGCGGATGCGGGCCTGGGTTTCGGGGGTTTTGAGCAGTTCGACGAAAAGCCGGCGCTCGAGGCCCAGCAGCCAGGCTTCATCCACCCGGCTGCCGGCGTCCACCTCGCCGCCGCACAGGGCGACGGCGAGCGCGCGCGCCACGCGCTCGTCGTGCGCCGAGATCATGGCGCCGTCGCGCATATTCACCAGCGTCATCTCCAGCGCCGCGATGCCGTTGCGGCCGGCGACCGGGATGGCGCGCGGCGGCGCGGGGGGCGCATGGCCGGCCTCGGCCAGCGCGCGGGCCTGGCTGAGGGCCACATGCAGCAGCTCCCCGGCGTGGAAGACGACGGTGTCGTGCTCGCGCGCGAAGCCCAGGGCCTGCGCCTCCTGCGCGCTGCCCGAGACCTTCGCCGTGGCGAGGTGCATGAACACGTCCTGCACGAAGGGCAGCACCTCGGTGGGCGTGGCGCTGTGGCCGGCGAGCCGGGCCGCGCGCAGGGCGAGCGCCGTGCAGCCGCCGCCGGCGGGGATCAGCCCGACGCCGGCTTCGACCAGGCCGATGTAGCTCTCGAGTGCGAGCACCCGCGCGGTGGCGTGCATGGCCAGCTCGCAGCCGCCGCCCAGGGCCATGCCCTGCACGGCCGCGACGGTCGGCACCCGGGCGTAGGTGAGGGCCAGTGATGCGGCCTGGAAATTGCGCACCATGGCATCGACCTGCTCGAAGTCGCCGGCGGCGCAGGCCGCGGCGAGTTCCTGTAGGTCGGCGCCGACGGCAAAGGGCGCGGCATGCCACAGCACCAGGGCATCGAGGTGCTGCTCGGCGTAAGCGATGGCCGTGCGCAAGCCGGCGATCACCTCGCGGCCGATGGCGTGTTGCTTGGTTTTGAAGGAGAGGATGCCGATGCCGGCGTCACGCTGCGGCAGGCGCCACAGACGCACGCCCGCGTTCTCGAACAGGGTCTCGCCGCTGGTCTCCGGGGTCGGCAGGGCTTCGCCCAGCAGGCCGTCGGGAAACAGCTGGCGCCGGTACACCGGCAGCGTGGGGCGCGGCACATGGCCGCCCTGACGCGGCGACCACGACCCGGCCGGCGTGTGCACACCGTTGCGGCCGTCGCGCACCCAGGCGGGCAGCGGCGCGTCGCTCATGGCCTCGCCGGCGGCGATGTCAGCCGCCACGGCCTCGGCAATGTCCTGCCAGCCGGCGCTCTGCCAGGTTTCGAACGGCCCTTCGCGCCATCCGAAGCCGCGGCGCAGCGCCAGGTCCACATCGCGGGCGTTGTCGGCGATGGACGCCAGATGCATTGCGCAGTAGTGGAAGAGGTCGCGGAAGATCGCCCACAGGAAGCGCGCCTGCGGGTGGCGGCTCTGGCGCAGCCGGGCGAAGCGCTCGGCCGCCGGCTCGATGGCGAGGATCGCCGCCACCTCGTCGGCCATCGCGCCGGTCGCGGCGCGGTAGTCGAGCGTGGCGGGGTCGAGCACTTCGGTCGTCTTGCCGGCCTTGCGGTAGAGGCCGGCCTGGGTCTTGTGGCCCAGCGCGCCACGCTCGATCAGCGCGGCCAGCCAGTGCGGCACCGCAAAGTGGCGATGCCAGGGGTCGTCGCCGAGGGTGGTCTGCATGGTGCGCACCACATGGGCGAAGGTGTCGAGGCCGACCATGTCGAGAGTGCGGCAGGTGGCGCTGCCGGCACGGCCGATGCGCGTGCCGGTGAGGGCGTCGACCGTGTCCAGGCCCAGGCCGAAGGCCGCGGCATGGTGCATCACCGACAGCAGCGAGAACACGCCGACGCGGTTGGCGACGAAGTTGGGCGTGTCGAGCGCGCGGATCACGTCCTTGCCCAGGCGCGTGGTGAGCCATGTCTCGAGGCCGTCGAGCGTGGCGGGGTCGGTGGCCGGGGTGGGGATCAGCTCCACCAGGGCCATGTGGCGCGGCGGGTTGAAGAAGTGGATGCCGCAGAAGCGCGGGCGCAGCGCCGCCGGGAGTGCCTCGCCGAGGGCGGCGATCGACAGGCCCGAGGTGTTGGAGGCGAGGATGGCGGTCGGCGACAGGTGCGGCGCGATCCGGTCGTAGAGCGCGTGCTTCCAGTCCATGCGTTCGGCGATGGCCTCGATCACCAGTTCGCAATCGGCGAGGCGGGCGAGGTCGTCGTCATAGTTGGCGGCGTCGATGTTCGACAGCCGTGCCGGGCTCGCCAGCGGCGCCGGCTTCAGCTTCTTCAGCCCGGCCAGCGCGGCGTTGACGATGCGATTGCGCTCGCCGTCCTGGCTGGCGAGGTCGAACAACACCACCTGCACGCCGGCATTGGCCAGATGCGCGGCAATCTGCGCGCCCATCACGCCGGCGCCGAGGACCGCCGCTTTCTTGATACTCAATGGGGTCACCTGGGTCTCCTGCGAGGGCCGCTTCATGCGGCGAACTGCTGGCGCAGGGCCATCTTGTTGATCTTGCCCACGCTGGTGCGGGTCAGCGACTCGACGAAGCGCACCTGGTCGGGGACCGCGTAGCGCGAGACCACGCCGTCGTCGGCAAAGCGCTGCACATGGCGCTGGATGTCCTCGGCGCTGGCGCGCTGGCCGGGCTTCAGCACCACCAGGGCCATCGGGCGCTCGCCCCATTTGTCGTCCTTGACGCCGATGACCGCCGACTCGCTGACCGCCGGGTGCTGCGAGATGATGCTCTCCAGGTCGAGCGAGGAGACCCACTCGCCGCCGGTCTTGACCACGTCCTTGAGCCGGTCGGTGACCTGCAGGCAGCCGGCCGCATCGAGGGTGCCGATGTCGCCGGTGTGCAGGTAGCCGCCGTCCCACAGCCCTTCGGAGGCCTCGGGGTTGTGCAGGTAGCCCTGGGTGAGCCAGGGCGCGCGCACCACGATCTCGCCGGGGCTCTTGCCGTCGCGCGCGGTGTCGGCCATGTCGCCATCGACGGTGTGGATGTCCACCAGCGGAATCGGGTAGCCGGTGCGCACGCGCTCGCCGGCCTGCGCGGCGTGGTCGTCGGCGGGCACCGACGCATTCACCTGGGCCAGGGTGAGGATGGGGCAGGTCTCGGACATGCCGTAGCCGGCGAAGAC
>JAGRFQ010000073.1:23547-51985 GCA_020445945.1 Rhodocyclaceae bacterium
ACCTTCCAGCCCGACAGGTCCACCGCCTTGGCGCTGTCGCTGCCGAGCAGCATGTGCAGGATGGTGGGTACGCAGTGCGAGAAGCTGACCTTCTCGTCGCGGATGAGCTGGACGAGGGTGTCCGGCTGGTAGCGGCCGGGGTACACCTGCTTGACGCCGAGCAGGGTGGCGACATACGGCAGGCCCCAGGCGTGGACATGGAACATCGGGGTGATCGGCATGTACACGTCATCGCGATGGAGCCGCCCCTGGGTCGGCGCGGTGCCGAGCTGCGCGGCCACGGCCAGGGTGTGCAGCACCAGCTGGCGGTGGCTGAAATACACGCCCTTGGGCAGGCCGGTGGTGCCGGTGGTGTAGAAGGTGGTGGCGCGGGTGTTCTCGTCGAAGTCGGGGAAGTCGTAGTCGGCCGGGGCGGCGGCCAGCAGGGCCTCGTACTCGCCGGCGAAGGGGAGCGCAGACGACGGCGCCGCGGCTTCGTCGTTGATCAGCACGAACTGCTTCACCGTCTCCAGCTGATCCTTGATGCCCTCGAGCATGGGCAGGAACTCGGCGTTGACCAGCACGATGTCGGCGCGGGCGTGGTTGAGGGTATAGACGATCTGCTCGGGCGAGAGGCGGATGTTCACCGTCTGCAGCACCGCGCCCATCATCGGCACGGCGAAGAAGCATTCCAGGTAGCGGTGGCTGTCCCAGTCCATCATGGCCACGGTCTGGCCGCGCTCGACGCCCAGGCCGGCCAGGGTGTTGGCGAGGCGGCCGATGCGCGCGAAGAGGTCCTGGTAGCTGAGGCGGCGCTCGCGATAGACGATCTGCTGATCGGCGGCCACGGCGCGCGGGGTGTGCAGCAGCTGCTTGATGAGCAGCGGGTAGGCGTAGGCCGAGGGGGTTACGGTGACACAGGTATCGGTGTCCGGATGCATGGAATGTCTCCTCGATGGATTTGTATGAATTCGATAGGCTTAGAGCGTAGCCGGGCCGGCGGGTTTTCTCCCTCCCCTCGACGGGGGGGGCTGTGCCCGCCGGCTGCGTCGGCTAGCTGGCGGTGTCCGTCGTCGCCCGCCCGTCGCGCAGCGCGTGTCTGGCCAGGTACTCGGTGGCGAACTGGCGGAACCACGCCAGGCTGTCCGGGTTGGCCATGGTGTCGGGGTTGGCGATCTTCTCCAGCGGCTGGCCGAGCAGCAGCTTCTTCATCGGCAGCTCCATCTTCTTGCCCGACTGGGTGCGCGGAATCGCCGGCACCTGGAAGATGTCGTTGGGCACATGGCGGGCCGACAGCGCCACCTTGATGCGCTCGCGGATCTGCGCCACCAGCGCGGGCGTCAGCGCCTCGCCCTCGCGCAGCACCAGGAACAGCGGCATGTAGCTGTCCTTGCCCAGGTATTCGAGGTCCACCACCAGGCTGTCGAGCACCTCGGGCAGCGCCTCCACCGCGCGGTACAACTCGCTGGTGCCCATGCGGATGCCGTGGCGGTTGATGGTGGCGTCGGAGCGGCCGTAGATGACGGCGCCGCCGCGCGGGGTGATGCGCAGCCAGTCGCCATGGCGCCAGATGCCCGGCCAGGTGTCGAAGTAGCTGTCGTGGTAGCGCTGGTTGCCGGCGTCGTTCCAGAAGTACAGCGGCATGGACGGCATGGGCGCGGTGCACACCAGTTCGCCGACCGCGTCGATGACGGGCTGGGCGTTGTCGTCGAAGGCTTCCACGCGGGCGCCCAGGCAGCGGCACTGCATTTCGCCCGGATACACCGGCAGGGTCGGGATGCCGCCGATGAAGGCGCTGACCAGGTCGGTGCCGCCCGAGATCGGGTTGATCCACAGGTCGTCGCGCACATGGTCCTGCAGCCAGGCGAAGGTCTCCGGCGACAGCGGCGAGCCGGTGGAGCCGAGGCCGCGCAGGCGCTCGAGATTGGCCGCCTCGGTGGGCTCGATGCCGGCCTTCTGGCAGGACGCAAAAAAGGCCGCCCCGGCGCCGAAGAAATCGACCCGCGCCTCGCCCACAAAGCGCCACAGGGTGTTGAGGTCCGGCACGCCGGGGTTGCCGTCGAACAGGCAGATCGTGCAGCCCAGCAGCAGGCCGCCGACCTGGAAGTTCCACATCATCCAGCCGGTGGCGGAAAACCAGTGGAAGCGGTCGCCGGCGTCGAGGTCGAGATGGAGATTGAGCGCCTTGAGGTGTTCGAGCACCACGCCGCCCTGGCCATGCACGATGGGCTTGGGCAGGCCGGTGGTGCCGGAGGAGTAGACCACCCACAGCGGATGGTCGAAGGGCACGTGTTCGGGGTGCAGCGGCGCCTCGCCGGCGGTGGCGGCGGCCCAGTCGATGCTGTTGTCGAATGCGGCAGCCGGCGCGGCCGGGTCGATGGCCGGCAGCAGCACCAGTTGCTTTACGCTCGGCAGCGCCGCCAGCAACTCGCCGAGCAGGGCGCGCCGGTCGTGCGTCTTGCCGCTGTAGCGGTAGCCATCCACGGCGATCATCACCTTGGGTTCGATCTGCGAGAAGCGGTCCACCACTGCCACCTTGCCCATGTCCGGCGAGCACACCGACCACACCGCGCCGAGGCTGGCGACGGCGAGGAAGGCCACCACCGTCTCGGGCAGGTTGGGCATGAAGGCGCACACCCGGTCGCCGGGTTGCACGCCGAAGCCGCGCAGGGTGGCGGCCAGGGCGCCGACCTGGCGCTGAAGCTCGGCCCAGGACAGCTCGCGCTGCTCGCCCGCTTCGTTGCGGAAGACGATGGCCGGATGCGCGTCGGTGGCATGGCGGAACACCTGTTCCACATAGTTCAGGCGCACGCCGGGGAACCAGGTTGCGCCGGGCATGCGCGCGTCGGCCAGGGCGCACTCGGGCGTGCCGGTGGCGCGGATGTCGAAGTAGTCCCAGAGCGCGCGCCAGAAGGCGTCGATGTCGGTCACCGACCACTGCCACAGGGCGTCGTAGTCGGCAAAGCGCAGGCCGCGCTCGCGCGCCAGCCAGTGCATGAAGGCGGTGACCTGGGCCTTGCGGATGGTCTCGGCGGTGGGTTGCCAGATGGGGGCGGTGTGTTCCATGCGAGTCTCCTTGTGTCGGGTCGAGCAGGGGCCTCCCCGCGTGCTGGGGGATGGCCGTCGGTACGGTGGGGTCAGTGCGAAGTCAGCGGGCGGCCGATGCCACCGACTGGGTGCGTGTGGTCCAGAGCATGCGGTCGAGCAATACCTCGGGCGGCTGGGCGCCGGACACCGCCACATGGTCGTTGAAGACGAAATGCGGCACGCCGGTCATGGTCGGGCGTGCCGCCAGCACCACATGCTGGCGGAGCTCGTCGCCCGTCCGGTCGTCCGCCGGGGCAGTGGTCAGACGGGCGAGGACTGCGGGGTCGCCGATGTCCTGCCCCTCGATGAACCAGGCCGTGAACAGCCGCTCGATCAGCGCCCCGGTGGTGCCCGTCGATGCGGACTCGGTGAGCAGGCGATGGGCCAGCCGGGTGTTGGGCATGGACGTGATCCGGTCGAACGCGAACGAGATGCCGGCACTGTGCGCGGCCGCCTGCACCTGTGCGCGCCGGGCGGCAACGTCGGCTGGCCCGCCCAGACGCCGCTCATAGAAAGCCTGGTAGGGCAGGCCCTCGGGCGGCGTGTCGGGCAGCAGTTCGTGGGCGACCCAGCGCAGGTCGATCGCCACCTCGGGCCGCGCCTGGCCGAAGCGGGCGAGCGCCGTGTCGAGGTGGCGCTTGCCGATGAAGCACCAGGGGCAGATCAGGTCGAAATGCACCGCGATGTCGAGCCGGGGCGTCATGGCGCTGTCTCGGTGGCCGGCGCGGTGCTCAGCTGGCGCAGGAGCGTCAGCGCCTGCGGCCATTCGCCGAAGCCGGCGGCGGGGTTGAGGTGCCCGACCGCGCCGATGTTCTCCAGCCGGCTGCCCCAGTCGCGCGCCATGGCCGCGACGCGCTCGAAGCGGGCCAGCGGGTCATTGGTGCTGGCGGCCAGGATCGACGGGAAGGGCAGCGCGGCACGCGGGATCGGCAGCCAGCCGTTGGCCTCGATGTCCGACAGGGCGGGGTAGCCCTCGGGCAGCGGGCTTTCCAGGTCGGCCGGGGCCGCCAGTAGCGCGCCGTGGATGCGCCGGGTGTGGCCGTACTTGCGCGCCCAATGCACGGTGATCATCACCCCCGCGCTGTGGGCAGCGAGCAGCACCGGCCCGTCGATGGCCTGCAGGGCGGCCTGCAATGCCTCGACGCGCGCGGCGCAGGAGAGCTTGTCCGCTTCCAGCGGCGGGACGGTGCGTGAGGTGGGCAGCGCGTTGGCGCAGCGCGTCTGCCAGTGGTCGGCGACATGGTCTCGCAGGCCGGGGACGAACAGGACGGTGGGGGAGATGGTTTGATTCATGAAAGAGGTCCTCGATGGGGTCAGCGGACTCAGGCGGCCGAGGGCGCCGAGTTGGCGGGGTGGCGCACCCGGTAGGCCTGGACGTCCTTGCGGTAGCTCAGGCGGCCGACGAGAAAGGCGGCGATCGCCAGCACGGGGATGGCGCCGGCCAGGCGCAGGGCGGTCATCAGGTCCTGCGAGTCGGCGATCACGCCGGTGAGGTAGGGCCCGGCGGCCAGCCCAAGGAAGTTGTTGAACAGCGTGAGCGTGGCGAAGGCGGTGGCGTGGATGGGGCTGGGCGTGAGGTTGGTGACGATGGCTCCGGCCGGCCCGGTGGTGCCGGCCGACAGGAACAGCCCGAAGCCCAGCACCACCAGCTGCGGCGTGCCCACCGGCAGGCTCAGCGCGATGCCGATCAGCACGAAGGTCACCACGCAGTAGCTGATCGCGACCAGCCACTTGCGCTCCGGGTCGTTGCGGCTGAGACGGTCGGTCAGGTTGCCGCAGACGATCATGCCGACCGCGCCGATCAGCACGAAGACGGCCGAGACCACGCCGGCGCTGCCGGTCGCCAGGCCGTAGTAGCGGTTGAGGAAGCTCGGCAGCCAGGCCATGAAGGCGGCCAGCACGAACAGCTGCAGGCCGCTGCCGACATAGGCGCAGATGATCGAGCGCGAGGCGAACAAGTCCTTGAGCAGCGCCTTGAGGTTGAAGGCGGGCAGGGGCCCCTTGTCGGCGCGGGTGCCGTAGGTCTTGCGGTCGGAGACGGTCATGAAGTACAGCACCACCAGCAGGCAGCCGAAGCCGGCCATGGCGCCGAAGGCCCAGCGCCAGCCGAACTGCGCGGCGATCACGCCGCCCAGGGCCATGCCGAGCACCGAGCCGAAGGCGCCGCCGGCCATGAAGGCCGAGACGATGGTGGCGCGCAGGCGTTGCGGGAACAGGCTGACCACCAGCGCGACGCCGACGCTGCCGTAGGCGGCCTCGCCGACGCCGACGAAAAAGCGCGCCCAGAACATCTGGTCGAAGCTGGCGGCCAGCGCACAGGCGGCCGTCGCCAGGCTCCACAGGGTGGCCATCAGGATGATGCTCTTGACCCGCCCCCAGCGGTCGGCCACCACCGACAGCGGAAAGGTCAGGGTGCCGACCAGCAGGGCGACGATGGAACTGAGGCTGCCCAGCTGCTTGTCGGACAGCATCCATTCGGCCTTGAGCAGCGGGAACACCGCGTTGAGGACCTGGCGCGACATGTAGTCGGAAATCAGCAGGCCGAAGGTCAGCGCGAAGACCAGCCAGGCATAGGGGCGCGAGACGCGCAGGGCGGCGCTGTCATCGCTCGAATCGGTTGCGGCATGGATGGCCATGGCGGACGGTCTCCTCTGGTGTCTGTTGCGGCCGACCATCTGGCGGGTCGGTCCGTGCGGTCATTGTCTCGTCGGGCGCCACTGCCGGCCAGGGGGCTGCCCCCGGCCGGTGCGGCGTCCATTATCAGGCGGCGTACTGCGTAAAGCCCAGCTGCCCGTTGCGGCGGTTGGGGGCGAAGCCGTTGGCCGCCAGGGTCTCGTCGGCGTTCTTGTAGAAGGTGCCGATCTTGTAGATCTCGCGGGCTTCCTGCGCATTGGCCACGTCGCGGCCGAACTCGTTGGAGATGCGCACCAGCTGCTCGATCTGCTCGACGCTGCCCATCTTGCGGTCGCGGCGCTGGGTCCAGATGTTGTCCTCGATACCGCAGCGCACATGCAGGCCCATGGCGATGGCCATCATGTTGAGCGGCAGCACGTTGAGCATGGAGGTCTCCAGCGTCAGCACCGAGCCGTCCGGGCAGGCGCGCACGAAGTTGGCCAGGTTGTAGAGGTTGGGCGCATCGAAGCCGCCACCGATGGCCACCCAGGTGAGGATCAGCGGCACGTTGCACACATTGCGGCGCATCATGCGCTCGACGGTTTCGAGCTGGGTGATGTTGGCCAGCTGGAAGTGCGTCTGGATGCCGTTTTCGGACAGGCGGCGGATGTGCTCCTCGACCCAGGCCGGGCCGGCCGGGATGGTCATCTCGCGGTAGGCGTGGTAGCCCTCGGGGGTGGCCAGCGAGGTGCCGCGGATGTCGGCCTCGCACATCTGCTCGACCACGTTCATCTGGTTGGAGTTGATGGCGATGGTCACCTGATCGGGGCGCGGCGACAGCTCGGCGAGCATGTGGCGGGTGTCGTCGGACAGCCACTTGGCGACCTGGCCATCGTCTTCCGGCGCGAAGGAGATCGAGCCGCCGACCTGGATGATCATCTCCGGCACGCGGGCGCGGATGCCTTCGATCAGCTCGTTGAACTTGGACAGGCGCTTGGAGCCCTTGCCGTCGAGTTCGCGCACATGCAGGTGCAGCACGGTGGCGCCGGCGTTATAGCAATCCACGGCCTTCTGGATCTGTTCTTCCATGGTCACCGGGATGTCTTCGGGGAAGTCGGAAGGCATCCATTCCGGGCCGTAGGGGGCGCAGGTGATGACGAGTTTCTGCTGGTTTTCGGGGAAGAGGGAACCGTCGAGGAAATTCATTTGTGCTACTCCTTGCAAAAGTTTCGGGCAAAGCCGGGGCGGGCCTGCCGCTTGGGCAGGACAGGACGCCGTGGCGTCGGGTGGGGTTAGAAGGGGGCGTCGCCGACGATGGCTGCGCGTTCCATCTTGCGGTGGCAGGGGGGGTAGTCCATGACCGCGTAATGCTGGGTGGCGCGGTTGTCCCAGATCGCCATGCTGTAGGGCTTCCAGCGCCAGCGCACCTGGTACTCGGGGTTGTAGGCCTGGCTGATCAGGTACTGCAGCAGGTCGGCGCCGGCCTGGTTGTAGTCCTGGCCGAAGCGCACGCGCTGGGCGTTGTGGTAATTGACCAGGTGGGTGGTGAAGGCATTGACGAACAGGATCTTTTCGCCGGTTTCCGGATGGGTGCGCACCACCGGATGCTCGGCGTCGGGGTACTGGGCCTTCATCGCCAGGCGCTTGTCCTGCGGCATGGCGGCGGCGAAGGAGGCGTTGAAGCTGTGGCTGGCGATCAGCCCCGCGATCTCCTGCTTGACGTGCGCCGGCAGATTATCGTAGGCCAGCACCATGTTGGCCCACATGGTGTCGCCGCCCACCGGCGGGCACTCGATGCAGCGCAGCACGCAGCCCAGGGCCGGGGTGGCGCGCCAGGTGCCGTCGCAGTGCCAGGCATTTTCGTAGCGGTCGGGCGGGTTGTCCGGCGTCTTGTAAATCTGCACCAGGCCCGGCGCGTCCGGATGGCTGGGGGCCATCGGGTGGGTTTCCAGCTCGCCCAGACGCATGGCAAAGGCCATGTGGTCGCGGCGCGAGAGCTTGTCGAGGTCCTGGTCGCGCAGGAACAGCACCTTGTACTTGAGCAGCGCGGCGTAGATTTCCTGGAACAGGCCGTCGTCGCGCACGGCGTCGCCCAGGCTCACGTCCGATAGCTCGGCGCCGATGGCGCAGGTCAGTTGTTCGATTTTCATTTTGTTGCCGTCTCCTCTCAGATCACGAACACCGACGAACCGGTCGTCTTGCGCGACTCCAGGTCGCGGTGGGCCTGCACGGCGTCTTCGAGCGCGTAGCGCTGGTTGATTTCGATCTTGATGCGCCCGGCGGCCACATGGCCGAAGATCTCGCCGGCCAGCTCGGCCTTTTCGGCGGGGTCGGCGATGTAGTCGGCCAGCGCCGGGCGGGTCAGGTAGAGCGAGCCCTTCATGGCCAGCAGTTGCGGATCGAAGGGCGGGATGGTGCCGGAGGCGGTGCCCACGCAAACCATCAGGCCGCGCCGCTTGAGCGAGTCGAGCGAGGCCATGAAGGTGCTTTTGCCGACGCTGTCGAAGACCACGTTCACCCCGACGCCGTCGGTCAGCTCGCGTGCCCGCTTGGCCACGTCCTCATGGCTGTAGTTGATCACGTGGTCGCAGCCGTGGGCGCGGGCCACCTCGGCCTTGGCCTCGCTGGAAACCGTGCCGATCACGGTCAGGCCGAGCAGCTTGGCCCATTGCGAGACGATCAGGCCGACGCCGCCGGCGGCCGCATGCAGCAGCACGGTGTCGCCTTGCTGGAACGGATGGATGCGGCGCATCAGGTAGGCCGAGGTGAGGCCGCGCATGGTCATCGCAGCAGCCGTCTCGCAACTGATGCCGTCGGGCAGCTTGATCAGCGGCTCGGCCGGGATCAGGCGGGCGGTGCTGTAGGCGCCCAGGGTGTTGAGGAAGCCGGTGTAGGTCACCCGGTCGCCCTCGGCCACGTTCGTCACGCCCGGGCCGACGGCCTCGACCACGCCCGCGCCTTCCACCCCCATGCCGGCGGGCAGGGGAATGGGGTAGGTGCCGTTGCGGAAATAGGTGTCGGCAAAGTTGAGGCCAACGGCCTCGTGGCGCAGGCGCACCTGCCCCGGGCCGGGTTCGCCCACCTCGACCTGTTCCCGGCGCAGCACCTCCGGCCCGCCTGTTTCATGGAAGCGAATGGCTTGTTCCACGGTGTTCTCCTCCTTTGATCTTGTCGTTTGATGCGTGGCGCGCTCAGCGGTCTGCCGGCAGCGCGATATTGACGATGCGCGAAAACAGGCGCTTGAACTCGGCGTCGGTGTCGCCCGAGAAGCGCGGGTCGCGGTTCTCCAAGAACACGGCGTTGATCTCGTCCCAGTCGGCGTCGGTCAGGTAGCGCTGGGCGGCGGGCAGGATCACGCCTTCCTCGCGGCCCATGTGGTCCCAGATGAAGCGGGCGTAGGCGGACACCGCCTGGTCCAGGTCGGCCAGGGCGGCCTCGCCGGCGATGTGGCGCTCCAGCGTGTCGGCCAGCGCATCCACCAGCTGGTGGTCGCGCACGTGCTGGCGTTCGAGTTCGTCGAGTTCGGCGTTCATGGTGTGGGTCCGCTCGCGTAGCCGCCGGAAGAGGTATTCATCCTCCTTCGGGTGGTGCAAGGCAAGCGGGAAGGCCTTGATATAGCGCAGCATGGCGCGCATCAGGGCCGGATCGGGCGGGGTGTTCCCGTCGCTGGCGGTCTTCAGCAGGTGCTGCCAGGCGTGCAGCACGGCCGCCAGCGAGCGGTGCTCCTCGCGGATGATGCCGATGGCCTGGATCGGTGCCGGCGGGTTGGTGGTGGCGGCGACCAGCACCGGGATCTCGGAATGCAGCAGCACCTTCAGGGTCTGCGAGCCGAGCAGCATGCCCAGCGTGCTCTTGCGCCCGTGCGAGGCCATGTAGATCAGGTCGCAGCCCGCTTCCCGCGCCGTGGACACGATGGCGCTGTACGGGCTGTCGCTCACCGCGCTGGTGGAGGCGCAGGGCACGCCCTGGGCCCGGGCGGCCGATTCGGCCTTGGTCAGTAGCTCGCGCGCCCGGCCCTGGTAGGCATAGACAAAGTCGGCCGGCGCGGTGAGCCGTACCACCTCCGCGTCGCCACTGAGCGAGGCCGCGAAGTCGGGCTGGGCGTGGAAGAAGGTGATGCGCGCGCCCAGCGCCCGTGCAAACTCGACGGCCTGGCTGATCGTGGCGGTGGACAGATCGGTGCCGTCAATGGGCACGAGCAGATGGCGGTACATGGTGGCTCCTCGTCCGTGATGCGAATGAAGGGTCAGGCCTGCGCAGCGATGCCGACCAGCACGCGGTCACCATCGATGCGAACCGGGTGCTTCGCGACCGTGATCGTCGGCGCCACGGCCAGCGCGCCGGAGGTCACGTCGAAGCGCCAGCCGTGGGCGGGGCAGGTGACATGGCGGCCGCACAGCGCGCCGCCGCTGAGTGCGGCGCCGCCGTGGGGGCAGCTGTTGTCGAGCGCATGGATGGCGCCGTCCACCTGGAACAGGGCGACAGGCTTGCCGCCAACGATGGCGGGGCGGCCCCGCTCGGGCGTGACGTCCTGCACGGCACAGACATCGATGAATTGCATGGCCTTTTCCTCGCCTGGGGTACTGATATGGCCTGAATGGTATGCACCCCCCCGGCGTCCTGCCCCCCTCGAAAAAGGGGGGGTGCCGATGCCGGCCCCCCCGTGCTTAAATGTCTGTGTGCCGCACCGGACAAGGATTCCGTGGCACCCGTGCCCGCCAGTGCGAGGGCGCGGGCATGGAGGAGACCGGGGGGTGCCCCCCGATACATAAGATCGACCCGCTACAGCGGGCCAAGAACACATGGGTGTGTTTGATGACCAACGCAGTCAGCGACACCGGCACCGCGTTTTCCGAACTCGTCCTCAGGACGTCGCCGCCGCGCCCGCCGCGCCACCAGTTGCAGCGGCCGCGGCTGGGGCTGGAGCACGAGCAGTTCGCCGACCGCGCGGTGATCGTGGTCCAGGCCCCGCCCGGCTTCGGCAAGACGACCCTGCTCGGCCAGTGGCGGCGCGAGTTTCTGGCGCGCGGCGCGGCCGTGGCCTGGATGTCCTGCGACGAGCGCGATGATCCGCAGCGCTTTCTCCATGGCCTGACCCTCGCCGTGCGCACCGGCTGTGCGCGGCCGACCTTCGGCCAGCTGCTGCTCGAGACGGCCGGGTCTGCCGGCGAGCTGGGCGGCGTGACAGCCTGGCTGGCCGAGGTGGCGCAGACCGCGCTGGACCTGGTGCTGATCGTCGACGAAGCCGAGCGCCTGTCGCCGCGCAACTTCGCCGCGCTCACCTACCTGGTGCACAACCTGCCGGCCAACCTGAGGCTGGTGATCGGGGCGCGCGGTGGCATCGACGCCGTGGTGGCCGACCTGGTCGACTACGGCCACTGCCTGGTGCTGGGCCCCGAAACGCTGCGCTTCAGCCTGGACGAAACCCTGGCCCTGGTGCGCGAGCGCTTCGGCGAGAAGGTCGATGCCGATTGCAGTGCCCGCCTGCAGGAGTTGACCGAAGGCTGACCCCTGGGCCTGCAACTGGCCCTGGCGGCCATTCCTGAGGGCGGTGATCCGCTGGTGGCGATCAAATCGCTGGCGGCCGATTCGGGCAAGGGGGGCGAACACCTGCTGGGTGGCCTAGTGGCAAAGCTGGCGGCCGACGATGTGGGCTTCCTCACCCGCATCGCCGTTGTCGATCAGTTCCACCCCGACCTGTGCCGGGCGCTCACCGGTGCCGACGATGCCCCGGCGCGCCTCGCGCGGCTGATGCAGGACACCCCGATCTTCATCACCAGCGACGCCAGCGACGCCAGCGAATGGTGCCGGCTGCATGCCCTGGCGCGCGATGCGTTCCGCCTGCGCCTGACCGAACTCCCCGCTGAGCAGCAGGTGGACCTCCATGCCCGGGCCATGGCCTGGCTGGTCGAGCACGGCATGATCGAGGAGGCCGCCCGCCACGCCCATGCCGCCGGGCAGCGAGAAAAGGCCTACGACCTGGCCGAGCAGTGCCTCTACGACGCCGTGGTCCAGGGCCAGCAGCAGGCGGTGTTCGAATGGCTCGAACTGTTGCCCGAGGCCGAGCTGGAGCGGCGCCCGCGCCTGCGCCTGGCCGCGGCCTGGGCGCTGGCCCTGAGCGAACGCCACGAGGAGGCCGGTCGCCTGCTGGCGCCCATGCTCGAGGCGCCGGACGTTGACGCCGCCCTGCGCTACGAACACGCGCTGATCGTCTCCGGCGGCGCCTACTACGCCGACGAACCGGATCGCTGCGTGGCGCTGTTCAAGCCGTGGATCGACGCCCCGCCGGCGCGCGAGCCGCGCCTGTTGCAGATGCACGCCAACCGCCTGTCGATGCTCGCCATCCTGCAGGGCGACCCGGCCCAGGCACGGCGCCACCAGCAGGCCGTGCCGCGCGGCGCCTATGGCGAAGCCTACGGCTACGCCACACGCTGGGGCGATTTCGTCACCGGTCTGGCCTATCTGTGGGAGGGGCAGGTGAAGCTCGGCGAAGATGTGCTGCGCCCGGCCCTGGCCAGCGCCGACGCCGACCTCGGCCGCCGCCACCCGCTCGCCTGCATGCTCGCCTCGCTGCTGGCGGCGGCCTGCTACGAGCGCGACCGGGTGGACGAAGCGGCGGCCCTGCTGGCCCACCGGCTCGACATGCTCGAGCGGGTCGGCACGCCGGAGACCGCGCTCTTCGGCTATCGCACGGCGGCGCGCATTGCCGCCGCCCAGGGCGTCGAACACCGCGCGCTCGACCTGCTCGAAGCGCTCTATGCCATCGGCGATGCCCGCCGCCTGCCGCGGCTGTGCGTGGCCAGCCTGGCCGACCAGGTGCGCATGCACGCCGGGCGCTTCCGTTCGGAAACCTGCCGGGCGCTGGTGCAGCGCATCGACGACATCCTCGCGCGCGACGACCTGCCGGCCGGCCCGCTGTGGCGCCGCTCGGTGGTGTGGCTGCAGGCCATGGCGCATGTCCATGCCGCGGTGGCGGCCCAGGACTGGCCGACGGTGCTGGCGGTGCTAGACCGCGCCGCCCCGCTGGTCGACGACCGCAAACTGGGCCGCGTGGGCATCGAGATCATGGCGCTGCGCGCGTTCGCCCTCGACCGCCAGGGCGAGGACGGCCGCGCCCTGCTGCTCGAAGCCATGAACCTGGCGCAGACCTACGGCCTGGCCCGCACCTTTGTCGACGCCCACCCGGCGCTGGCCGACTGGGCGCGGCGGGTGGCCGACGAGGCGGCCGGCGGGCGCGACGCCGGCCACACCGTGCCGGTCGCCCGCGCTGTACCCCCGTCCGCCGAGCGCACCGCCGCCGGCCCGCGCGCCGTGCCGAGCATGGTCCTCACCCCCAAGGAACGCGCCGTCCTCGAACTACTGGCGCGCAACCTCTCCAACAAGGAAATCGCCCAGGCCATGTCGGTGGGGGAAGAGACCGTCAAGTGGCACCTCAAGAACCTGTTCGGCAAACTCGACGCCGGCTCCCGCAAACACGTCGTCCGCCGCGCCCAGATCCTGGGGCTGCTGGAGGGGATGGAGTAGTCGCGCGGTGGTGGAAAGGGGGCGTCAGGCGAAGGCGTCGGGGCCCTGCATCCAGGCGGGAATGTCGCGCTGGCTGTGCAGCACGCGCCAGACATCGATGTATTCCGGTCGTTCGACGTAGAAGACGAGGTAGGGGTAGGCCGACAGCCGCCAGGCGCGCAGACCAGGAAGATCCAACTCGTGCCCATAGCGAGGCGAACCCGTGTCGGGATGGCGGGCGATGTGGGTATAGGCCCGCTCCAGTTCGTCGATGAGGCCGAGCGCAACCGATGAGGAAGCCTCTTCGAGATAGTAGGCTAGCGCATCGTCGACGTCCTGCGTGGCCCGCTCACGTGGAACGACGGGTTTGACCTTCACCCGCGGGAAGCCGGCTTGACCGCCCTGCGCATCCGGTCACGCAGACCGTCGAAGTAAGCGGCATTGGCCTCAGACGCCTGCGCAGTCGTCGCGCCGGCCAGTAGCAGGCCACGCAAGTGCTGACGATCCTGATCCTTGCGAATCAGTTCGCGCACGTACTCGCTGCTGGTGCCGTAGCCCCGCTCGCTCACCTGCTCGTCCACGAAGGCTTTCAGGCTGTCGGGCAAGGAAATGTTCATCGTGCTCATGGGCGCAGGTTAGTCGGCTTGGCAAAAATTGGCAAGGCTGCAGGTCGGTCTCGGCGAACGCTCGTCGCGCGACCGGCCGACCGGCTCGCAAGGCGCCGACATTCGCGCAAAGTCACCATCAATTTCGGCCTCGCGCCGCAGAGATCTCACATCATCGCCGTGACCCGATCGGCGGCCTGTTGGCGGGTGTAGAACCGGCCTTCGCAGACGAAGCCGGAGGTGATTGACTGCTTGACGGCCATGACCCGGCCGTTGGGAAGGCGGGTCAACACCACTTCGTCGGGCAGGCCGTCGAGCAGGTGGAAGGGCGCGGGCATGCCGTTGGCGAAACAGGCGGGGTAGACCGCGCCGGTGTCCGCATCCAGAAAGGCGGGTCGAAAACCCAGGTTGCGGTTCTCGCGGCTGACGCCCCCCGTTCCTTTGAACGTCCGGTTTTCCCGCCCAAGATCATTTGCAGTCATCGCGTGTGCCATTTCGGGTGCCTCTCGATCAGTTGTTCCGGGTGGTGCCAGTACATGCCTGCCGGCGGCGGTCGTCCCTACCCCTGTCAGGGGGGATCGGAGGAGGCAGCGGTGGGGGGCGTGATCTTGCGCTCGGTGTGACGGCCGGCGTCCGTCGTCGGCGCCCTGCCGGAAAAAAGGGGGGGGAGCGACCCCCCCGGCGACCTACCTCCCCCCCGAACGCGGGGGGGGTGTCCCTTTTCGCGACGCGGACAATGGGCCCCACTGAAACGGGGATGACCCGGCTGACGGACCCACAACTCCACGACCACAACAAGGGATGGGAAGCCATGAATCACAGGAGACAACTTAGCCCGCTGAGCCGGGTGCGCCCCATCGCAATCGCGATGGCCTTGATGGCGGGCGGCGCGGGCAGCGCCTTGGCCTTCGAGATCGATACCGGCAACGAGGATCTCAGCGTCCGCTGGGACAACACGGTCCGCTACAACGTGGCGACCCGGGTCGAGAGCCGCGACAGCAAAATCGGCAACTCCGCGCTGACCGACGAGGGCACCTACAGCTTCGACAACGGCGACGTGGTTGCCAACCGGCTGGACCTGCTCACCGAGCTGGATGTGATCTACCAAGGCCGGATGGGTTTCCGCTTGAGCGGTGCGGCGTGGTACGACGCGGCCTATGGCGCCGAGAGCCGGTCGAATCCGAATGCGCCCTTGTCGGGCATTCCGAGCTACGCGAACAAGGTCTACAGCGACTACACCAAGCGCTTCTACCGCGGCCCCTCGGGCGAGCTGCTCGATGCCTTCGTGTTCAACAACTTTGACCTCGGTGACGTGCCGGTGCGCCTGAAATTTGGCCGGCACACGGTGTTCTGGGGCGAGTCGCTGTTCCTTGGCGGTGCGCTGCACAGCGTGTCCTACGCGCAGATGCCGCTCGACCTGCAAAAGGGCTTCGCCACTCCGGGCACCGAGGCCAAGGAGCTGTTCCGCCCGCTGAACCAGCTCTCCGGCCAGGCGCAGATCACCGACACGGTGTCGGTGGCCGGGCAGTACTTTCTCGACTGGGAGGCCTACCGCTATCCGGAAGGCGGCACCTATCTGGGGCCGGTCGATTTCGCCTTCAACGGGCCGGATCGCCAGTTCCTGAGCGCCGGCCTGGGCTTTGCCACGCGCGGCCACGCGGTCGAGCCCAGGCACACCGGCGAGTACGGCGTGTCGCTGCGCTGGTCGCCCGAGGCGCTCGACGGCACCGTGGGCTTCTACTACCGCCACTACGCCGACAAGCTGCCGCAGGCGCTGCTGACCCAGGTCGGTGCCGGGGTGAGCCGCTACAACCTGATCTACGCCGATGACATCGACCTGTTCGGCGTCAGCCTGGCCAAGAACATCGGTGGGGTGAGCGTCGGCGCCGAGATCTCGTATCGGCGCAACACGCCGCTCAACGCCCAGGTGCTGGGCATCTCGCCGAGCGGGCTGCCCGAGCGCGGCGAGACCAGCGGCCCGCGGGGTGACACTTGGCACGGGCTGGTCAATGCCCTCGGCCTGATCTCCGAGACCCCGGTGTTTGATTCGGCCACCTGGGCCGCCGAGCTGACCTACGCCACCTGGACCAAGGTGCGCAGCGGCGAAAACCTGTTCTACGCCGAAGGCTTCGCCCCCTGTAACAACCGCGACAAGTGGGACGGCTGCACCACCAAGAACTACATGGGCCTGGCGCTCGCCTTCACGCCCACCTGGTACCAGGTCTTCCCGGGCGTCGATCTGTCCGCGCCGATGGCGGTGTCGGTCGGCCTGAAGGGCAATGCCTCCACGGTGTTCGGCGGCAACGAGAAGAACGGCAACTACAGCATCGGGCTGTCCGCCGATGTGCATCAGAAGTACCGCATCGAGCTGAAGTACGTCGATTACTTCGGCCACTACAACGACAACGGCACCGCCGTGACGACCCAGAACGGCTTCACCACGCTGCTGAAGGATCGCGGCTTCGTGAGCCTCACGTTCAAGACCACCTTCTGAGGAGGAGGACCGACATGAAACTGACCCATACCCTGCTGCCGGCGGCATTGACGCTGGCCCTGAGCAGCGCGGCCGTGGCCGGCGTGAGCGCCGACGAGGCCAAGCAACTGGGCACCACGCTGACCGCCATCGGCGCCGAGAAGGCCGCCAACAAGGACGGCACGATTCCCGCCTACACCGGCGGCCTGACCACCGCGCCGGCGGGCTTCAAGCCCGGCGACGGCGTGCGGCCGAACCCGTTTGCCGGCGAGAAGCCGCGCCTGAGCATCGACGCCAAGAACATGGCCGAGCATGCCGACAAGCTCACCGAGGGCACCAAGGCGCTGCTGCACAAGCACCCGAGCTTCCGCATCGACGTGTACCCCACGCATCGCAGCGTGTCCTTTCCCAAGTTCGTCACCGACAACACCGCCAAGTGCGCGGTGGCCGCCAAGACCAGCAACGAAGGCCGCTCGATGGAAGGCTGCCACGCCGGCTTCCCGTTCCCGATGCCCAAGACCGGCTACGAGGCGATGTGGAACCACCTGGTGCGCTTCAACGGCCAGGCCTACCAGTCGAAGTACCGCAACCTGAACGTGGACGCCAGCGGCCGCGTGACGCTGGCCACCGAGGGCAATAGCACCCAGGAGTATCCGTTCTGGGATGCCGGCAAGGACTCGGCCGACACCTACTGGCGCATCAAGCTGATGTACACCGGCCCGGCCCGCCGCGCCGGCGAGGGCCTGCTGATCATCGATCCGCTCGACGTGAGCGCCAAGGACCGCCGCGCCTGGACCTATCTGCCCGGCCAGCGCCGCGTGAAGGTCGCCCCCGATCTGTCGCACGACACGCCGAACCCCGGTACCGCGGGCAGCAACACCTTCGACGACGTGTTCATCTTCAACGGCTCGATGGAGCGCTTCGACTTCAAGCTCGTCGGCAAGAAAGAGATGATCGTGCCCTACAACGACTACGCCGCAGTGTATGAGGCCAAGCAGGACGCGCTGCTCAAGCCCAACCACATGAACCCGGACCTGGTCCGCTGGGAGCTGCACCGGGTGTGGGTGGTCGAGGCCACGCTGCGCGACGGCAAGCGCCATGTGTATGGCAAGCGCGTGTTCTACCTCGATGAGGACTCCTGGGCGGCGCTCGCCTCCGACCAGTACGACGGTCGCGGCCAGCTCTATCGCGCCGGTTTCGCCTACATGGCCCCGAGCTACGACCTGCCCGCGCCCTACACCGACATGTTCGGCCACTACGACCTGGTCGCCGGCATCTACTCGCTGACCGGCTTCATTGCCGAGACCGGCGGCCTGCGCCACACCAAGCCGCTGTCCGAACGTGAGTGGAGCGCAGACTCCCTGGCCGGTGCCGGCATCCGCTGAGCCCGTCTCAAAAACACCACCGTTCCCTCCCCCTGGGTTACCGGTGCGGCGCAATCGAGCAGGCGCGCCGCACCGGACGCCCACCCGACAGAGGCAAGACATGAACGTGCATCGATTCGGCGGCGCGGCGCTGGCCCTTTGCCTGCTGCTGCCCACAACGGCCCCGGCCGCGGACTTTCAGGACGTGCTGGAGACCCCGGTCCTGGCCAGTCCGCTGGCCGCCCGGGGCCTGATCAACGGCCTCACCATGGCCGGGCAGCGGGTGATCGGGGTGGGCCAGCGCGGCCACATCGTCTACTCGGACGACCAGGGCGCGAACTGGCAGCAGGCCACGGTGCCGGTCAGCTCGGACCTGGTGGCGGTGAGCTTTCCCAGCCCGCAGCGCGGCTGGGCCGTGGGCCACGATGGCGTGGTGCTGGCCACCACCGATGCCGGCGCCACCTGGCACACGCAGCTCGACGGCCACCGCGTCGGCGAGCTGATGCTGGCCTACTACACCAAGCAGGGTGATGCGCAATGGACGGCCGAGGCCGAGCGCTTCGTGGCCCAGGGTGCCGAGAGCCCCTTCCTCGATGTGTGGTTCGCCGATGAGAACACCGGCTTCGTCGTCGGCGCCTTCAACCTGATCCTGCGCACCACCGACGGCGGCCAGCGCTGGACGCCCTGGCTGGAGCGCACCGACAACCCGCAGGCGCTGCATCTGTATGCCATCCGCCCGGCGGCCGGCGCGCTGTGGGTGACCGGCGAGCAGGGCCTGGTGCTGCGGCTGGACGCCACGAACGCGCGCTTCGACGCGGTCGAGACCCCCTACAAGGGCAGCTACTTCGGCCTCACCGGCACCAACGATGCGGTGATCGTCTTCGGTCTGCGTGGCAACGCCTATCGCAGCACCGATCTGGGCGCCAGCTGGACCAAGCTCGACACCGGCCTGGAGGAAGGGCTGACCGCGGCCGCCTCCGACGGCGGGCAGCACCTGATGCTGGCCAGCCAGGCCGGCCGCTTGCTGAGCAGCCGCGACGGCGGCGCGCATTTCACGCCGGTCAAGCTGGCGCGCCCGGTGCCGGCCTCGGCGGTGCTGCCGGTCGGCCCCGGGGCGGCGATTGTCGCCGGTGCCCGCGGCATCGCCGTGCAGACCTTCAAATAACGACGCCTGGAGACCCTCGCGATGAGCACCAACTTCGACTCGCAGGACCCGACATCGGTCGTGCCCACCCTGGCCGAGTTCAACCCGAACTCCGGCAGTCGCCTCGAGCGGATGATCTTCAATCACCGCTGGGTGGTGATGCTGCTCTGCGCCCTGACGACCGTGGTGCTGGCGGTGCTCGCCGCGACCAAGCTCGAGCTGAACGCCAGCTTCGAGAGCGTGCTGCCGCAGAGCCACCCCTACATCAAGAACTACCTCGACAACCGGCAGGAACTGCGCGGCCTAGGCAATGCGCTGCGCATCGTGGTGGCAACCGACCGCGACATCTTCGACCCGACCTACCAGGACACCCTGAAGAAGATCAGCGACGAGCTGATCCTCACGCCGGGGGTCGATCGCGCCTGGGTCAAGTCGCTGTGGACGCCCTCGGTGCGCTGGACCGAAATCACCGAGGAAGGCTTCCGTGGCGGGCCGGTGATGCCCGACAACTACGACGGCTCCCCGGCCGCCACCGAGCAGTTGAAGCTCAACATCGCGCGCTCGGGCATCGTCGGCCGCTTCGTCGGCAACGACTTCAAGTCGAGCATGATCTTCGTGCCGCTCATGGACACCGACCCGGCCACCGGCGAGACCATCGACTACCGGGCGCTGTCGCATACGCTGGAGGAGAACATCCGCGCCCGCTTCGAGCAGGCCGGCACGGCCAACGCGCCCGAGATCCGTGTGCACATCATCGGCTTCGCCAAGCTGATCGGCGACCTCATCGACGGGGTGGGCGAGGTGATGAGCTATTTCGCCTTCGCCACGCTGGTCGCCTTCGTGGTGATCCTGATCTATAGCCGCTGCCTGCGCAGCACGGTGCTGGTGATCGCCTGTTCGGCCACCGCGGTGCTGTGGCAGCTGGGCATCGTCGCCGGCTTCGGCTATCCGCTCGACCCGTTCTCCATCCTGGTGCCGTTCCTGGTGTTCGCCATCGGTGTGTCGCACGGCGCGCAGAAGATGAACGGCATCGTGCAGGACATCGGCCGCGGCATGCATCGGCTGGTCGCGGCGCGCTTCACCTTCCGCCGACTGTTCCTGGCCGGCCTCACCGCGATCGTCTCCGACGCGGTCGGCTTTGCGGTGCTGATGGTGATCGACATCCCGGTGATCCAGGCGCTGGCGGTGACGGCCAGTGTGGGCGTGGCGGCGCTGGTGTTCACCAACCTGGTGTTGCTGCCGGTGCTGCTGTCCTATGTCGGGGTGAGCCCGGCGGCGGCGCAGCGCAGCGTGCTGGAGACCGACGAGGGCGGCCAGACCGGCGCCGTGTGGCGCCTGCTCAACCGCTTCACCGAGCGGCGCTGGGCCATCGGGGCGCTGGCGGTGGCCGTGGTGCTGACCGGCGCCGGCCAGATGCTGCGCGCCGAGCTCAAGATCGGCGACCTCGACGCCGGGGCGCCCGAGCTGCGCGCCGACTCGCGCTACAACCGCGACAACGCCTACATCAATGGCAACTACGCGCTTTCCAGCGACCAGTTCGCGGTGATCGTGCGCACCGCCGCCGAGGGCTGCCTGAAGTACCAGACCCTGGTCGAGGCCGACCGGCTGGCCTGGACGCTGCAACAGGTGCCCGGTGTGCACACCACGGTCTTCCTCGGCGACGCGGTGCGCCAGATCACCGCCGGCTCCTACGAGGGCAACCCCAAGTGGCTGACCATCGCGCGCAACCAGAATGTGCTCAACTACGGCGCGCAGCAGGCCTCGGTGAACAACCCCGACCTGTTCAACACCGACTGCTCGGTGATGCCGGTGATCGCCTATCTGAGCGACCACCGCGCCGAGACGCTCGACCGCGTGGTCACCGCCGCGGCCGACTTTGCCGAGGCGCACAGCACGCCGGAGCGCCAGTTCCTGCTCGCCGCCGGCACCGCCGGCATCGACGCGGCCACCAACATCGTGGTGCGCGAGGCCAACCAGGCGATCCTGCTCTATGTCTATGCCGCGGTGATCGTGCTGTGCCTGATCTCCTTCCGCAGCTGGCGCGCGGTGGTGGTGGCGATGATCCCGCTGATGATGACCTCCATCCTGTGCGAGGCGCTGATGGTGCTGCTCGGCATCGGCGTCAAGGTCGGCACCCTGCCGGTGATCGCGCTGGGCGTGGGCATCGGGGTGGACTACGCGCTCTACCTGCTCTCCACCCAGCTTGCGCAGCAGCGTGCCGGCGCTTCGCTGGCCGACGCCTACCGCCGTGCCCTGTTGTTTACCGGCAAGGTGGTTGCGCTGGTGGGGGTGACGCTGGCCGCCGGCGTGGTGACCTGGATCTGGTCGCCGATCAAGTTCCAGGCCGACATGGGCATCCTGCTGACCTTCATGTTCGTGTCGAACATGATCGGTGCGCTGATCCTGATCCCGGCGCTGTCGCACTTCCTGCTGCGCGACCCGGCCAAGGCGGCCACCTTCCGCCGTCGCCGCGTCTCGGCGACGCCGGTCGCCAGGGCCGCGCTATGACCACCGCAACCAAGAACCCGGAGCCCCCCATGCGCCACGCCACCCTGCGCCTGCCGCCCGGCCTGCACGCCAGTGTCTTGCTGGAACTGTGGCCGGGCCTGCTGACCGCCATCACCATCGCGATGGCCGCCACCTTCGTGTCCGAGCACCAGGGCGGGCCGCAATTGCTGTACGCGCTGTTCTTCGGCATGGCCTTCAATTTTGCCGCCAACGGCCCCAAGGTGAAGGCGGGCATCGACTTCACCGCGCGCCAGGTGCTGCGCTTTGGCGTGGCCTTGCTGGGGGCGCGGATCACCTTCGAACAGATCTCCGGCCTGGGTGCCGGGCCGGTGCTGCTGGTCATCGGTGCGCTGGTCGCCACGATCCTGTTCGGCACCCTCATCGGCCGCCTGCTCGGCCGGCCGCTGCTCGAGGGCGTGCTGACCGGCGGCGCGGTGGCCATCTGCGGCGCGTCGGCGGCGCTGGCGATCTCCGCGGTGCTGCCCAAGTCGGAGGAGAACCAGCGCTTCACCCTGTTCACCGTGGTCGGGGTGACTGCGCTGTCCACCATTGCGATGATCGCCTATCCGTCCCTGGCCGCCGCGCTCGGGCTGGACCCCAACGCCGCGGCGGTGTTCCTCGGCGGCTCGATCCACGACGTGGCCCAGGTGGTGGCCGCCGGCTACCTGATCTCGCCCGAAGTGGGCGACGCCGCCGTCTTCGTCAAGCTGCTGCGCGTGGCCATGCTGCTGCCGGTGGTGCTGGTGCTGTCGGTGCTGTTTCGCCAGGGCAAGGCCCAGGGCGCCAAGCCGCCGCTGCTGCCATGGTTTCTGGTGGTGTTCGCGGTGCTGTTGGTGGCCAACAGCGCGGGCCTGGTCCCCAAGGCAGTGTCCAGCGCGTGTTCGGACCTGTCGCGCTGGTGCCTGGTGGTGGCCATCGCCGCGCTGGGCGTGAAGACCTCGTTCCAGCAGATCGCCGCGCTGGGCTGGCGGCCGGTGCTGATGATGGTGGTGAACACCGTCTTCCTCGCCGTGCTGATCCTCGGCGGCTTGTACGGCATGGACTTGATTTGAGATCGGTCGCGACTGCGGCGGATCGATCTACACGTGCTTCATGCGTGGCGGTAGCGTCTCCGGCGGGCAGGGACGGGCATGACAATCGCCATGTCTGGCGTGAAATAAATCCTGAGGCGCGCCCTGCAAACCGGCACCAGAAACCGCGCATCGCGGATTTTTACGCCCGAACATGTTGCCAGCCTCGCTGGCCGGGGTGCGGGGGCGGTGCCCGAGAGCCGGGTGTGACCCGGTCTGACGGTGCGTGGCATGCGCCGGTGTGTCAGCTGCCTATCGGTCGAAACGGTTCAGGCGGGTGAGGGTGGCGACCATGAGTGCGAGCAGCGCCGGAATGACGTAGCGCACGGCGTCGGTCTGGGCGGCGAGGGCGAAGCCGAACAGCAGGCCGCAGCCGAGCATCAGCAGGGAGATGAGTCGGTTCATGGAAGGGCTCCTTGACGCGATATCAATAACTGTAAATATATACAGCTACCGATATCGCGTCAAGGCGCTCTGCATGTTGCGGGCGCGTGTGCGGCGCCCGCGTGGCGCCCGCGCGAGCTGTGTCAGTCGATGCGTGTCGAGGCTTCGCCGACGATTTGCCAGACGCCGTTGTCGCGTCGCCACTCGAGCGTTTTCTGGCTGACATCGGCGTAGTTGGACGAGGCGTAACGCTGGCGAAAATTCAGCGTTGCGGTGTCGCCGTCGATGCTGCTGACAAGCTGGCTGATGGTGACTTCGATCCGTCCTTTCTTGCCCAGTTTCTTGTGGCGGTCAGCTTCCCAGGCGCGGCGCGTCATGCCGTGCGGCGGGGAGAAGGTGGCGCCGTAGAGGGCGAGGTAGTCGTCGACCTGCTTGTTCTCCCATGCGCTGCGCCACGCATCGAAGCGCTGGTGCAGCGCTGCGGCTGCGGTTTCAGCGCCGGGGGCGGGGGCGGCGTTCTCTGCGTGGGGAGCGGGCGCGGCGGCCTGCGCGGCGGGTGGCGTGGGGGTGGTGCCGAGGGCCGCCAGGTGGCGTTGGGCGGCGGGGTGGTTGGCGTCGAGGGCGAGGGCATGCTGGTAGGCGGCGCGGGCCAACTCGGTGTCGCCGCGTTGCTGATGCACCCAGCCGAGGGTGTCGTGATAGGCGGCCCGGCTGTTGTCGATGGTCACGGCGAGCCGTGCGGCAGTGAGCGCTTCGTCGTGGCGTTCGGGCTGGCTGGCGATGAGGAAGGCGAGGTTGTTGTGGGCCGGGCCAAACCGCGGGTCGAGCGCGAGGGCGGCGCGATACGCGGCTTCGGCGTCGTCGTTGCGGCCGAGGCGTTCGAGCGCCGAGCCACGTTTGAGTGCGGCGACGGGTGAGGGGGCGAGCGCCTCGGCGCGGGTATAGGCATCGACGGCTTCATCGCCGCGTTGCAGGGCGATCAGTGCGTCGCCGCGTATCAGCCAGGCCGAGGCATGGCCGGCGTTTGCCGCGATCAGGCGGTCACTGGTGCGCAGCGCGCGGGGGTGATCGCCGAGGCGCTGGTAGGCGAGCGCAAGGGCGCTGAGTGCCATCGCGTCGTCATCGTGGCCATTTTGTGCGGATTCGAGGTATTTCACGCCGTCGGCGTCGTGTCCGGCGGCAACGTGGGCGATGCCGAGGTGGCTGCGGCGGGTGAGGTCGTCGGGGGCTGCGTCGGCAAGTGTCTGGAAATGGGCGATGGCCTCGGGCGCGCGCCCGAGCTTGAGCAGCAGGGCTGCGAGGTCGCTGCGCGGGCCGGCGGCCTGCGGCGCCAGATGGACCGCTTGTTCGAGGCTGCTGATCGCGTCCTGCCAGCGCTCCTGTGCTTGGGCGAGGCGGCCGTTGGCATGGATCAGGGCGGGGTTCTGCGGCGCACGTTCCAGCGCTTTGTTCATCCACGTGCGGGCGCCTTGCGCGTCGTTCTGCGTCTGGGCGAGGGCGCTGAGGCCCAGCATTGCCATCGGGTCATCGGGGTGGGTGGCGAGGTGGCCGATGAAGGTGGCTTCCGCTTCGGCGTAGCGTCCGGCCTGCAGTGCGCCATAGGCCGCGGTGAGCGGGTTGCCGGGGTTTGCCGACAAGGCGTCGGGAATCACGGACGGCGATGGCATCAGCGCCGCGTGAAGCGGGGCACTGACGGCCAGGGCGGCGAGCACGGCCAGCGTGCGCGCCGGGCGCTGCCACAGGGCGGCGGTGAAGGAGGCTGAAGTCATGGATCGCTCACGCGGTAAATGGGGCATGGCAGTGTATCCGCTGGTGGCGTGGGGTGCGGGGCGGGGGGATGGGAGACAACAAAAACGGCACCAGCGCCGCATGCGCGAGGCATGGGCTCTGGTGCCGTCAGCCGCCTGAGTCAGGGGGCCGGGCGCCGATTCACCGCAGGCTCAAGCCTTGCGACGCATCATGCCGATGCCGGCGAGGCCGGCCAGCCCCAGCAGCAGCGTGCCGGGCTCGGGCACGTTGCCGGTAGGAATGAGCGAGGCCTGGATGTAGGGTTGGCTGTTGGGGTCGCGGGTGCCGCGCGACCATACGTTCAGATCGTAGGTGTCGGTGGCCGTCGGGTCCGACAGGTTGGTGAGCCAGTTGCCGGCCATGGCCAGCGCGGAGCTTTTATCGGCGTCGGCCGTGGCGCTCCACATAACGTTACCCGTGCCCAGATTGCCGTCATCGAGCAGTTCCCACAGCGAGATCTGGAAGGCTGCGGTATTGATTTTGCTGGTCAGGTCCAGCGTGCCGTAGCGCTGGTCGTACAGGCTTTGCACATTCTGCAGTTTGGTCGGGTCGGTGATGAAGCTGGCTGCGGCGAGCTTGTCGTATTCCAACCCGACAAGCGCGAACGGAGAAATGCCGGTCGAAATGTCGGCGCAGAATGCGGCAAAGCTGGTGCCGGTGTCGTTGTTGGTGATGTTGAAGCTGCCAGCGGAACGCTGAACCGCGTTGCCGCCGATGGTGACGTCAAAGATCAGTCCGGTGCCCAGGCCCAGGCTGCTGGGGTCTGTGGTGAGCGAGTCCGCCTGTGCGGCGCCGGCGAACAGCGTGGCAGCCAGGGCGGCCGCGAGGGCGCTTGCTTTCACGTGGGCAGTTTTCATGGTGTTTCTCCTGTTTGGATTCGGATTCTGTCGGTTGATCGTTGGCCTGCGTTCAGGCATAGGCCGGTTGGTCGTAGGTGTCGGCGAGCTGCTTCATGGCGGCGATACCGGCAAGATCGAAATCGGCCGCGGTGTCGATTGCCGGGCTTGCGGCGGCCGTCGTGGCGGTGCCGAGCAGGGCGTCCATGTTCAGTCCGCTGTCGACGATCTGGCCAAGGCCGGAGAGATCGACGTCGCCGAGTTGCGCCGCGCTGGGAGCGGCATTGAAGTAGACGTCGACCATGTCGATGGTGCTGCCGTCGGTGAGCGTGGCGCTGGAGCGCTCCAGATGCAGGTTGGCATTGTCGTCGATGAAGGCCTCGCTGTCATAGCTGACCTTGAGGCTTTCGACGCCGTGCGCTGCCAGTGAGCGCAGCTCGCCTGCGTCGGTCTGGTGGTTTTCGTTGGCGTCCTGCCACAGCATGAGCTCGCCAAAGCGTGCGTCACTCGCGTCGACCAGGCCATCGCCGTTGCTGTCGAAGCTCGCCAGCTTGGCGAAGCCCTGGCCCGTGCTGCCGCCGAACAGTTCGCTGATGTCGTCGATCCGGCCATTGCCGTTGGTGTCGACGGCGAGGAAGGCGTCGCCGCCGCTGATCCAGCCGGACTCGATCGGCGTGCCGCTGCCGAACAGGTCGAAGCGGCCGCTGTTTTCGCCCAGTGCGGTGGTCTGGATGCCGTTACCGTCGAGGTCGAGCACGATCGGGCTGTAGGTGACGTAGCTGGTGCGGTCGCCAATGCACACGTCGAGCTGCGGTTCGCACACATCCACTGCGTCGGAGTCGTCGCTGACGATTTTGAGGGTAAAGGTTTCGGTGCCTTCGTTGTAGCCGTCGGCATTGCCGGCGTTGAGGTCGATGGTGACCTTCTCTTTCCACGCCTCGATCTCAAACGCGTTCGAGCTGGTTTCCCCGGCGCTGACCTTGACCCACACGTCGCCACCGGACTGGATTACGCCATTTTGGTAGACCGTGTAGTCCCAGCTGGCGTCGTCCGGCCCCACGGCGGCGTGGTCGCCGTCGGATGCGTGGGGGCCGTTGGGCACGCGATCGTAGATCACCTGGCGACCGTGCGAGTTGTAGTAGTCGTAGTAACCGCCCCAGATGATGTCCTGATTGCCGGCCCAGGTATCGACGCGGTGAGCCGAGCCGTCTGTGGCCTGGATCTTGAACCACACGTCGTGGTCGACCGCCTTGTCGAGCTGCACCATGTAGCTCGCATTGCTGCCTTCGTTGATCCAGGTTGCGCCGACCAGCGTGGCGCAGGCCGGGTCGGCCGACGGCTCGGTGCCGTTGTAGTTGGCGTCGTCGGAATCGCTGACCGACAGCGTGTCGATGACGTTGCCCTGGGCATCGACCGGTGCGGCGGTGACCGTGCCGGTGTTGGTTGTTGTGCCGCTCGCGGCGATCTCCGAGGCGGTGTAGATCCATTTTTCGCCGGCGTCGAGGAGGCCGTCGCCGTTGGTGTCGCCGCCCACGAAGGTCACGTCGGCGAGACGGTCGTCAGTGACCACCACATTGCCCAGCGCGACTTCGCCCGGATTGGTTACGACGTAGGTGAATTCGACCGTATCACCGACTTTTACATCCGGCCCCGGCCCGGTGTCGGCGTCGTCGCCGTACCACACCGTGGGGTCGATACTGCCCTTCTCGCCGGTGTAGCCCACCAGCGTGGCGTTGCCGACCACGTCGCCGAGATTGATCGGCTTGGAGCACGAGGTGTGATAGCTCAGCGACTGCAACAGACCCAGCGAACTGCCTTGCTCGTCGCCGCTGACGTTGGGGTTGTCATCGTAGAAGTGGATGTAGGTGTTCGACCCGAACTTCGACGTGCCGGCGGCCTCGACCGTAGCCGTGAATTCATCCCCGACAGCGACATAGCCCGCGAAATACACCTTGGCCTTGGAGCTGCTGCCATTGGAATTGTCCGAGACCACGACCCATGACAGGCCGTCGTCGTCCACCTTGGTAGAACCCAGAATCGCGGCCTTGCCTTCCTGGGTATTGCTGACACTGGTGCCCTGGCGGTAGTCGAAGGTCATCGACAGCGGTTTGCCGAGGGTTTCGCAGATCATGTCGACCTGCGGTACATAGTCGGGCGTTTTGACGTATTTCTCGATGTCGATCATCGGCATCGAGTCGAGGCCAATGTAGTTGGCCGCGTCGCTGTCGGTGACCTCAACGCCGAAGCTGGTTGCCGTTACCGTGCCAATGTTGGTCTGCAGACCGCTGGCGACGGTTTCCGACGCGGTGTACACCCAGGTTTCGCCCACGTCCAACCGGCCGTCGCCGTCGGTATCGCCGCCGACAAAGCTAAGGTCGCTGAGGCGGTCATCGCTCACCTGCACATTCGATAGTTCGGTCGTGCCCAGATTGGTGACGTGATAGGTGAACACCGCGGTGTCGACCCCTACGGTGCCGATCGGGCCGGTGCTTGCGGTATCGGCATCCATGTCTGGCCCGATTACCGGCGGTGACGACGGCGCGGTACCGTTTTCGCCGCTATAGCCGGTGAGCGTTACGTTGCCCACCGTGTCGCCGAGCTTGATCGGCTGGGAGCACGAGGTGTGATAGGTCAGCGACTGGAGCAGACCGAGCGCGCTGCCTTGCTCATCGCCGCTCACATTGGGGTTGTCGTCATAGAAATGGACGTAAGTGCTCGAACCGAAGCGCGACTCGCCGGCTGCCGCCGCGGTGGCCGTGAACTCGTCGCCGACCGCAACATAACCCGCGAAATAAGTCTTCGCCTTGGAGCTGTTCGGGTCGGACTTGTCGGACACCACAACCCACGACAGGCCGTCGTCATCCATCTTGGTCGCGCTCAGGATCGCCGCCTTGGCCGCGTCCTGCTCGGTGTTGACCGATGTGCCCGGCTGGTAGTCGAACGTCAGTGCGGTGGCTTTGCCGTAGGTCTCGCACACGTAGCCTTCGAACAGTTCACCAGGTTGCTCGATACGCACGAACTTCTCGATATCGATCTGTCCCGGCTCGACCAGGCCAGCATCGACGGTGGTGTTGTTCTCGCCGG
>JAGRFQ010000002.1 GCA_020445945.1 Rhodocyclaceae bacterium
ATCTTGGTGGACTCGGCCGGCAGGCTGCGCTGCGGATCGACGAGCTGCTCGAAGGTGTCGCTGTGCAGTAACTTGCCGTTGAGAATCCGCGCGGCACCGATCTGGATGATTTCGTCGCCCTGCGACGGGTTGAGCCCGGTGGTTTCGGTGTCGAATACGGTGTAGGTCAGCTCGGTGAGCGGGCGGTCGTCGAGCTCGTGGCTCTTTTCGGACCACGCAAACAGGTCGAAGTCGTAGTACTCCGGGCGGCTGTCGCCGCGCAGATACACGTCGGACTCGATCTCTTCCTGCGGCAGCGCGGAGGGGAGCACCAGGCGGAAGAAGGCGCGGTGACGCACCTTTTCGCGCTCCAGCCACATCTCCCCGTCGTGGCGCTCGATCACGTCGCGCACGGTGAGCGGGCTGTTCTCGCCGGCAAAACGCATCGGCTCGAGCTCCCAGTTCATCACGGTCTCGGTGCTCATCGCCTGCCCCGACCAGATCAGGTCGAGGTGCACCAGCCGGCCGGACTGGGCCAGCCGGAAGCGCAGCTCGCGGATCTCGAACTCGTCCGACAGGCGGCTGGCGAGATAGGTGATGGCCTGCATCAGCGAAAAACTGTCCACCTTGACCCACAGCGTTTCGTCCACGTCCTCGATCTTGGTGCGCAGGTCGAGGCGGTTCTCGACACGCCGCTGCGCGGCCGCAACCAGATCGGCGCCCAGCATTTCCTCGAGCTGCCAACGCGCCTTGAGCGAGTCGGCAAACGCCGAGGCACTCTCGTCGAGCCGCACGCTCATGGCTTTGACCTCGTCGCCGATCACGCGGCGGAAGCGCTGGCGCAACTCCTCGTCCAGATCTTGGTAGTCGAGCATTTCAGCCGCCGCCCGCACATTGGCAAGCGACGCGCGGTTGCCCTCGGTGAGGGTGTGCAGAATCTCGTCGCGGCGTGCCTCGTTCTCGATCGCCTTGGTGATGTTCTCAAGCATCAGGATGAAGCCCGACACCGGCCGGTCGCCCTGCTCCTTGCCGGCACCGAGCACGGGCGCCATCTGCGCGCGCAGCAGTTGGCCGGCACGGGTCGTGGTCACGAAATTGGCCACGGCCTGGGCTGCGCTCTTGCGCAGACGATCCTGAATACTCTCCAGCGCGTGCGCGATCAGGTTGCGGTCCATCACCGCGTAGATCGAGCGGCCGAGGCCGATCAACTCGCCCCCGCCAGCGGCGCCGGGCGCATCGGACATGGCCCGGAACTGCTGCCGCGCGCGATTGTTGTAGAGCAGGATGCGGCCGTCCAGATTGCACACCACCACGCTCTGGGTCAGCTCCGACATCAGCGCGGCGAGGCGGTTTTTTTCTTCCTCGACCGAGCGCCGCGCATCGGACACGCGCTTTTCAACATCCTCCTGCAGGCCCTGCCGCTGATCGGCGAGACTGTTGATGATGTCCACGAAAGCGCGGGTTTCGTCGGTGCCGGCCGCCTTCAGACGGCGCGTCGGTTCGGCCTCGAGCAGCGTCCGGCCGTCTTCGGCCAGCTTCGCCGGCACGCCGACGAAACGCTGATGCAGTTCACGCACCGCCAGCGCGGCAATCACCATCGCCAGCACGATCATCGCCCCGATGAGCCCGCCGCGCGGGCTGAGCAGCGGGCCGAGGACGCTACGCTCGTCGACCGACAAATCGGCCCACACCGCCGCGCCCGTAGCCACGAACGCTATCAGCGTCCACAGGCAGACGACCCCGACCGCGAGCGCCATTCGCCCCTTGAGGCTCATGCCGGCGCCCCGAGCAGTTCGCGCACCTTGTCGACGAGGTCCTTGGTCGAGAACGGCTTGGTCACGTAGGCATTGGCCCCCAACGCCAGGCCCTTGGCCATTTCGGTGTCGCGCCCCTTGGCGGTGAGCATGAGGATGCGGGTCGCGGCCAGCGCCGGATCGGCCTTGACCTCCTGACACACCTCGAAGCCGCTCTTCTTGGGCATCATCACGTCAAGCAGGACGAGGTCCGGCGATTCACTTCGGATCTTGTCGAGAGCCTCCTCGCCATCGACGGCGATGACAACCCGATACCCTTCGCGCTTCATCAGGAACTCGAGCGAGATGACGATGTTCGGCTCGTCATCGGCAATCAGAATCGTTTTGGAATCGGCCATTATTTCTCCCCCTCTAGTTTTATTCTAAGCCATTGGACTGGCCGGAACGCACTATCCATGTGGATTTGCGCTCGATTCGACGGTCAGGCTCAACGGCAAGGCAAACGAAAACACGGCGCCCTGCCCCGGCGTGCTGGTGACCCACAGCCGCCCGCCGAAATGCTCGATGATCTGGCGGCTGATCGGCAGCCCCAGGCCGGTCCCGGTGGGCTTCCCGCCACTGCCGCTGGCTTGCCGGAAACGCTCGAAGATCTCTGCCTGCGCCTCCTCTGGAATCCCGGGTCCGTTGTCGGCGACATCGACTTGCAGTTCGGTATCGCTCTGGCGGACGCTCACGCGCACCACGCCCGACGCCTCGGGCACGTACCGCGCCGCGTTGCCGAGCAGATTCGTCATCACCTGCACCAGCCGGTCGGCGTCGACGCGGATCGTGGTGACCGACGGCGGCAAGTCGAGTTCGAGCTTCGCCTTGCGCTCGCGCACCAGCTGCCCGGCTGCACTGGCCGCGTGCGACACCAGCTCGATCAGGTCCACATCGGTGGTGTGCCACTGGGCGTGGCCGGATTCGATCTTGGCCAGATCGAGCACCTGATTGACCAGCCGGGTAAGGCGCTCGGTTTCGCTGACGATGATGGCCAGGAAGCGCTTGCGTTCGGCGAGGTCGATCTTCGGATCCTCGAGCAACATCTCGGAGAAGGCACGAATCGAGGTCAGCGGCGTACGCAACTCGTGCGTAACCGACGACATGAAGTCGTCCTTGACCCGGTCGAGCTCCTGCAGGCGCTCGTTGGCAGCACGCAGATCTTCGGTGGCCGCCTCCAGCTCGCGCGATTTTTCTTCGAGCTCGTGCGAATAGGCGCGCACCTGCGAGGCCTCGTCGAGGATGTTCATGACCTCTTCGAGACCGAGCACCTCCTCCTGCACCACCGAGGCAATCATCACCCGCGCGGACACGCTGCCAATCGCGCCGGCCAGCAGGGTTTCGGCAAAGTGGACCAGATCACCATCGGCGTCGAGGTCTTCAACGCGCGCCACGCCACGCTGTTTGGCATAGGCAGAAAAGCTCGTCTCGACGCGCCGGGCGCCAAGAAAGCGCGCCAGCAATGCAAGCAGATCGTCGATCTTGGCCTGCCCGCGCCAGAACCGCGCCGCGCCCACCGGCTCGCGCTTGAGGATGTCCACAAACAGCCCCGCCTGCCCGATCTCGACCGCGCTCGGCGGCCGCCACAGCGACACCGCGACGAAGGCGCCCACATTGGCCAACAGGCTCCAGAACAGGGCGTGGGTAGTGGCGTTCACCTCATCAAAGCCAAACAGCCGCTCCGGCATGAGCAATTCGATGCCGAAGATGCCGGTATTGACGAAGTCCATCGGCAGCCAGCCCGACTTGGCAAATGACGGCAGCAGCAAGGTGTACAACCACACGATGAAACCGGCACTCAGGCCGCTGATCGCACCCAGCCGGGTCGCACCGCGCCAATAGATGCCACCAATCAGCGCCGGCGCGAACTGGACCACCGCGGCAAAACTGATCAAGCCGATCGACACCAGCGCGTAGGCCTGCCCGGCGAGTCGGAAGTAGAGGTAGCCGAGGAGCAGGATGACGACGATGGCGCCGCGGCGGATGGTCAGCAGCAGGCCGCTGAGGTCGTGCGGTGCGCTGCGCTGAAAGCGCGCGCTGGAGAGCAGCAACGGCATCACCAAGTCGTTGCAGACCATGGTGGACAGCGCGATGGTCTCGACAATGACCATGCTCGTTGCCGCCGACAGGCCGCCGATGAAGGCGAACAGGGTGAGCATCGAATAGCCTTCGGCCAGCGGCAGGGTGAGCACGAAGGAGTCCGGGTCGATCGCATCTGCCGGAAAATGCAGCGCCCCGCCCAAGGCGATCGGCAGCACGAAAATATTGATCAGCAACAGGTAGACGGGGAACAGCCAGCTCGCTTTCTGCAGGTGGCGCTCGTCGACGTTTTCGACCACCGCGACCTGAAACTGGCGCGGCAGCATCAGGAAGGCGAGCGCGGAGAGCAGCATCAGCGCCGCCCAGTCGGCCGGGCTGCCGGTGTCTTCGAGCGTGAGCAAGGGGGCGAGATCGGGCGAGATGGCCGCACGCACGAAAATATCGTCCCAACCGTCGTAGATGTAGAACGTGACCACCACGCCGACGGCCAGAAACGCGACCAGCTTGACCACCGACTCGAACGCGATCGCGGCGACCATCCCTTCGTGGCGCTCGGTGGCGTCGAGGTGCCGGGTGCCGAAAATCATCGTGAACGCGGCCAGCGCGAGCGCCATGTAGAGCGCGGTGTCGAGATACCAGTCGCCCGGCGAGGCAGGTCCGGCGCCGGTGAGCAGGCCGTATTCGCTCGACACCGCTTTAAGTTGCAGGGCGATATACGGCACGATGCCGATCACCGCCACCAGCGTCACCATGCTCGCCAGCAGACGGCTTTTGCCATAGCGCGAGGCGATGAAGTCGGCGATGGAAGTGATGCGGTAGGCCTTGCTGATGCGCACCATCTTGAGCAGCAGCAGCGACGAGACGCCCATCACCAGCGTCGGCCCGAGGTACACCGGCAAAAAGCCGATCCCCGCCGACACCGCCCGGCCAACGCTGCCGTAGTAGGTCCACGCGGTGCAGTACACCGCCAGCGACAGGGCATAGACCCAGGAGTTGGCAATCAGCGAACGGCCGGCGTCGGCCTGGCGGTCGCCATACAGGGCCACCACAAACAGCACCGCCAGATAGACGAACGAGGTGCCGACGATGATGCTGCCGGAGAGCATCAGGCGCGCTCGACAATCCAGGCGAGGACGGCAATCAGCACCGCCCATACCCCGAACACATACAGATAGATCTGCGGCACCCAGAAATACAGATCCGCCGCATCGAACAGCCACAACAACGGTGCGTTGAACAACACCGCCGCGAACACCGTACACGCAATCAGGCGTTGTCGTGCGAGACTTTTACGCATACCCCACTCCTTTCAGAATGGTCGATCCGTGATGGCCTGACGCAGCGACGTCGCAGACGTCAGCAGGGGGTGCTGCGCAGCCAAAAAAAAGGCGCGTTTCCGCGCCTTGTCCCCTTGATGTCACACCGACTTCTCCGGCCGGCTCCCTCCATTGTTCTTCGGCGGGACACAGTACACTGCTGCGCCCCGCCGCCGGCCCCGATCAGCCCTTGAGCTGATCGAGAATGGCCGGGTTTTCAAGCGTAGAGGTGTCTTGCGTGATCTCTTCGCCCTTGGCGAGTTGGCGCAGGAGACGACGCATGATCTTGCCCGAACGCGTTTTCGGCAGGTTCTCACCAAAGCGGATGTCTTTGGGTTTGGCGATCGGCCCGATCTCCTTGCCCACCCAGGTCGCCAGCTCCTTGGCAACCGCCGCACGGTCGGCCTCGGACGGCACCGCGCCCTTGAGCACCACGAAGGCCACGATGGCCTCGCCGGTGGTGTCGTCCGGGCGGCCCACTACCGCGGCCTCGGCAACCTTCTCGTGCGCCACCAGCGCGGACTCGATCTCCATCGTGCCCATGCGGTGACCCGACACGTTCAGCACATCGTCGATCCGGCCGGTGATGGTGAAGTAACCGGTCTCGGCATCGCGAATGGCACCGTCACCCGCCAGATACAGCTTGTTCTGGAAGTCGTCCGGGTAGTAGGAGCTCTTGAAGCGCTCCGGATCGCCCCACACGGCGCGAATCATCGAGGGCCACGGGCGCTTGACCACCAGAATGCCGCCCTGACCCCACGGCACTTCGGTGCCGGTCTCGTCGACCACTGCGGCCTGAATGCCCGGGAACGGCAGCGTGCAGGAGCCCGGCACCAGCGGCGTCGCGCCCGGCAGCGGGGTGATCATGTGGCCACCGGTCTCGGTCTGCCAGAAGGTATCGACGATCGGGCAACGGCCGCCGCCGACTTCCTCGTGGTACCACTCCCAGGCCGCCGGGTTGATCGGCTCGCCGACCGACCCGAGGATGCGCAGGCTGGAGAGGTTGAAGCTCTTGGGATGAACGGCAGCGTTGGAATCGGACGCCTTGATCAGCGAACGGATCGCGGTCGGTGCGGTGTAGAACACGCTGACCTTGTGATCCTGGATCATGCGCCAGAAGCGGCCGGCGTCCGGATAGGTCGGCACGCCTTCGAACACGATCTGGGTCGTGCCGCAGGCCAGCGGGCCGTAGGCGATGTAGGTGTGGCCGGTCACCCAGCCGATGTCGGCCGTGCACCAGAAGACATCGTCAGGCTTGATGTCGAAGGTGTATTGCATGGTCAGCATCGCGTGCAGCAGATAGCCGCCGCTGCAGTGCTGAACGCCCTTCGGCTTGCCCGTCGAGCCGGAGGTGTAGAGCAGGAACAGCGGGTGCTCCGAATCGACCCACTCGGGCTCGCAGGTTTCGGGCTGGGAGGCCAGCACGTCGTCCAGCCACACGTCACGGCCTTCGGTCATGTTGACGTCACCGCCGGTGCGCTTGACAACGAGCACTTTCTTGACCGAGGCGCAGGCGCCCGATGCGAAGGCATCGTCGGCAACCGGCTTGAGGGGCAGCGCCTTGCCGCCACGGAACTGGCCATCGCTGGTGATGAGCGCCACCGCGCCGGCACCCTCGATGCGATCGCGCAGCGACTGGGCCGAGAACCCGCCAAACACGATCGAGTGGGTCGCGCCGATCCGCGCGCAGGCCTGCATGGAAACAATGCCCTCGATCGACATCGGCAGGTAGATCACCACGCGGTCGCCCTTCTTGACGCCGACGCTCTTGAGCGCGTTGGCCATCTTGCAGACGCGGCCGAGCAAATCCTTGTAGGTGATCTTGGTGACTTCGCCGTTGTCGGCTTCGAAGATGATCGCAACCTTGTCGCCGAGACCATTTTTAATCTGACGATCCAGACAGTTGTAGGAGACGTTCAGCTTGCCGTCGGGAAACCACTTGAAGAACGGCGCTTCGCTCTCGTCCAGCACCGTGGTGAACGGGGTCTGCCATTCCAGCAGATTGCGGGCATGGTTCGCCCAGTAGCCTTCGTAGTCTTCTTCGGCCTGCTTGACGAGGGCCTTGTACCCCTCCATGCCAGAGACAGCCGCATTTTTTGCAAGCGCTTCGGGTGGGTAATAGAGCTTCTGAGCATTCTCGGACATAGATCACCTCTCCTCAATTCAATGAATCGGACTTCGGTTGCATTACGTTCAGCTGCCCACCCTCTGACAACAGACAGGTCAATTCACTGCGTGCCAGACGATGCCGGTTGGCCAGCATTAGAAGATTTCTATCTTACACAGGACTTACACACGTCCGCGCTCAAGGTAGCATAAAAGCAATGCTAGAATTCAGAACCGCGTCCGGCAAGCCCGCCAGCTGAGTTTCAGCCCACAACGCGAGCGGCCGCACCGGTCTACTGGACACGAGGGAGCCTATCTGTGAGCACAATCAAGCAAGAAGACTTTATTCAGTCGATCGCCGACGCCTTTCAATTCATCAGCTACTACCATCCGCTGGACTACATCCAGGCGCTGGGTGAGGCCTACGAACGCGAAGAATCGCCCGCCGCCAAGGACGCCATCGCCCAGATCCTGACCAACAGCCGGATGTGCGCAGAGGGCCATCGCCCGATCTGTCAGGACACCGGCATCGCCGTGGTCTTCCTCAAGGTCGGCATGAACGTGCGCTGGGACAGCACCCTGAGCGTGCAGGAGATGGTGAATGAAGGCGTCCGCCGCGCCTACACCGATCCGGACAACACCCTGCGCGCCTCCGTGCTGCTCGACCCGGCCGGCGCCCGCAAGAACTCCAAGGACAACACCCCGGCCGTGGTGCACTACGAGATCGTCGAGGGCGACACCGTCGACATCACCTGTGCGGCCAAGGGCGGCGGCTCCGAAAACAAGTCCAAGATGGTCATGCTCAACCCCTCCGACTCCATCGTCGACTGGGTCCTCAAAACCCTGCCGACCATGGGCGCCGGCTGGTGTCCGCCGGGTATCCTCGGCATCGGCATCGGCGGCACTCCGGAAAAGGCCATGCTCCTCGCCAAGCAATCGCTGATGGGCCACGTCGACATCCAGCAGCTGCAAGAAAAGGCTGCCTCCGGCGCCGAACTCACGCGCGTCGAGTCCTTGCGCCTCGAACTGTTCGACAAGGTCAACGCACTGGGCATTGGCGCCCAGGGCCTCGGCGGGCTCACCACCGTGCTCGACGTCAAGATCCTCGACTACCCGACCCACGCCGCCTCGCTGCCGGTCGCCATGATCCCGAACTGCGCCGCCACCCGCCACGTGCATTTCGAACTCGACGGCGCCGGCCCCGCCAGACTGCAGCCGCCGCGCCTCGAAGACTGGCCGGCGGTCACGTGGCAGGCCGACACCGAAGTCGCCACGCGGGTCGACCTCAACACCCTCACCAAGGACGAGGTCGCATCGTGGAAGCCGGGCCAGGTGCTGCTGCTCAACGGCAAGATGCTCACCGGCCGCGACGCCGCGCACAAGCGCATCGCCGACATGCTCGCCAAGGGCGAGAAGCTGCCGGTCGACTTCACCAATCGGGTCATCTACTACGTCGGCCCGGTCGACCCGGTGCGCGATGAAGTCGTCGGCCCCGCCGGCCCGACCACCGCCACGCGCATGGACAAGTTCACGCGCATGATGCTCGAACAGACCGGCCTGATCTCGATGGTCGGCAAGGCCGAGCGCGGCGCCGTCGCGATCGACGCCATCAAAGACAACAAAGCGGCCTACCTGATGGCCGTCGGCGGCTCGGCCTATCTCGTCTCCAAGGCCATCAAGGCCGCCACCGTGGTCGGCTTTGCGGACCTGGGCATGGAGGCGATCTACGAGTTCGACGTGGTCGACATGCCGGTCACCGTCGCCGTCGACGCCAGCGGCGAATCGGTCCACCAGACCGGTCCAAAGCAGTGGCAGGCCAAGATCGGCAAGATCCCCGTCGTTGCGGATTGAGCCACGCCACGACCGCCGCTGAAAGCAACGCCCGTCATCGCCAGATGGCGGGCGTTGTGCCGTTCGGCCCCTGCCCTCAGCCCATCGGCGTAATCAGGTAATCGAGCACGATGCCGGCGAATACCGCGGCGCCGATCCAGTTGTTGTGCAAAAAGGCGCGAAAGCACTGCTCGCGGTCGCGGCCGCGGATCAAGGCATAGTGGTAGCCCGCCAGCGCAGCCGCCGCGAGCAAGCCGATGGCGTAGAACACACCGAGCCCGACCGCCATCCCGACCCACGCCATCAACCCCAGAAACGCGGCGTAGCAGAGCACCACCGCGGCAACATCGAAACGCCCGAAGGTGATCGCCGAGGTCTTGATGCCGATCTTGAGATCGTCGGGCCGGTCGACCATCGCGTACTCGGTATCGTAGGCAATCGCCCAGCACACGTTGGCCAGCAACATCACCCACGCCACCGGCGGCACCGCGTACTGCAGCGCGGCAAAAGCCATCGGAATGCCAAAGCCGAAGGCCACCCCGAGATAGGCCTGCGGGATCGCGAAGAAGCGTTTGGTGAACGGATAGCTCGCGGCCAGCAGCGCCGCCGGAATCGACAGCCAGCGCACCAGCGGATGCAGCGGCAGAATCAGCACGAAGGCCGTCAGCGCCAGCGCCGCGGCCAGCAGCAGGGCCTCGCCCGCGCCGATCTCGCCGCGCGCCAGCGGGCGGTGGCGGGTGCGCTCGACGTGGCCGTCGAAATTGCGGTCGGCGTAGTCGTTGATTACGCAGCCGGCCGAGCGCATCAGCACCGTGCCGAGCACGAAAATCCACACCACAAACGCCGACGGCTTGCCCATGCCAGCAATCCACACCCCCCACAGCGTCGGCCACAGCAGCAGCAAGATGCCGATCGGCTTGTCGAGGCGCATCAGGCGTTCGTAGATGCGCAGGCGTTCGCTCAGCGTCATGGGCGCAGGGTCAGAATGTCGGGCAGGAACACTTCGCTCACCAGCAAGGCGCGGCCGCGCAGGCGGAACAGCGAGCGCCGCGCCCACAGCCGCGCGGGCAGGCGCAGCTGGCCGCTCATCAGGGTCATCACTCGATGATAGCGTGCATCGCGCCGGTCGAGCTGCGCACAGCGCAGCGGCTGGCGGGCGATGCGCGGGTCGGAGAACAGCGCCGCACCGAGCGGCCGCGCGCCGATGCCGTGAAACAGCCGCCACGCGCCGCGCAGGTGGTGGCGCGGCAGCACCGAGCGGGCATACACCACCGCCACCCCGTCGGCGTAGAGCAGCACCTCGCGCAGCCAGCAGCGCTCGCCGGGGCGCAGGCCGAGCAGGTCCGCCTCGTCGGGGTGCGGGCGGGCCGGCGCCTGGCGGATGACGTCCACCTCGAAGTGCGCACACCGCGCGCGAATCCGTGCGGTCAGCGAACCGGCGTCGATCAGCCACGGACGCAGCGCCGGGCGCACCGTCGCGCGCGGCGGGTGCGCCAGCCAGTCATCTCGGCGGGAGTGCGATCGGGCGTATCGGATCATGAGCGTGCGGCGCGCATCATACCGCGTTCGCCGGCACCGTAGACCGCGCGCTCAGGCACGCAGCAAGGCCTCGCGCCCGCCCACCCAGCGCGCGATGATCGCTTCGGCCAGCTCGCGCTGCGATTGCAGCACCCCGGCGGCCACCTCGCGCGCCTGCTCGACCAGCACTCCGTCCTCGCCCAGATCGGCGTAGCGCAGCAGCGGCACGCCGCTCTGGCGCGCACCGACGAACTCGCCCGGCCCGCGGATGCGCAAGTCCTCGCGCGCGATCATGAAGCCGTCGGTGTGCTCGTAGATCACCTTCAGCCGCGCCCGCGCGGTGGCTGACAAGGCCTCGCCAAAGAGCAGGATGCACGCCGACTCGGCGCTGCCGCGCCCCACCCGCCCGCGCAGCTGGTGCAGCTGCGCCAGCCCGAAGCGCTCGGCGTGTTCGATGATCATCAGGCTCGCGTTGGGCACGTCCACGCCCACCTCGATCACCGTGGTGGCCACCAGCACGTCGATCTCGCCCGCCGCAAAGGCGGCCATGGTGGCGCGTTTTTCGTCGGCCTTGAGGCGCCCGTGCACCAGCCCCACCGACAGCCCCGGCAGCGCCGCCGCCAGACTGGCGTGGGTGTCGATCGCGGTCTGCAGGTCGAGCGCCTCCGACTCCTCCACCAGCGGGCACACCCAGTAGGCCTGCGCGCCGGCCACACAGGCGTCGCGCACCCGGCCGAGCACCTCGTCGCGGCGCGCGTCCGACACCAGCCGGGTGACGATCGGCGTGCGCCCGGGCGGCAGCTCGTCGAGCACCGACACGTCCAGATCGGCGTAATAGCTCATCGCCAGCGTGCGCGGGATCGGGGTGGCCGACATCATCAACATGTGCGGACTGGCGGCGTCGCCCTTCTCGCGCAGCGCGAGGCGCTGGCGCACGCCGAAGCGGTGCTGCTCGTCGACCACCGCCAGCCCGAGGCGCGGCAGGGCGACCGGGTCCTCGATCAGCGCGTGGGTGCCCACCGCGAGCATCGACGCGCCACGGGCGAGCCGGTCGAGCGCCGCGCTGCGCGCCTTCTTCGGCACACTGCCGGCGATCCACTCCACCGTCAGCCCCATCGGCGCGAGCCAGCCGGAGAGCTTCTGGAAATGCTGCTCGGCGAGGATTTCGGTGGGCGCCATCAAGGCCGCCTGCCAGCCGGCCTCGACCGCGCGCAACATTGCCAGCGCCGCCACCACGGTCTTGCCGCTGCCCACGTCGCCCTGCAGCAGGCGCTGCATCGGGTGCGGCTCGGCGAGGTCGGCGTCGATCTGCGCCGCGGCGCGCTGCTGCGCGGCGGTGAGGACAAACGGCAGCGCGGCCCGCAGCACCGCGCACAGCGTGCCATCGCCGGCCAGCGGCGGTGCGCTGCGGGCGCGGCGCGCTTCGTAGGCCTTGCGCAGCGACAGTTGCTGCACCAGCAACTCCTCGAACTTGAGGCGCCGCCAGGCCGGGTGGGTGCGCGCCTCCAGCGCGGCGGCGTCGACCGTTGGCGGCGGCTGGTGGAGCAGCGCGATGGCGGCATCGAGCGGCATCAGGTCGAGGCGCTGGCGCAGCCCGGCCGGCAGCAGCTCGTCGAGCCGGGTCTGCGCCAGCGTGCGCGCGATGAGCTTGCGCAGCGCGCTCTGCGCCAGCCCGGCGGTGGTCGGGTAGACCGGGGTCAGCGCCGTGGGCAGCGCCTCGCCGGGCGTGACGCTGCGAATCCGCGGGTGCACCATCTCGCTGCCGAACATGCCGCCGCGCACCTCGCCGAACACGCGCACCCGGCGGCCCGGGGTGAGCTGCTGCTGTTGCTGGGGATAGAAGTGGAGCAGGCGCACGGTGAGCGAGCCGGTGGCGTCGCGCACCTGCGCCACCAACTGGCGCCGGCCGCGCAGGCGGACTTCGCAGTCGGCGACCTCGCCTTCGACCTGCTGGGTCTCGCCGCTGCGCAGCGCGGCGATGTCGACGCAGCGGGTTTCGTCCTCGTAGCGCAGCGGCAGGTGCAGCAGCAGGTCTTGCGGTCCGTGCAGGTCGAGCCGGGCCAGCCGGCCGGCGAGCTGCGTGCCGACGCCGGGCCAGCCGCGCCGCGCGGGGGAGGCGGATGAAGGCAAACGCCGCGATCAGTCGAGGACCAGGATCGCGTCGGCCTCGACCAGCGCGCCCTTGGGCAACTCCTTGACGCCCACCGCGGCGCGCGCCGGGTAGGGCTGATCGAAGTAGCGCGCCATGATCTCGTTGACCTTGGCGAAGTTGGCCAGATCGGTGAGATAGAGGGTGAGCTTGACCGCATCGGCGAGCGAACCGCCCGCGGCTTCGGCCACCGCCTTGAGATTTTCGAACACCTGCTCGGTCTGCCCCTCGAAGCCGAGCACCATGCTCATGCTGGCCGGGTCGAGGCCGATCTGGCCCGACAGGTACACGGTGTTGCCCGCGCGCACCGCCTGCGAATAGGTGCCGATGGCGGCCGGGGC
>JAGRFQ010000074.1:0-43714 GCA_020445945.1 Rhodocyclaceae bacterium
CCGATCAAGTTCGACTATGTGCCGACCTATTTCCGCATCAACAACAACGGCCACACGGTCAAGATCGGCGTCGGCCCCGGCTCGACCATGACGGTGATGGGGCGCACCTTCGACCTGGTCCAGTTCCATTTCCACCGACCGTCGGAGGAGCGCATCAACGGCCGCGGCTTCGACATGGTGGCGCATCTGGTGCACAAGGATCTGGACGGCCGGCTGGCGGTGGTGGCGGTGCTCATCGAGCGCGGCGAGGCGCACCCGCTGGTGCAGACGCTGTGGAACAATCTGCCGCTCGAACAGCATCACGACTACGCGCCCGACGTGGCCATCGAGCCGGCGCAGATGCTGCCCGCCGGCCGCGAGTACTACACCTACATGGGCTCGCTGACCACCCCGCCGTGCTCGGAAGACGTGCTGTGGATGGTGATGAAGCAGCCGGTGCAGCTGTCCTCGGAGCAGATCGCGATCTTCTCGCGCCTGTACCCGATGAACGCGCGCCCGGTGCAGCCCGCCAACGACCGGCTGATCAAGGCCTCGCGCTGAGATTCCGCGCTGCCGACGGGGTCGCTGCGGCGACCCCGTCGGCGTCTACAGCGCCGCGAACTGCTCGCCCAGAAAGCGCTCCAGCCGCGGATCGTCGCAAAACGCAACGTTGAAGCGCAGCCACGGGCTGGCCGTCATCTGCGGACGGAAGACTTTGCCCGGCGCGAGCATGATGCCGCTTTGCGCGGCGCGCGTGGCCAGCGCCGCGGTGTCGTCCAGCCCGTCGAGGCGGGCCCACACAAACACGCCGCCCTTGGGCTCCAGATACACCGACATGTCGAGCCGTTCGAGCAGCCGCAGGGTGCGCCCGGTGGCTTGTTGCAGGCGGCCGTGGAGGCGTTCGACGTATTTGCGGTAGTGGCCGTCGGTGAGCATCTGATACACCAGCTGCTCGTTGAATTCGGAGCTGCTCACGCTGGTCAGCGTTTTCACGTCGGTGAATTCGGCGATCAGCTCGGGGCGCGCCGCCATGAAGCCGACGCGCAGGCTGCCCGACAGCGTCTTGCTGAAACTGCCCACGTAGATCACCCGGTCGAGCTGGTCGAGGTTGGCGAGGCGGGTGGTGGCGTGCGGGTGGAGATCGGCGTAGGTGTCGTCCTCGATGACCAGAAAATCATGCGCGCTGGCGAGTTGCAGCAGACGGAAGGCGGCCGCCGGCGACAGGTTGGCGCCGGTCGGGTTGTGCAGCACCGAGTGGGTGAAAAACACCTTCGGCTGATGGATTTTCAACAGCGCTTCGAGCGCCGCCGCGTCCGGCCCGTCGTGGCCGCGCGGCACGCCCACCAGCTTGGCGCCGAGCAGGCGCAGGTTGCCGAAGAAGTTGAAGTAGCCCGGATCGTCGACGAACACCGTGTCGCCGGGCTTGATGAGATGTCGTGCGGCGATGTCGAGCGCCTGGGTGGCGCCGGTGGTGAGCAGGATCTGGTCCGGCGGCGCGCCGATGCCGAACTCGGCGAGGCGAATCTGCAGTTGCTGGCGCAGCGGCAGGTAGCCCTGTGGAATGCCGTAGCTGGCCACCCGCGCGTCGGCGCGCCGGCCCAGCGCGCGCAGGTGGCGACGCAGCCCCTCCTGGTCCAGCCACAGCGGCGGCAGCCAGCCGGCGCTGGCCTTGAGCAGGCGCGCATCGTCATCGAGCGCCTGACGCATCAGCCACGCCACGTCGACCGCGCGGTCGCTTGCCACCGGGCGCTTCTCGCGGGGCGTCTGCGCCCGTGGGGCGACGTAGAAACCGGAGCCGCGGCGCGATTGCAGGTAGCCCAGCGCAACCAGCCGGTCATACGCCTCGACCACCGTGAAACGGCTCACCTCCTGCATCTGCGCGAGCTTGCGGATCGGCGGCAGGCGCATGCCGGGGCGCAGGATGCGGTCGTCGATCTGGCTGCGAATGGCCGCCACGATCTGTTCGACCAGCGGGGTGGATTGATCGGGGTCGACGCTGAGCTGAAGCATGGGCGTTCTCCTGTGCCTGTACCGGTCGGTTCTCCAGTACGGCGTGTGCAAGCGAAAGACGTTTTGTTTCTTATTGATGAATTTATTGTCCGGTATTGTCTTGTTCAATGTTGGTGAGTGTCAAGGGGAGTCGAGATGGGCCGGAAATCATTGTTTTTATCTGCGCTGGTCGTGCTGGCCACCCTCGCGGGATGCGATGGCCGGGTCGCCGGGCAGGGGGCGCCGTGGGTCGAATCGTCTGACCGCGTGGTGTTTCGCGTGTCGCCCGACGGGGCCTGGCTCGAAGGGCTCGGGGTGGGGCGCGGGGTGACGCCACTGGGCCGCATTCGCCTGCCCGAGAACGCGGTGTGGTCGGTGGCCGGGGCCGGGCCGGATCTGCGCGTGTGGGTGCATAGCGACACGCGCGTGATGCTGGTCGATGCGCGGCGCTGGGCGGTGGTCGGCGACTGGCCGCGGGGGGATGCGTCGGGCGATGCGCCGGCCTTGATTGCCCAGCGCGCCACCGACGTGCCGTAGCGCGTCGGGCCGTGCCGGCGGTGCGGGCTCAAGTTCCCGCCCGCTGCGTCGTTGCCGGGAGTGGGGTGCCGGGCGCGGTTGCGCGGTACCATTCCGGGTATCGAGGCGGTGGTGCGAGGGCGACGAGGCCGTATGCAGGGAGGACTGAACGCGTTGGGGGGCAGGTGCGCGCTGGCGTTGTGTGCGCTTTTGGGCGCGCCGTCGCCCGTATGGGCGGGGGCGCAGGCGGAGCGCGCGGTGGCGGCGGTGGCGCAGTTGCGCGTGGCGGGCGACATCCCGGCCGGCACCACGCTGACGCTGACCGTGAAGCAGGGCAATCTGGCCTCGTTTGTGGGCGCCAATGGCGCGCTCAAGGCGGCCTGGGTGGCGCAGACCGGGGTGCCGGTCGACGTCAAGGTGATGCCGCAGCTCGATTCGCAGGCCTTCATCCGCGCCGACCCCGACGTCGATCTGACGATTGCGCGGACCCACGAATACGCGGATCTGGTCGATGCGGGGCTGATCGAGGATCTGACGCCGTGGTTCAGCCGCTTCGGGTTCACGCGCGTCGACGATCCGGCCGCCGGTTTCATGCTGGCGCCGCAGCAGACCCGCTTCGGCGACGCGGTGGTGGCGATTCCGGCCGACGGCGATGTGGCGGTGCTGTATCTGCGCGCCGATCTGCTCGACGATCCGGTGCATCGGCAACGCTTTGCGGCGCGCTTCGGGCGCCCGCTGGCGGTGCCTGAGACCTGGGCCGAGTACACCGATCTGGTGACTTACTTCCATCGCCCGGCGGACGGCTTCTACGGTGCGCTCGAACCGCGCGAGCCGCTGACCGGGTGGATGTACTGGATGCTGCGCTATGCCAGCCGCGGGCGTCCGAATCAGTGGCTGTTCGACGACGCGATGCGTCCGCTGATCGACTCGCCCGCCGGCATCGCGGCCACGCGCGACTACCTCGCCACCGTGGCCGCCTCGCCGCCGGACATTCTTGCTGCCGGCAACGATTACAGCTACACCCTGCCGCTGTTCCTGCAGGGCAAGGGCTTTGCCACCATCATCACGCTGGCTGCGGCCAAGCTCATCAACCAGCCGCACTCGCCGGTGCGCGGAAAAGCCATTGCGGTGCCGATGCCGGGCAATCGCATTGGCGGTACGCTGGTGCGCCGCGGGGCGTTGATCTACGGCAACAACCTGGTGGTTCCGCGGCGCGCGCCCAACAAGGCGCTGGCCTTTCTGTTTGCGATGTGGCTGACCGACCCCGACAACTCGCGTCATTCGGTGGGCGTGCGCGGCGGCTTTGCCGACCCGTATCGCCTCACCCATTTCGACGACCCGCGGATCCGCGAGGTGTACTCGCCGGCGATGCTCGACGTGGTGCGTGAGGGCTTGCCCGAGACCGTGCCGGCGGGCATCGGCGTGCCTGGCGATGCGGCTTACCTGGCGGCCCTGAGCACCCAGTTGTGGCAGGCCGCGGCGGGCAAGATCAGCGCTGCCCAAGCCATGCGGCGCACTGCGCAGGCGTGGGAGACCATCACCGAGTCGCATGGGCGTGAGTCGCAGATCGCACACTGGCGGCGTCATCGCCGCCTGTATCCCGGCGCCATGGAGACGGCCCGCTGAGGCGGGGCGGGGCATGACGCTGAGCGGACCGATCCGGCGTGTGACGCTGCGCACCCGTCTGCTGCTGAGCGTGCTCGGCGTGGGCGTGCTGCTGGCGGCGCTGCTGGTGGTGGCGAGCAACATCGTTGCCGGCGCGTCGGCGCGTTCCTATCAGGCGCTGACCACCCAGGCCTTGCCGCTGGCCGAGCTGCATGGCTTGCAGTCGAGCATCAACCGGATCCGCGTGATCGAGGTCGAGTTGCCGCAGATGCGCGAATTCTTTGCGGTGACCGCGCAGCTCGAACAGCTCGAGGTCGAGCGCGCCGCTTTTGCCAAGGGCTTGGCCGCTTTTCTCGAGGACGGCGTTGCGGTGCCCGGTGATGTGGCCGCCATGCTGCGCGGACAGTGGGAGCGCTACAACGCCAATCTCGATGTCGTCGTGATGCACGGCATGCAGATGGACATGGCCGAGGTGGCGCGCATCGCGGCGTATGAATCCACCGCGCGCTTCAAGGCGATTTCGCGGGGGCTGCAGGACATTGCGGCGCAGACCGAGACCGCTGCGCGGGTCGAGTTCGATCGCTCCGCGCAGGCGCACCAGGCCCAGATGCAGGTTTTCATGCTGGTGTCGGCCTTCGGACTGATGGCGTTTGCGGTGTGGCTTGTATGGCTGTGGCGGGCGCTGTTTGGCCGCTTGCTGTCGCTGCGCGATGCGGCGATCCGTGTCGCCGACGGGCGAGCCGGTGACGCACTCGCGGTGGCCGGCGATGACGAGTTGGCGGATCTGGCGGTGGCGTTCAACGTGATGCAGGAGCGCGTGAGCGCCCGCGAGCAGGCCTTGCGCGAGGCGCAGGACGCGCTCGAGCTGCGGGTGCAGGTGCGAACGCAGGAGCTCCGCGACAGCAACGCGCGGCTGGTGGCGGAGATGGGCGAGCGCCAGCGCGCCGAGCGCCAGTTGCTGCTGCTCTCCAAGGCGGTCGAGCAGAATCCGGTTGGGGTGATGATTACCGACACCGACGGGGTGGTCGAATACGTCAACCCGACGGTGCTCGAGATCAGCGGTTTTGCGCTGGAGAACGTGCTTGGCCGGCGCTCGCGGCTGTTTGATCCCGCGCTGATGTCGGCGCATACCGTGGATGACATCCTTGCCACCCTGCGCGCCGGCAATGACTGGGAGGGCGAACTGCACATGCCGCGCGCCGACGGCGGGCGCTACTGGGAACACATGCACCTGTCGCCGGTGATCGACGCCGACGGCGTGGTCACCCATTTTCTGGCCGTGCGCGAGGACATCACCGAGCGCAAGGCGCAGGAGGCGCAGATCATCTACCGCGCCCACCACGACGCGCTCACCGATCTGCCCAACCGCGCGCTGGCGGTGGACCGGCTCAACCAGGCGCTGCGTCATGGCGAGCGTCACGGCGCGGTGGTGGCGCTGCTGTTCATCGATCTCGACAACTTCAAGGTCGTCAACGACACCCTCGGCCACGAGGCCGGCGACCTGCTGCTGGTGGCGGCAGCGCAGCGCATCCGCGACTTGCTGCGCGGCGACGACACGGTGGCGCGCCACGGCGGCGACGAGTTTCTGGTGATCCTCACCGATGCCGGCACGGTGGAGCAGGTCGCCACGGTGGCGCACAACATCCTGCAGGCCTTTGCCCGGCCGTTCGACATCAACGGCGCCGAAATCTTCGTCACCCTCAGCATTGGCGCCACGCTGTACCCCGACGACGGCCACAGCGTCAGCGTGCTGCTGCGCAACGCCGACCTGGCGATGTACGAAGCCAAGGACGCCGGGCGCAACAGCTGCCGCTTTTTCAACCAGCGCCTGCACGACGCGACGCGGGCGCGGATGGAGGTCGAATCCTGCCTGCGCGGCGCGCTCGCGCGCGACGAGCTGCATCTTGCCTTCCAGCCCGTGGTGGCTGCGGGCAGCGGCCGCATCGTCGGCGCCGAGGCGCTGCTGCGCTGGCATTCGCCAAGCCTCGGCGCGGTCGGGCCGGATCGCTTCATCGACCTCGCCGAACGCACCGGACTGATCGTGCCGATCGGCGACTGGGTGCTGGCCGAGGCGTGTCGCCAGGCGGGCCTGTGGCAGCGCAGCTTCGACCCGGGTTTTCGCATGTCGGTCAACGTGTCGCCGCGCCAGTTCCGCGCCGCGGACTTTGCGCTGCGCGTGCGCGAGGTGCTCGAGCGCAACGCGATGCCGCCCAGCACGCTCACCATCGAGGTCACCGAGGGGCTGCTGCTGCAGGACCACGCCGAAGTGCGCGCCGTGTTCGACCCGCTCATCGCGCTCGGCGTGCGCATGGAGATGGATGACTTCGGCACCGGCTACTCNNCTACTCGTCGCTCAGCTACCTCAAGCACTTCCCCTTCAACGCCATCAAGATCGACCGCGAGTTCGTGCGCGACGTGGCCGTCGACCCGGACGACCGGGTGCTCGTCGACACCGCCATCCGCATGGGCAAGAGCCTTGGCCTGGCGGTGATCGCCGAAGGCGTCGAGACGCTTGAGCAGCTGCAGATCCTGCGCACCCTGGAGTGCGATTTCGTGCAGGGCTACTACTTCAGCCAGCCGGTGCCGGCGGACGCCTTCTCGCAACTGCTCGACGCTACCGCCGCATCCGCCGACGGCGCATTCGTGCTGCCCGGCAAACCGCCGCGGCAGCTGCAGGGCAGCGTCGCCACCTGAGCCCGGCACCCCGCCCGCAAGCCCCCGGAACGATGCATCGTGGCAGGCCTGCCGATGACGCGTGGGGCTGGCGTGAGCGTATCGACACGACATGCTTGCCGATTCGTTTTTTCTTTGATAAATTACCGACCAGTCAGTAATTAACAGTCGCGCCCGGTGCTTGATCCGCACGCCGGGGCGCGCCAGAAGGAGTGGTCGATGGCAAAATCCGCCCCCGCGACAGCACGCCCGACGCGCCGGCGGCGCAAGGAGGCGCGCCCCCAGGAGCTCACCGCGGCGGCCTTGTCGCTGTTTGTCGAGAAGGGCTTCGCGGCCACCCGGCTGGACGAAATCGCAGCCCGCGCCGGGGTCTCCAAGGGCACGCTCTACCTGTACTTCGACAGCAAGGACGCGCTGTTTCTGGCGGTCATCCGCGAAGGCGTGCTGCCGGTGCTCGAAGAGGGGCGCAAGCTGCTCACGATCTACGCCGATGACCCGGTGCGCATGCTGCGCGAGTACCTCTTCGGCTGGTGGGCGCTGTTCGGCAGCACCGAGCTCGGCGGCATTCCCAAACTGATGACCTCCGAGGCGCAAAATTTCCCCGAGGTCGCCGACTACTACCTCAAACAGGTGATCCAGCCCGGCAAGGCGATGATGCGCGAGATCCTCGAGCGCGGCGTCGCCAAGGGCGTATTTCGCCGCGTGAACACCGAAACCACCACCCACATCCTGATGGCGCCGCTGCTCCATCTGGCGCTGTGGCGGCACTCGTTTGCGGTGTGCTGCCAGGTGCCGGACATGGACCCGCAGCTTTATCTGGAATCCTTTTTCGATCTGGTGCTCAAGGGGCTCAACCCGGTGCCGGGGGAGGTTGCGTGATGCGTGCTACCCATGTTCTGCCGCTTCTCGTGGCGCTCGGGCTGTCGGCCTGCACGCCGTCCGATGCGCCCGAAACGCTGCCCGCCGCCGTGCTGGTGAGCACCGTTGCCAAGGCGGGGGCGTCCGATGGGCGCTATTTCACTGGCGAGATCGTGCCGCGACATGCCTCCGATCTCGGTTTCCGGGTGGCCGGCAAGCTGCTCGCGCGTGAGGTGGATGTCGGCAGCGTGGTGCGCAAAGGGCAGCCGCTGGCGCGCCTCGATGGCGCCGACATGCGCCTGAACGCCAGCGCCGCACAGGCCCAGCGTTCGGCCGCGCAGTCGGACCTCGCACTGGCCCGGGCCGAGCTGGCCCGCGTGCAGGCCTTGCGCGCGCGCAACTTTGTGAGCGACTCGGCGGTGGACAGCCAGCGCACCGCCATGCAGGCCGCGCAGGCCCGCCTCAAGCAGGCGCAGGCGCAGGCTGCGCTGGCCGGCAATCAGAGCGACTACACCACGCTCGAAGCCGACGCCGACGGTGTGGTGACCGCGGTGGCGGCCGAGCCGGGGCAGGTGCTGGCGGCCGGGCAGACGGTGCTCACGCTGGCCCACACCGGGGCGCGCGAGGTCAGCGTCAACCTGCCGGAAGGCCTGGCTGCCGCGGTGGCGCCGGGTGCGCCGGCCAAGGTGCGGCTGTGGGCCGCGCCGGAGCGGGTGTTCGACGCCACGGTGCGCGAAGTGGCGCCGGCCGCCGATGCCACGACGCGCACCTTCGCCACCAAGGTGACGGTGCATGCCGGCGGCGAGGATGTGCCCTTGGGCGCCACCGCCACCGTGGCGCTGGCGGGCGCGGCGGCGCCCGGGGTGAGCGTGCCGCTGCGCGCGATCGGAGAGCGCGAGGGCGCGGCGGTGGTGTGGCGCTTTGACCCGGCCAGCAGCAGCGTTGCGCCGGTGCCCGTCGAGGTGGTGCGTTTCGACGAGCGCGGGGCCACGCTGCGCGGGGGGATCGCACACGGCGCGCAGATCGTCGTCGCCGGTATTCACCTGCTCCAGCCGGGGCAAGTGGTGCGTGCCGTGCCGGCCACCGCGCCGGTGATGCTGGATGCGCAGCGATGAGCCGCTTCAACATCTCCGCATGGGGGCTGCGCCATCCCGCGCTGGTGCTCTATCTGCTGATTGCGCTGACCGCGATCGGGCTGCTCTCCTACAAGGGGCTGGGCCAGTCGGAAGACCCGCCGTTTACCTTCAAGGTGATGGTCGTGCGCGCCGAATGGCCGGGCGCGACGGCGCAGGAAATGGCCGAGCAGGTGACCGACAAGCTCGAGAAAAAGCTGCAGGAGATCGCCCAGGTCGACACCATCCGCAGCTATTCCAAGCCCGGCGAGGCGCTGATTTTCTTTGAGGCAAAGGATTCGACGCCGACCGACGAAATGGCGGACATCTGGTACCAGGTGCGCAAGAAAGTCGGCGATATCCGCCACACCCTGCCGGCCGGGGTGGTCGGGCCGAGCTTCAACGACGAGTTCGGCGACACCTTCGGCAACGTCTTCGCGCTGGTCGGCGACGGGCTGAGCTATGCCGAGCTCAAGCGCTACGGCGAGGCGGTGCGCGCCGAGCTGCTGCGCGTGCCGGACGTGGCCAAGGTGAGCTTCATCGGGGCGCAGGCCGAGCGCGTGTTCATCGAGCTGTCGAACACCAAGCTGGCGACCTTCGGGGTCTCGCTGGCGGACGTGGCCGGTGCGCTGGCGCAGCAAAACGCGCAGGCCGAGGCCGGCTTTTTCGAGACCGACGCCGAGCGCATTTACCTGCGCGCCGACGGTGCCTACGCCGACGTTGAGGCGCTGCGCGACACCGTGATCCGCGCCGGCGGGCGCAGCTTCCGTCTCGGCGACGTGGCCGAGGTGCGGCGCGGCTTCGAGGACCCGCCTTCCGACCAGATGCGCTTCATGGGGCGCGAGGCGCTCGGCGTCGGGGTGTCGATGCGCGCCGGCGGCGACATCATCGCGCTGGGGCGGCATCTTGACGAGGCCGTGGCGCGCATCGACGCCCAATTGCCGGTGGGCGTCGAGCTGGCGCGGGTGGCCGACCAGCCGCGCGCGGTGCAGCGCTCGGTCAACGAGTTCGTCAAGGCGCTCACCGAGGCGGTGCTGATCGTGCTGGTGGTGAGCCTGCTCAGCCTCGGTCTGCGCACCGGCATCGTGGTGGTGGTGACCATTCCGGTGGTGCTGGCGATCACCTTCCTGCTGATGCGCGAATTCGGCATCGGGCTGCACAAGATCTCGCTCGGTGCGCTGATTCTGGCGCTCGGCCTGCTGGTGGACGACGCCATCATCGCGGTCGAGATGATGGCCACCAAAATGGAGCAGGGCTGGGACCGGGTGAAGGCGGCGAGCTTTGCCTACACCTCCACCGCCAAGCCGATGCTGTCGGGCACGCTGGTGACCGCGGCGGGTTTTCTGCCGATTGCCACCGCGGCGTCGAGTACCGGCGAATACACGCGCTCGATCTTTCAGGTGACCGTCATCGCGCTGCTCATTTCGTGGATTGCGGCGGTGCTGTTCGTGCCCTATCTGGGCTACCACCTGCTGCCGGATTTTCGTCAGCAGAAACAGCGACCGGGCTGGTTTGCCCGCGCACTCGGCCGCCTGTGGCCCGCGGCGGGGCGGCGGCTGGCGGCCCGCGCCGAGGCGCATGGCGCGCAGCACGACGAGTACGCGATCTATCACACGGCCTTCTACAACCGCTTTCGCAGCGTGGTGAACGCCTGCGTGGCGCATCGCTGGTGGGTGATCGCAATCACGCTGCTCGTCTTTGCCGGGTCGATCTTCGCTTTTCGTCATGTGCCGCAGCAGTTCTTTCCCGACTCCACCCGGCCCGAGCTGCTGGTCGAGCTGGAACTGCCCGAGGGGGCCTCGCAGGTCGCCACCGAGCGCGCCGTGATATCGCTCGAAACCCTGCTCGACACGGCGCCCGGCATCGAAAACTACGTTGCCTACGTCGGCGCCGGCAGCCCGCGCTTCTACCTGCCGCTGGACCAGAAACTGGCGCAGCCCAATTTCGCCCAGTTCGTGATTCTCACCGACGGCAGCGCGGCGCGCGAGGCCCTGCGCCAGCAGCTGATCGAGCATTACGCCACCCACGCCGGCGACGCGCTGGCGGTGATCAAGCGACTCGAGAACGGCCCGCCGGTGGGTTTCCCCGTGCAGTACCGGGTCAGCGGGCCGGACTTCGACATGCTGCACACGATCTCGGCGCAGGTGGCCGATGCGATGCGCGCCAGCGCGCACCTGTCGAACGTGCATCTGGACTGGGAGGAGACCTCAAAGGTGGTGCGCCTGCACGTCGATCAGGAGAAGGCGCGCCTGCTCGGGCTGTCGTCGGCGCAGATCGCGGCCTTCCTCAACGCCTCGCTGCACGGCATGCCGGTGACCGAGTTCCGCGAGGGCACCGAGACCATCAGCGTGCGCCTGCGCGGCGCCCGGGCCGAGCGCACGCGGCTGTCGCTGCTCACCGATCTGGCCATTCCGGTGGCCGGCGGCAAGAGCGTGCCGCTGGGGCAGGTGTTGACGCCGGAGTACGGCTTCGAAGACGGCGTGATCTGGCGCCGCAACCGCGTGCCGACGGTGACCGTGCGCGCCACGCTCTACGGCAGCGTCCAGCCGGCGGTCGTGGTCGGCCAGCTGACGCCGCGCATGCAGGCGATCGGCGCTGCCTTGCCGCTGGGCTACCGCTTGGAGGTGGGCGGCGCGGTCGAGGAAAGCGCGCAGGGCGGCGACTCGGTCGCGGCCGGCATGCCCTTGTTTCTGGCGGTGGTCGTCACCGTGCTGATGATCCAGCTGCAAAGCTTTTCGCGCGTGGCGATGGTGTTGCTGACCGCGCCGCTGGGCATCATCGGGGTTACCGCCGCGCTGCTGCTGTTCAACAAGCCTTTTGGTTTTGTCGCCATGCTCGGGACGATCGCGCTGTCCGGGATGATCATGCGCAACTCGGTGATCCTGGTCGACCAGATCCGTCAGGACCTGGCCGAAGGGCGCACGCCGTGGGCGGCGATTGTCGAGTCCACGGTGCGCCGCTTCCGGCCGATCATGCTCACCGCCGCGGCGGCGATTCTGGCCATGATTCCGCTCACCCGCAGCGCCTTCTTCGGCCCGATGGCGGTGGCGATCATGGGCGGGCTGGCGGTCGCCACGGTGCTGACCCTGATCTTTCTGCCGGCACTCTACGCGGCCTGGTACCGGGTGCCGCCGGATGATGTCGCTTCAGCGCCCGACGCGACGCATCAACTGGGTTAGAATGTGGCAGTTTTTCGCACACCTATAAATTAGTGTATTCTAATATTTAATCTGGGAGCCGAAATGGACTTTGAGCGCGCACGGTTCAATATGGTTGAGCAGCAGGTTCGTCCGTGGGACGTGCTGGATCAGGATGTCCTCGAATCGATGATGGCAGTCAAGCGCGAAGAATTCGTGCCTGCCAAGTTCAAGGCGCTGGCATTTTCCGAAGCCGAGATTCCCATCGGCGGCGGGCAGATCATGCTCTCGCCGGTGATCGAAGGCAAAATCATGCAGGGCCTGCAGGTCAAGAAGACCGACTCGGTGCTCGAAATCGGAGCCGGCTCGGGCTATTTTGCCGCCTTGCTGGCCGCTCGCGCGGACTGGGTGCGCAGCATCGAGATCGATCCGGCATTGGCCCAGGTGGCAGCCGACAACCTCAAGGCCGCGGGCGTCGAGAACGTGATCGTCGAGCAGGGCGATGGCGCCGATGGCTGGCCGGCCAACGCACCCTACGACGTGATCGTGGTCTCCGCCGGCATGCCGGTACTGCCCCCGTCGTTCAAGGCCCAATTGGCCGTGGGCGGACGTCTGCTGGCCTTCATCGGCGAAGCGCCGCTGATGGTCGCGCGCCTGGTCACCTGCGTCGCCGAAGGCGAGTACGAGACCGTCGACCTGTTTGAAAACGTGGTGCCGCCGCTGCGCAACGCCAAGCGCATCGACGAGTTCCGTTTCTGAGGGGTGGCGATGCGTCAGATGCTGCCCGGCGATCTCAAGGCACGGCTCGACGCCGCCGAGACGCCGCCCGTGTTGCTCGATGTGCGCGAGCCGTGGGAGTTCGACACCTGCCACATCGACGGTGCGGTGCTGATTCCGATGGCGACGGTGCCGGCGCGTGTCGGCGAACTCGATCCGGCGGCCGAAACGGTTGTCATCTGCCATCACGGCGGACGCAGCATGCAGGTCGCGATGTTCCTGGAGCAACGCGGTTTTGCGAATGTCATCAATCTTGCCGGCGGCGTCGCCGGCTGGGCGGCGCAGGTCGACCCTTCGATGGCCCAATACTGAGCGGCGATGCAGGTACGGAGACATAAATGAAGCGCAGCATGAGTGTGGTGTTGGCGAGTGTGTTGTCGGCCTCTGCGTGGGGCGCCGACCTGCTCACGGTGTATCGCGACGCGCTGCAGAACGATGCGCAGTTCATGGCCGCCAAGGCCGCGCGTGAGGCCGGGCAGGAGAAGGCGGTCCAGGGGCGTGCCGGTTTGCTGCCGGGCATCGGTCTGTCCGCCAGTACCAGCTGGAACACCAATACCTACACCGGCACCGATCGCGACTTCAACGCCAACGCCTACGGCGCTGAACTGCGCCAGCCGGTGTTCAATCAGGCCAACTGGGCGCAGTTCAGGCAAGGCCAGCTGCAAACCGCGCTGGCCGACATGGAGTTCGAGGCGGCCCGCCAGGACGTGATCGTGCGCGTGGCCGAACGCTATTTCGCGGTGCTCAACGCGCGTGACACCGTGACCTCCTTGCGTACCCTGCGCGAGGCGGCGGCGCGCCAGCTCGAACTGGCCAGGAAAAGTTTTGAAGTGGGCACCGTGACGGTGACCGACGTGCACGAAGCGCAGTCGCGTTTCGACCTGACCTCGGCGCAGGTGATTGCGGCCGAGAACACGCTCGAAGTGGCGCGCCAGAGCCTGGCCCAGGTAACCGGCAAGGCGCCGGAGGTGCTCAATGGTTTGCGCGACGGGGCGAGCCTCACCCGCCCCCAGCCCGACGACATCGTGCAGTGGGTCGAGGCCGCGCGCGAGCACAGTACCGGGGTCCAGATCCAGCAGATTGCAACGCGCATCGCCGAGCGCGAAGTGTCGCGCAACCGGGCCGGTCATCTGCCCACTCTGGATGTGGTGGCGCGCTACAACCAGAACGACGCGGGCGGCAGCAGTTTTGCTTCCGGGCGCTCCGAAACCACCTCGCGCAGCGTCGGGCTCGAACTCAATGTGCCGCTGTTCCAGGGCGGGGCGGTGTCGTCGCGTACGCGCGAAGCCGCGGCGCTGCTGACCAAGGCCGAGGCCGATCTCGACGATGCGCAGCGCACCGCGGCGCTGGCCGCGCGGCAGTCCTACCTCGGCGTGACCAGCGGGCTGGCGCAGGTCAAGGCGCTTGAAGCGGCGCGGGTGTCGTCGCTGTCGGCGCTCGAGGCCAACCGGCTGGGGTATGAAGTCGGGGTGCGTATCAACATCGACGTGCTCAACGCGCAGAGCCAGCTCGCCGATGCCGAACAGCAGCTGGCCAAGGCGCGTTACGACACCTTGGTTGCGCAGCTCAGGCTCAAGGCCGCTGCCGGCGCATTGAGCGAGGATGACGTGGCGCAGATCAACGCGCTGCTCGACGCCCAGGCCAGGTAGTCAGTCTGCGCTGACGAGCGGCGCGATCAGCGCCAGCGTGCGCGCCGTGGCGCCGCCATGCTGTTGCGCAAAGCGCTTGCCGGCGGCCCCCATCGCCTCCCGTTCGGTCCCGGCTGCGAGCAGCGTGCGCGCTACGCGCAGGGCGTCAGCGGCATCGTTGCTGCGCCGTGCCGCGCCGGCTGCAATCGCCTGTTCGCTGGCTTCGAGAAAATTGTAGGTGTGCGGACCGAGCAGCACCGGCGTGCCGGCGGCGCAGCATTCGATCAGGTTCTGCCCGCCAAACGGCAGCCATGTGCCGCCCATCAGGGCGACATCCGCGAGGGCGTAGTACGCCGCCATTTCCCCCATCGAGTCGCCGAGCCAGATCGCGTCGTGCGCGTCAGGGGCGGAGCCGGCGCTGCGTCGGCCAAATCTCAGACCGGTCGCGCGGATTTGCTGTGCCACGGCGTCAAAGCGTTGCGGATGGCGCGGTACGATGACGAGCAGCGCGCCGTCGGCAATGAGCGCGCGCGCCGCGTCCAGTATCTGCGCTTCTTCACCCTCGCGGGTGCTGGCCGCGAGCACCACCTGACGTACGCCGATCGCGGCACGCCATTGCATGCCGAGCGCGATGCCGGCGGGGGTGGGCGCGATGTCGAACTTGATGTTGCCGGTGACCTCGACGCGCGTTGCGCCCAGCGCGGCGAAACGCCGGGCGTCGGCATCGGTCTGCGCCGCGACCACCGCGAATCCGCCAAAAGCTGCCCGCGCCAGCGTGCCCAGGCGCGCATAGCGCTGCGCCGAGCGCTGCGACAGTCGGCCGTTGGCGAGGATCAGCGGGGTCGCGCGCTGCGCGCAGGCGGCCACCAGGTTCGGCCACACCTCGGTCTCCATGACGATGCCGAGCGCCGGGCGAAAGTGCGCCACAAAGCGTGCCTGCAGCCACGGCAGATCGTAAGGCAGATACACCGAATGCACGCGTTCGGCCATGTCGGCGAACAGTGTCTGCGCGGTCGCGCGACCCGTTGGCGTCATGTGGGTGAGGACGATGTGATGGGTCGGATAGCGTGCCAGCAGCGCCGTCACCAGTGGCTGGGCGGCGCGGGTCTCGCCCACCGATACGGCGTGAATCCACAGGCACGGGCGTGGCGCAGTGCCGGTGTAGCGGCCAAAACGCTCGGCGATGTCGGCGCGATAGGCGGGTTGGCGGCGCCCCTTCCACCATAGTCGCGCGCCTACCACCGGCAGGGCGCATGCCCACAGCGTGGTGTACAGGTGGCGCATCAGCATGGGCGGAGCGGGCGGGGTGTCATAGGCCCCGGATTATACGTTGCGTGCCGCGTCGCGAAATCATCTCGGCGCGCCACCTCATCTGACGACACCTTGGCGCGATATGCGACAATAGCGGCCTCAATACGCATCAGGAATTTGACGATGAAGGTGCTGGTTACCGGTGCAGCCGGATTCATTGGCATGCACACCTCAGAGCGCTTGTTGGCGCGCGGCGATGAAGTGGTCGGCCTCGACAACCTCAACGACTACTACGATCCGCAGCTCAAGCGCGATCGGCTTGCGCGCATCGAACCGCACCCCAACTTCCGCTTTGTGAAAATGGATGTGGCCGACCGCGCCGGCATGGAAGCGCTCTTCGCCGCCGAAAAATTCGACCGCGTCATCCACCTCGCCGCCCAGGCCGGCGTGCGCTACTCGCTCGAAAACCCCCACGCCTACATCGACAGCAACGTGGTCGGCTTCATGAACATTCTGGAAGGCTGCCGCCACAACAAGGTCGCCCACCTGGCCTACGCCAGCAGCTCCAGCGTGTATGGCGGCAACACCAAGATGCCGTTCTCCGAGCACGATTCGGTGGACCACCCGATCAGCATGTACGCCGCCACCAAGAAGGCCAACGAGTTGATGGCCCACACCTACAGCCACCTGTTCGGCCTGCCCACCACCGGGCTGCGCTTCTTCACCGTGTATGGCCCGTGGGGTCGGCCGGACATGGCGCTGTTCTTGTTCACCAAAGCGATTCTCGACGGCAAGCCGATCAACGTGTTCAACCACGGTAAAATGCAGCGCGATTTCACCTATGTGGATGACATCGTCGAAGGCGTGATCCGGGTCGTCGACCATACCGCCGAACCCGACGCCGGGTTCAATTCAAGCCAGCCCGACCCCGGCCGCAGCGCCGCGCCGTTCCGGGTGTTCAACATCGGCAACAACAATCCGGTGATGCTGATGGATTTCATCGCTGCGATCGAAAAATCGCTCGGCCGCGAAGCGGAGAAAAATTTCATGCCGCTGCAGGATGGCGACGTGCCGGAAACCTACGCCAACACCGACGAACTCAACGCCTGGACAGGCTTCGTGCCGGCGACCAGTGTGACGGACGGGGTGGGGCGGTTTGTGGATTGGTATCGTTCGTACTATTCGGTATCGTAAGCGCATGCGCCGCGGTTGCGCCGGGCGCTTGTCGTTGGGCCCGGCTTGAAACGTACAGGTCTTCATAAGGCAGTCGATATTCATGATTCCCTATGGCAAGCAGAATATTTCGGATGAAGACATTCAGGCGGTCGTCGATGTCTTGCGCTCCGATTTTCTGACGCAGGGGCCCGTCCTCCCCGCCTTCGAGAAAACGGTGTCGGCCTATTGCGGCGCGAAGCATGCAGTGGCGGTTAACAGTGCCACCAGTGCATTGCATATCGCGTGCATGGCGCTGGATGTCGGGCCGGGTGATCTGGTGTGGACCTCGCCCATCACCTTTGTCGCCAGCGCGAATTGCGCGCGCTACTGCGGCGCCGATGTCGATTTCGTGGACATCGATCCGCGCACCTTCAACCTGTGCGCGGAGCGGCTGGCGGAAAAACTGCAGCGCGCCGAGCAATCGGGCCGCCTGCCCAAAGTGGTGATTCCGGTGCACATGTGCGGCCAGTCCTGCGACATGGAAGCCATTGGCCGGCTGGCGAAACAATATGGCTTCCGTGTCATCGAGGACGCCTCTCACGCCATCGGCGGCACGTACAAGGGCAAAAAGGTCGGCGGCTGTGACTACAGCGACGTGACCGTATTCAGCTTTCATCCGGTCAAGATCATCACCACCGGCGAGGGCGGGATGGCGCTGACCAACGATGTCGAACTGGTCAAACGCATGGCGCGATTGCGCAGCCACGGGATCACGCGCTACCCGGCAGAAATGACGGCGCCGCCCGACGGGCCCTGGTACTACCAGCAGATCGGCCTGGGCTTCAACTACCGGATGACCGAAATCCAGGCCGCGCTGGGCATGAGCCAGATGAGCCGGCTGGATGAGTTCGTGACCCAGCGCCACAGTGTTGCCGCGCGCTATGCCGAGTTGCTGAAGAACAGCCCGGTCAGCACCCCGTGGCAGCATCCCGACGCCTACTCCAGCCGCCATCTGTATGTCATTCGCCTGCAAGGCCCGGGGGGCATGGCCTTGCGTCGTGAGGTGTTCGAGCGGATGCGGGCCTCCGGCATTGGGGTGAATGTGCATTACATCCCGGTGTATCGTCAGCCCTACTACGCGCGCATGGGGTTTGATCCGGCCGATTTTCCTGCCGCCGAACAGTACTACGCCGAGGCGATCACGCTGCCGCTGTTTCCCGATCTGACGCTGGAGCAGCAGCAAGCGGTGGTCCGGAGTCTGACGTCGCCGGTGGGCTATCAGACCCTCTTCTGAGGCGGCCGCCGCGCGAGCCCACCCATCTGCATAGTCGAGGTCAGCAAAACATGGCGCATTTTACCGTCCTGACGCTTCCCACCTTTACCGATCCGCGCGGCTCCCTGAGCGTGCTGGAAGGCGCGTTGCCCTTCAGCGTGGTGCGCAGCTACTGGATTTACCAGGCCGATGGGCAGACGCGGGGCGGCCATCGCCATCGTCATACGCGCCAGGCGCTGGTGGCGGTCGCGGGCGAAGTGAGCATTCACATGAACGATGGCATCACCGAAGAGGATGTGGTGCTCAATCGGCCGGATCAGTGCCTGCTGGTCGAACCGAAGGACTGGCACACCATGACCTTCGGCCCTGGGTCGGTGCTGCTGGTGATGTCGTCCCATCCGTACGATCGCAACGAGTACATCGACACGCCGTATGAGTGACGCTGCACCGATCGAATACGAGAGTCTGGCGCGATCCAATCACGCCTTCATGGCCGACCTTGAGGCCGCCGCCAGCCGGGTCATCCGGAGCGGGTGGTACGTGCTGGGTCAGGAGGTCGCCGCGTTCGAGGCCGAGTTTGCCGCTTATGTCGGCGCGCGGCATTGCATCGGCGTCGGCAATGGGCTGGACGCGTTGCTGCTGTCGATCGAAGCGCTCGACTTGCCGCGCGGCAGCGACATCCTGGTCGCATCCAACACCTATATCGCAACCATTCTGGCCATTGTCCGCGCCGGACATCGGCCGGTGCTGGTCGAGCCCGATCCCGACACCTTCAACCTCGACCCCGCCGGCCTGCCCGCGGCGATGACCGCGGCGACGCGGGCGATCTGCGTCACCCATCTCTTTGGCAAAAGCTGCCGGATGGACGCCATCGGCGCGTTTGCGCGGGCGCATGGGCTGAGGGTTGTAGAAGATTGCGCGCAGTCGCACGGCGCGCGCTTGGGCGCGCAGATGACGGGCACTTTTGGCGACGCCGGCTGCTTCAGCTTCTATCCCACTAAGAACCTGGGCGCTATTGGCGATGCGGGTGCGATCGTTACCAACGACGATGCCCTAGCCGACCGCCTGCGCCACACTCGCAACTACGGCTCTAAACAGAAATACGTGAACCGCTACGTGGGCGTGAACTCCCGCCTGGATGAACTACAGGCGGCGTTGCTGCGTGTCAAGCTCCGCCATCTGGACGCCATGACGGCCCACAAGCGTACACTGGCGCAGATCTATTTCGAGCAATTGCCCGATTGGGTTGCCAAGCCGATACGCCGGCCGGACGAATACGACGTATTCCACATCTTCGGCATCCGTCATCCTCAGCGTGATGCCTTGCGCCAGCACCTGCTGGACCATGGCGTCAAGACCGAGATCCACTACCCCATACCCCCGCACCGGCAGGAGGCCATGCGGGGCATTCTGGCGGGAAGCTATCCCGTTGCCGAGGAGTTGCATGCTACGGAGATCAGTCTGCCGATATCCGCAGGGCACACGGCAGGTGATGTGGGTCGCGTCGCCGCGCTGGTTGGCGAGTTCGCCCATAAGGACGCCGCATCATGAGGGTGGCCGTCATTCCTGCGCGCGGTGGCAGCAAGCGTATTCCGCGCAAGAACATCAAGCCCTTTTGCGGCAAGCCCATGATTGCTTGGTCGATTGAGGCGGCTTTGCAGAGCAGCTGCTTTGACGAGGTGATTGTGTCCACCGACGACACCGAGATTGCGTATGTTGCCAGACAGTGGGGGGCGCGCGTGCCGTTCATGCGACCGGCGGCGCTGGCCGATGACCATGCGGGAACCATTCCTGTTATTTGCCATGCTATAGAGTGGTTGCGACAGGGGGGCAAGCAGCCATCGCAGGTCTGCTGTATCTACGCCACCGCACCTTTCGTTCAGGTTGACGACTTGCGGCGCGGGTTGGATTTGTTGCTGGCTAACGATTGCAGTTATGCCTTCTCGGTTACCAGTTATCCGTTTCCAATCCAGCGGGCTATACGCATCGCAGCGCAGGGGCGCGTCGAAATGTTTCACCCCGAACACTTCAACACCCGGTCGCAGGATCTGGAAGAGGCCTGGCACGATGCAGGTCAGTTCTACTGGGGGCAGGTGCAAGCCTGGCTGGAGAATGCGGTGTTCTTCTCTCCACTATCCATTCCTGTTCGGTTGCCTCGTCATCGAGTGCAGGATATAGACACGCCTGAAGACTGGCTGCGCGCCGAATGGATGTTCAAGGCTATGCAGAGCCAGGCAGGGCTGTTGTGAAGATTGCCTTCAGGACGGATGCTTCGCGGGAAATCGGGACTGGGCATGTAATGCGCTGCCTGACCCTTGCCGATGCATTGCGGGCCAAGGGGGCGCAGTGCCAATTTATCTGTCGCCCTCATCAAGGCAATCTGATCTCAACCATACGAACACGTGGCTATGACGTGAGTGAGTTGCCGCCAATGGCTCTTGGCGGTAGCCTCGCTTCTGAGATGCATATGTTCCAGCTGGCGCATGCCCCATGGTTGGGGTGTGACTGGACGCAGGATTCCGAGCAAACGCTCGCGGCGGTGCGGACCATCAAGCCAGACCTGCTGGTGATCGATCACTATGCCATCGACAGTCGCTGGGAAGAGGTTCTCCGGCCCCATGTGCGCAAGCTGATGGTCATAGACGATCTAGCGGATCGCAGGCATCTGTGTGATTTCCTGCTGGATCAAAACTGGTTCGGCGACGACATGTCTCGCCGGTATCAATGCATGGTTTCTGATCATTGCGTTTCCATGCTCGGCCCTGGCTATGCACTTCTGAAGCCGGAGTACACAACCCTGCGCAACCTCATGCCGCCACGTGATGGCGAGGTTAGGCGGGTTCTGGTATTCATGGGAGGCAGTGATCCGACCAATGAAACCGGCAAGGTCATCGATGCGCTGGCGCAGCCCGGACTTGAGCATCTGGTCGTGGACGTGGTGCTGGGCGTCAATCATCCTGACCCTAGGGGCATAGCCAGTAAAGCAGAGGCGCGCCTTGCGACGAATCTGCACAGCGGACTGTCTTCCTTGGCAGGGTGGATGGCTCGTGCTGACGTGATGATCAGTGCGGGCGGCTCGACCAGCTGGGAGCGCATGTGTCTTGGCTTGCCGGCGATCGTGATCAGCATTGCCGAAAACCAGACGGCGACAAGCAAGGCCATGATGGAGGCTGGTTATATCGACTTTCTGGGCGACAGGTCCGATGTCGAGGTCCAGATGATCGCTGCGGCCGTTCGCCGTTGCCTGGCTGACTCTTCGAGATTGCGGCGGATGAGTCGCACATCGCAAGACCTAGTGTCCGGATCAGGGGCCGAGCGCGTGTGCGAAATTGTGCTGGGATGAGCGCAGGAGAGACCATGGCATTCACTCCGCTGAAACAGATACCGTACCCGTTGCCCCAGGCTTGGTCCGATGCGATCCGCGACGGCTATGCCTTGTTGCAACGCCAGGTTATGGGGGGGCGCGAGCTTGCCAACTGGCTGCGGCATGAAGCAGTGGGCGGCCAGTCGCATATATATTTGTACTCTGATGAGGCGGGGATCGCGCAAGGGGCGTTCATCGTGACGGAGCCGTGTGCAGGCAGCCATGATGCGCAGGTGGCTTGGGTGGTTGCCGGAGATGCCACTCGCCGCGGGATGAGCCAGATGATGTTTGAGGGCATCGAGTTGGCTTTGTCGGAGCCCACCCGCACCCGGGTTACCTGGGCGCTGGTCGCCGACGAGGCGCTAGATATTGACCGCTACCGGAAATTCGGCTTTTTGCTCGAGGGAATATCCCGGGAGAATTATCAAGACGGCCACATCCGTCGGGATGTGTTCAGTCTCGGGCTTCTGCGCAGTGACTGGCTGGCTGTCCGGGATGGCTTGGCTTATCGCTTGACCCGATCCGGGCAGAAAACGAGTGCAGGGAGGACCTATACCATCCAGGTGCTGACGGATGCTGGCTCCTGGATCGCGCCCTACGTGGAAGAGCTTGCGTTGGAGTGGGAACTGGCGGGGCATTCCGTTCGGGTATCGCACGGCGTGGAGCAGACCCTGCCGGCTGATTTCTGCTTCTGCCTGAGCTTCAGCCGGATTGTTCCCGCTGTCACCCGACAGCAGTACCGGCATACGCTGGTCGTGCATGAGAGCGATCTGCCACAAGGACGTGGCTGGGCGCCCATGACGTGGCAGATACTGGAGGGGAAAAATCGCATTCCCATCACGTTGATAGAGGCGGTCGATGCCGTGGATGCCGGTCCGATCTACCTGCAGGAGTGGGTCGAGTTGAACGGCACGGAACTCAATCCGGAATGGCGGGCCTTGCAGGCGCAGACAACTATGCATCTGTGCCTGCAATGGGTGCAGGCCTATCCGGCCATAACCGACTCCGTACGCCACCAGGAGGCGGGGGGCAGTACATATGCACGGCGTAGGCCTGCGGACAGCAGGCTAGACCCAGCGAAAACACTGGCTGAGCAGTTCAATCTGCTCAGGGTGGTGGACAATGAAGGCTACCCCGCCTTTTTCGAATTCAACGGGCGCCGGTATCGAATCAGAATCGATCCTCAGGACTGAAGCGGAAATGACGGCAAATGGCTATATCGTGGCAAGCTGCAAATCTTGGCACAGGTCGGGGTTCGAGGCCCTGAAAAGCCAGGAGGACGGCCTATGGTCCTGGGGGGCTTCTCCCAAGGAACTTTTGCGTTGCGTAAAAGAGATTCCCACTCCCCGGTATATCTTCTTTCTGCACTGGAACTGGCATGTGCCGAAAGATATCTGGGCGCAGCATGAGTGCGTGTGCTTTCACATGACGGATGTACCATACGGCCGCGGAGGCAGCCCCCTGCAAAATCTTATTGTGGCCGGGCATAAAAGCACGAAGCTTTCGGCATTGCGGATGGTCGACGAAATGGATGCCGGCCCCGTCTATGCCAAGAGGGAGATGGCGCTGGATGGGCGGGCGGAAGATATCTATATGCGGGCTGGCGCACTGAGTTTCGAGATCATCCGGTGGATGGTCCGCAATGAGCCGGTGGCGGTGGCACAGCAAGGCGAGCCGGTAATGTTCAGGCGGCGCAAGCCCGAGCAGAGCGTGTTGCCGATGGATGGATCGTTGCAGGCGGTATACGACCATATCCGCATGCTGGACGCGCCTACCTATCCGCCTGGATTCATTGAGCATGGCGGCTTGCGTCTTGAGTTTTCAAATGCGCAACTTCAGGGTGACGAGATCGTTGCCCGCGTTGTGATCCGAAAGAAACCGATAGATCAAGAGACCGAATCATGACTTATGCAATCGATGGCCGGCCTATTGGTCCGGAACAACCTCCTTACATCATTGCCGAGCTTTCGGCCAATCACAATGGGTCGCTGGAGCGTGCCCTCCAGACAATTGACGCCGCACAACGCTGCGGTGCCAGTGCCATCAAGCTGCAGACGTACACGGCTGACACCATGACGATTGATTGTGATCGTCCGGACTTCATGGTCAAAGGTGGGCTCTGGGACGGGTTCAAGCTTTATGACCTGTACAAGTGGGCGCAGACACCGTTTGAATGGCATCAGGCCATGTTCGAGCACGCCCGAAAGATCGGGGTCACCGTTTTCTCGACACCATTTGATGAAAGTGCAGTCGACCTGCTTGAACGTCTCGATGCACCCGCCTACAAGATTGCGTCTTTCGAGAACACAGACCTGCCATTGATGCGTTACGTGGCGCGCACTGGCAAGCCGATCATTATGTCGACCGGGATGGCGACTGAGTCGGAGATCGCCGAAGCTGTTGACGCGGCCCGGAGTGCGGGCTGCAAGGACTTGGTGCTTCTGCATTGCATCAGTAGCTACCCCGCTCCCATGGAGCAGGCCAACATACGCCAGATGCAGGAGCTCGCGCGGCGATTTGGCATCATCCCCGGGCTTTCTGATCACACGATTGGAACGACTGCATCGGTGGCCGCTGTGGCGCTGGGCGCCTGCGTGATTGAAAAGCACTTCACCCTCAGTCGTGCAGACAAAGGGCCCGACAGCGAATTTTCGATCGAGCCGCAGGAGCTGGAGCGTCTGTGCCGCGAGGCGCAAGACGCTTGGCTGGCAATTGGCAAGGTAGGCTACCAGCGACAGACCGCTGAGGAGGGCAGCAAGGTGTTTCGGCGCTCAATCTACTTCGTGCGCGATCTGCGCGCAGGTGCGATCGTGCGTGCTGAGGACATACGGCGCATACGTCCCGGCATGGGGTTGCCGCCCAAACACTTTGATGACCTGATCGGAAAGCGTCTGTGTGTGGATGTGGTCCGCGGGACAGCCACTAGTTGGGACCAGTTCCATGAGTAACTCTGTACTGGCGGTGGCCGCGCATGCGGACGACGAAGCCCTGGGGTGCGGGGGCAGCCTTGCCAAACATGTCGCCGCGGGCGACAAGGTACATGTCATCTTCGTGGCCGACGGAGTGACTTCCAGGGGAGGGGCTGGGCAGGATGATCTGGTGCGCCGCCAGCAGGCTACAGAGAAAGCGCGGCAAATCCTCGGTATCAGCACCATGACATTTCTGGACTTGCCCGACAACCGGCTCGACAGTTTGCCCCGGCTGGACATCGTCCAGCCGCTGGAGACACTCATCGGCAAGCTCCAGCCGGAAATCATCTACACGCATCACTATGGGGATCTGAATGTCGACCACCGGCTTGTCCACCAGGCAGTCATGACGGCTTGTCGGCCATTGCCAGGCAGCACGGTCCGGGAAATTCTTGCCTTTGAGGTGATGTCCAGCACGGAGTGGAGCAGCCCGGGACTGGCCCCATTTCTTCCCAATTTTTTTGTCGATATCAGTGCCCAGATGGAAATCAAGATGCAGGCGCTGCAGGCCTACGCATTGGAGATGCGTGTTCCACCCCATTCGCGTAGCGCGGAGCACGTGCGCTGCTTGGCGAAGCATCACGGATATTGCGTGGGTGTTGATGCTGCAGAGGCATTCATGGCGATGAGAGTTCTCAGGTAATGAAGCAAATAATCAAGTCGATCGCCAGACGTTTGTTGCGGGGGAAATATTTCAGTCTGAACCAGTTGGACCGCAAGCTGGAAAAGTACGTTGACTACGACAACGGCTATTTTGTTGAGCTCGGGGCCAATGACGGCGTGACCCAGTCCAACACCCTGTACTTCGAGAAGCACCGCAACTGGCGGGGTCTGCTGGTCGAGCCTGCGCCACAGAACTTCCTGAAATGCCGGCAAAACCGGTCCTCACGAGACAGCATCTACTGTGCGGCCTGCGTGTCCTTCGATTACGACCAGGAGTTCGTGCGCATCGCCTATTCCAACCTGATGTCCACACCGGTCAGCCTGGAGTCGGATATCCAGGATCCGCGTGCGCATGCGAAGTTGGGCGACCAGTTTCTGGGGAACGGCGAAACTGTGTTCGAATTCGGCGCCGTGGCCCGCACCCTCAATTCATTGCTGCTGGATGCTCGTGCCCCCAAGCTGATTGATTTTCTGTCTCTCGATGTGGAAGGGGCTGAGCTGGAAGTGCTGAAGGGCGTGGATCACCAAGTATTTCGCTTCAAGTACATCCTCGTCGAATGCCGCGACTTCCCCCGCCTGAGTGCCTACCTGGTAAGCCAAGGTTACTGCTTTGCCGAAAATCTGTCCGGGCAGGATTACCTGTTCGTAGGTGTTGAGCAGGCGGATGCGGTTCGTGGTGCCTAAGGTGTCGGCCATGTTTGAGAAAGTGGTCCGGTTGTTCTCCCACTATCCGGAAGAGCCAGGGGTGCGGCCTCAGTCTTTTACCGGCATGCGCAACACCCCTCCGGCGGGGACTGGCGGTGCATTGCTGTCGTTCCAGTCCGTCCCTGACAAGTTCTACTTCTTGCTGTTCGGCGCCATCCGCGCGCGTCTAGCATCGCATGCTGCTATCCGTGCGGAGCTGGTCATCGTGCGTGCTGTCAGCGGTGCCGTGGGCACGAATTGGAGTGCCGAACTCAAGCGCAGTGCACCGGTGGCCTGGCTCTGGAGCAGCCGCTGGGTAAGGGCCTATGGTGACCTGATCGATGGCGTGGCCTATCGCTGCGCGACCTGGGCGCATCCATTTCGCGATCTGATGGATTGGTTCAGGTCCGGGTCGCTCTGGCGGCAACTGCAGCAGCAGGGGGAGGCGCTGTCACTGAAGATCGATGGCATCGAGGTGGCCGATCTGCTGGTGGATTCCTACCTGCGATTCAAGCCCTCACCGGAGTTCGACGCGAAGGATCCCTTCGTTCGGCGCCTGGTGTGGCAGGCGCTGCGCGATGTACGGCAGGCGCAGGCCTACTTCGGAAGGCACAGGCCGAGCTGGTATCTGACTTCCTATACGACCTACCTGGAACACGGCATACCCGTGCGTGTGGCCTTGCGTCAAGGTGTAGAGGTCTGGTCCTTTGGAAACCTGAATGGTTTCGGTAAACGCCTGAGGCAGGAGGATGATTTCCATACCCAGAACTTTGCAGGCTACAGGGCTGGGTTCGAGGCGCTGGATCGGCAGGAAGAAAGACTGGGCGCCGCGCACCAGCAACTGGAAAACCGGCTTTCTGGCGGGATCGATGCCGCTACCAGCTACATGCGCAAATCAGCGTACGGGCAATCTCAGGTCGAGTTGCCGCCCGGCTTGGACGGGGCGGTCGTGATCTTCCTGCATGATTTTTACGACAGTCCGCACGTCTATCCGGATCTGGTGTTTCAGGATTTCTGGCGTTGGGTCTGTTTCACGGTCGAGGTCTTGCAGAAGTCAGGCACACGCTTTTTTCTCAAGCCGCACCCCAACCAGATTGCCCTGAGTGACGAGGCTCTGGGACGGTTGCGACGGACGTATCCCGACCTCAAGTGGTTGCCGATAAATGCGAGCAATGTGCAATTGGCCCGGGCCGGTATCGCCTGTGGCGTCACAGTCTATGGCACGGTGGCGCATGAGCTGGCCTACCTGGGCGTGCCCAGTATTGCTTGTGCGCGTCACCCGCATTACACCTTTGATTTCTGCCGCACCGCCCGCACGCAGAAAGAGTATCGGGAGATGCTGCACTCCTATCAACGCATGCCGCTGGACAAGGAGGCCTTGCAAAAGCAGGCGCTGGCGTTCTACTACATGCACAACCTGCATGGCAGCGATGCTGTCCGCGAGTTGCAGCAAACCTATGTTGCGCTGTGGCGTGCATGTAATGTGGGTGACATGGCCGAAGATGAAATCCTTGAGCGTTTCCGGGCGCTCACCGCGTTGCCTGCGTTTCATCAGTTTGTCGATGCGATGGCGGCGTATGAGATGGGGCTGGATAGTCTGGAGAAATGTGCGTGATGAGGCTGGCCGTTGAAGTCCGCAGGCACTGGACCGAGTTAATCGGTCATGGCCTGTTACTTTCACTGATCTTTACGCTCTACCTTGCGCCCGATGAAGCCAAGTACGTTGTTGCAGACGTGCTGGTTGTAGCATGGTTGGGGGTCTGGGGGCTCTCCGGCCGAGTTGGCGGGCGAGTACTGTTGGACGCGTTCAAGCCCTTGTTGCCATTGCTGGCCCTGCTCGCCTATGCCCAGGCGTTCGATGTCGGGCGAGGGGTGTGGGAAAGTCGTGACTACACCCAAACGGTGTTGATCAGCATCCCGCCTTTTTTCTTGATGTACCTCCTTTTTCAGGGGCTCTCTCCCCGTCGGGCGGCCTTGTTGAGTGTGGGCGTGTTGATCCTCCCGGGCTTGGTACATTTGGGGTACATGTATGTCGACATCCTGCGCGCCGTCAGCGATGGGCATGTCCCCTTCCTGACGTCTTCAAAGCACGGATTGCTCGAATACATCAAAGACACACCCCGGGTTGGCCGGCGCTACGTTTCGCTCGCATTGGTGCACCTGCTTTTCGGGAGTGGCTTGCTGGCTGTCATGCTCCGTGGTGTTGAAGCACGTTACTGGGCATGGGGCTTGTCAGGGGTGTGCCTGATTTCGCTGGCATTGCTCGATGCACGAGCGGCCTATTTTTCGCTGATTGTCGGCGCGGCCCTTCTTTTCGTGGTGACTGGCCCGGTCGGGGGGGCAAGAGTGTTGAGGCAACTGGTTGCAAGCGGGCGACCGTGGTGGCGATTGGCGACAGTGGGTGTGCTGATGGTTGTGGCTGTTCTCGGCTATAGTGCCGGCAAATCGCGCTGGACAGCACTGACATATAGCGTGAACGCTGCGGTGCATGACGTCTCCGAAACCGCTGTCCCGCCAGTTCAGCGCGCGTATGTGAGTACAACGTTCTGGAGCGCACCGATTGGGGATGTGGCTCAGTGCTATGCGGACGAGTTGTTCCGCTGCAAGTCGGATCAATCGGCATATTTGCGCTTTTCCTGGTTGCTCGAAGGACTCCGGAGCTTGCTGGTGCATCCCGCTGGGATCGGCATGTCGGGCGATTACATGGGGCGTCTGTGGGGTGTGGCGGGCCAGAGGAATACATACCAGCGAACCGATAGCTTCACGGTCGAACTGATGGTTTCGTTCGGATTCGTGGGGGTCTTTCTGTTTGCGTGCCTCTGGTGGCGTGTTGGTAAAACCTTGCGTGATGCAATCAGCTCGGAGCACGTTAACCGGGCGGCGCTGGTTGCAGTGGGGGGGTTGCTGTTCGTGTGCGTGGGGCGTGGCGTGGTGGACATGATCTCCGATGGCCTTTGGCGCTACGTGCTTGCGCTGCTCGGGATGTATTACGGACTGTTGAATTCAGGTGTTGACCGGATCAAGGAGGGCTAGCAGATGCAGGACATATCCACACAGATGATCAGCGGTTACCGTGCGCACCCGAAGTTCAGTTTCCCGGCGCCGTCCTGGGAGATTCCGTCGGACGTTCTCGATACGTTTAACCAGGCGTATTCCGTGATCCATGCAATGGGCTACAAGCTGACCGAAAAAAGCTTCGGCGCGCTACGCCGTTCATGCTCGGAGTCTCTGGCCGCCATTTTCTCGGCGATGCACGCGCAGTGCGCGGATGGGCATGAGACCCACTTCCTCAATGAACTCAAAGGCCAATGCGATCGCCTGCTGGCCGAAGAGCTGGCGTGGTATGGCAAGAAACGCCCGGCGATGCAGGTTGACCTCAGCCCTCAGGCCAACCGTGAAAATGCGCTCCTGCTGGATGCGCAGCGGCATTATTTTGGCCAGTTGCCCAAGGCGGCCGTCGATGAATTGCGCGCCATTGCGGCGGAGCAGGTCGACATTTTTCGCGCCAACGCCGCCGCGGGGAAATTGACCCGCAATGACTTGTCGGTGAATACCGGGCCGGTGGTGGCGCGTATTCGCGCGGTGTTGAACCGGGAATTCAAGGCCCTGGGGGTGATGGACGCCCTGGGCGCTTATACCGGCCGAAAACTCAAGGTGGTCGGTCTGGCGCTTGAGCTCAGCGTGCCGCAGGCGACATGGTGGCGCAATGCGATCGACGGCATGGAGCGGCCGCCCGACACCCTGTACGCGCATCTTGACGAGACGGTCTCCTGCCCGAAATCCATCGTTTATCTGACCGATGTGCGGCCCGAGAATGGGGCCACAAGCTGCTACCCGAAGGCGTACGAAGCCATGCGCCTGAGCCCGCTGCAGGAACTGATCGGTCGGGTGGTGGGCTATATCGGCGCGAATGCCAACTCGCCGCTGCATGAGTACTACGCCAAAAACTATCACCAGTCGGTGAACTCGGAGCGCTTCCGTCGCCACTTCATGCGCTTGCCCGATGCGCTGCGTTTCAATTCCCACATGGGCTGGGATGTGGTGCCAGGCAGCGAGCTGGAGGCGGCGCTCGCCGCGCAGGAGATGACCATGACCGGGCCGGCGGGCACATTCATCATTTTCGACGGCGGGCGCCTGTTCCATCGGGGCGGCATGGTTCAACAAGGCGAGCGCGTGGCGCTGCAGGTGATTTTCTCGGATTTGACCCTGCCCCAGCGCGTTCTGGGCAAACTGACAAGGATGCTGGCATGAGCGTTCGCGCGATGGTCTCGCGGCTGGTGCCGCAGTCGGCAAAGAACTTCCTGCGCCAGCGGACGCTGCCGTGGCGGATCTCCGGCTTGATCAGCCCGGGCCTGCCGACGACAGTGTGCGTCGATGTGGGCGCTTCGCATTACCCGCACGTGCGCTGGCTGGCGTTTCTCAATGCGCCCGCCACGCAGTGGCTGGCGGTCGAGCCGAACGAGGCCAACCTGGGGTATCTGAAGTCGTGGGCCTGGCCGTGTCAGGTGAGCGCGTGCACCACCGGCCTGAGCCAGACCGGCGGGGCGCAGACGCTGCATGTCACCAACGTGGATACCGGTTCCAGCCTGCTGCCACCGGAAATTCCCGATTCGATGAAGCATCGGGTGAACAATCTGGATTACTTCTTTCCGGTCACCGAGCGGGTCATCGATACCTTGACCCTCGTGCAGGCCATGGCGGCGCTGCCCGCGTCGGCGCCAGTGCTCGTCAAGCTGGATACCCAGGGCACCGAGCTGTCGATTCTGCAGGGCGCGGCCGAGTTGTTCGAGGCCCGGCGCATCGTCGGCATCGAGATGGAGTCGACCCTGCTGGCCAAGCCCTTGATGCGCGGGTCGGGCAAGTTCTGGCAGGCCTGCGAATACCTTGAAGGACAGGGGTTCGAGCTCATGCACATCAAGCCGATTCCGGCCATTCCGCGCTCGGGGCGGCCGCTGGTCGGGCGCAACATGTACCTGAACGAGTGCGACGCGGTGTTTGCCCTGCGCCGTGACGTGGCGGCCGGCTTGCCGGTGGAATATCGTGCCTGTCTGCTGGCGTTCTACCTGACCTATTTCTTTTACGAAGAGGCGGCGTCGATGCTGGACGACGATCTGGCGCTGGGCGAATTCCTGCAGCAGCGCGGCTGCGCGCTGGAGCCGCTCAAGGCACTGGTCAAGGCCGCATCGTGATCGTTCGCGGCATCCGGGCCTTCTCGACGCTCGCCGGGCAGATTCTGGTCTATGTGGCGTATCTGGCGCGCAACTATCGCGCCTTCTACGTCGTGCTGGGCCTGACCGCGATTGTGCTGCTGCTCGAATACGTGGCGACCAGCCTGATGATTCCGATGGCGCCGGGCCAGGGGTCTGCCAATTCGAAGGTGACCGTGGCGTGGACCGCCGTTGCCGAGAGCATCGGGATGGCGCCCACCTCCCGAACCTGGCTGTGGCTGTTTTTCGTGGTGATGATCATTCGCCTGGTGCTGGGCTATGGGCTGTCGGTGCTCACCACCTGGCTAGGCAAGCGCGTCCATGAAGCGATGAGCGGCAAGATCTTCAGCCATATCCTGTTGATCGAACCCATGGGGCGGGTGTACACGCGCTCGGTCGGCCACTACATCACCATGGCTGGCGACGATACCTTCAAGTGCGGCACCATCGTCAGCGCGCTGCTGCAGACCGCGGTCGGTTTCTTTACCGCCGTGGTCGGGGTCGTGGTGCTGTACCAGTTTTCTCCCTGGGTCTTTGCCGGGGTCATGCTGTTCCTGCTGATCTGCATGCTGCTGACCGGTGCCTTGCTGCGCCGTGTGCTGCGACTGAACGTGGCGGCCATTGAACTGTCGCGCGAACTGGGCACCACCTTTGTCGAGGCGCTCAACAGCCTGCGTTCGATCCGCTCCCTGCACGGCGAGCGTTTCGTGATCGGCACCTACGGCGGCCAGATCCATCGCTACATCCGCATGCTGGTGGAGATGGACGCCATCAAGCTCGGGGTCAAGGCCTTTCCGGCGGTGGTGTTGCTCCTGCTGGCCACGGTTGGGCTGCGCCCCGGGGCCGAGGTGGAAATGTCCGATGCCGCGCTGTTTGGCGGGACGATCATTATCATCCGGATTTTTGCGGCACTGGGGCAGATGGTCACTGCCGGTTCTTTGTTGCTGACGGACATTCGCGCCGTCAAGAACATCGGCGCGATGGTTGCGCTGGCCGAGGAGGTGCCGGTCGTCGAAACCGCACCCGCACCGGTCAAGGTCTGCGCCGTGACGCTGGAAGGCATATGTTTCGGTTACGGGGAGCGGGGACAGGTGCTCGACAACGTCAGCTTCAGCTTTCAGGCCGGTCACACCTACGCCATCGTCGGTCCGTCCGGCGCGGGCAAGTCCACCCTCGCCGACGTGTTGCTGGGGCTCAGCACGCCGGACAGCGGCACGGTGCGCATCAACGACGGCGGCATCGCCCTCGACCGCGCCCGCACTCGCTTCACGCTGGTCGAGCAGCAGCCGAAGATTTTTTCCACCAGCGTGCGCGAGAATTTGCTGCTGGGCGACAGCGCCAGCGAAGAAGAGCTGTATCGCGCGCTGGAGGCGGTCAATCTGGCCGACATGGTGCGCGCGCTCGACCAGGGGCTCGATACGCGGCTGAGCTATCTGGGAGAGAATTTCTCCGGCGGTCAGCGCCAGCGGCTGGGCATTGCCCGGGCGCTGATCCGCAAGCCGGATGTGCTGATTCTCGATGAGGCCACCAGCGCGCTCGATCCGCAGACCCGCGTCGAAGTGGTCGACAAACTGCGCATGCGGATGCGCGACGGCATCATCATCTTCATCACCCACGACCCGGATATCGCCGCGCTGGCCAGCGAGGTGTTGCCGATCGGTCAATTGCAGGCCGAGCTGGCCGCGGGGAACCCGTAAGCATGCGTATCGCGCTGCTCGACACCTACTACCCCCGCTTCCTGGCCACGCACTATGCGGCCAACCCGCAACTGGCCGCTGGCGCGTATGACCAGCAGCGGCAGTCCTTGCTGGATCAGGGGTTTGGGACCTCGGATTTCTATTCCCGCCATTTGCGCGCGCTCGGTCATGACGTCGAAGATCTGATCGTCAATTGCACGCCGCTGCAAAGCACCTGGGCGCGGGCGCATCGCGTGCCGTTCAGCGCGCTGGCGCTGGGCTTGCCGCAGCGCTTGCTGCGCCTGCCGCTGATCGGCCCGCCGCTGTCGGCGCTGCCCGGGCTGGTCCACATTGCGGTCGAGCAGATCAAGCGCTTTCGCCCGGATGTGCTGTACTGCCAGGACTTGTGGTTTCTCGCGCCGGCACAGTTGGCGGCCCTGCGCCCGCACGTCAGGCTCATCGTCGGCCAGATCGCCAGCCCGCTGCCGCCGGAGAAGTATCTGGCCGGCTACGACCTGATCATGACCTCGTTTCCCCATTTCGTGCCGCGCCTGCGCGCCATGGGGATTGCGTCGGAGTACTTCCGCATCGGCTTCGATACGCGCGTGCTGGATTTGCTCGGCGAGGTGACGCCCGACATCGAGGCGAGCTTCGTCGGCGGCATCAGCCGCCATCATGGCAAGGCGCTGCCGATGCTCGAGGCGCTGGCGCGCAGCACGCCGATCGAGTTCTTCGGCTACGGGGCGGACCGGCTGGAGCGCACGTCGCCGATCGTGGCCCGCCATCATGGCGAGGTCTGGGGGCTCGACATGTACCGGGCGCTGGCACGCAGCCGGGTGACCCTGAACCGGCACATCAACGTCGCCGAAAATTTTGCCAACAACATGCGCCTGTACGAAGCGACCGGCGTGGGGGCCTTGCTGATCACCGATCGCAAAGACAATCTGGGCGACCTGTTCGAGGTGGGGCGCGAAGTGGTCGCCTACGCCAGCGCCGAGGAGGCGGCCGAACTCATCCGCCATTACATCGCGCATCCCGACGAGGCCCGCCAGATTGCCGCGGCGGGGCAGGCGCGGACGCTGCGCGATCACACCTACCGACGGCGGATGGAAGAGCTGGCGCCGGTGCTTGAGCGTTACCTGGAGGGGGCGGAGCGATGAAGGCGAGACTGCGCGCGCTGCTCAACCGTTTCCCGCGTCTCAAGGCCGTGCTCAAAGGCGTGAAGCGCCGGATGGTTCCGGATGACGGTGTGTCCACCCATTATGTGGAACTGGCCGGCGACCAGGCCGGCAGCGAATCGGTGCGTTTGCGTCAGGCCTGGCAGGATGACAGCCTGCCCGCCCGGCAGCGCCACCTGGTCGACGCGGAACTGGCCCAATTCCGGTCCGGTACGCCGGTGCCCGTGTTCGACGTGCTGGTCCGTAGTCTGCGCGACCTTACCGATGGCCCGGCGCCCTTCAGCCTGCTAGAAATCGGCTGCTCCAGCGGCTATTACGCCGAGGTGATGCAGATCGCCAATGTGCCGGCGCAGTACACCGGTTGCGACTATTCGGCGCATTTCATCGCCATGGCCCGCGAGCGTTATCCCGAACGGCAGTTCGATGTCGAAGACGCCACCCGGTTGCGCTACGACGATGCAGCCTTCGACGTGGTGGTCTCCGGCTGCTGCCTGCTGCATATCCCGGAATACGCAAAGGCCGTGGCCGAAACCGCCCGGGTCGCGCGGCGCTACGTCATTTTTCATCGCACGCCGGTGGTCGTGGGCCAGCCCGACAAGTACTACCGCAAGCTGGCGTATGGCGTGGAGACCATTGAAATCCATTTCAACGAGCCGGCCTTTCTCGCACTGCTGGATCGCCACGGACTGGAGCGAGTGGCCACCCACACCCTCGACGAGACCATCCGCCAGGGCGTCGGCAGCGCCAGCCGGACCTACGTGTGTCGCAAAAAGGCCACTTGAGCATGCATTACTTCTGCACTTTGTTTGACAGCAACTACTTGCTCAAGGGCGTTGCCATGCTGCGCACGCTCAAACAGCACTGCCCCGACGCGCAGGTGCATGTGCTGTGCATGGACGCGCAGACGCAAGCGCTGCTGGAGCAACTGGCGCTGCCCGATGTGCGGTGCATCGCGCTGGCCGATGTCGAGGAGCCGGCGCTGCTGGCGGTCAAGCCCGGGCGCAGCGTGGCGGAATATTGCTGGACGCTCTCGCCGTGCCTGCCCTGGTATGTGCTGCAACACAATCCGGACATCGATTTCATCACCTACCTCGACGCCGACCTGTATTTCTTCTCGTCGCTGCAGCCGCTCTTCGACGAGATCGCCGACGCGTCGGTGGTGATCATCGAGCACCGTTTCCCGCCTCACCAGAAGCATCTCGAAAAGAACGGCCGCTTCTGCGTCGAGTGGGTCGGGTTCCGGCGCGACGAGAGCGGCACGGCCTGTCTGGCGCGGTGGCGGGAGCAATGCATCGAGTGGTGCTTTCATCGCCTTGAAGGCGACCGCATGGGCGATCAGAAATATCTCGACGCGTGGCCGAGCGCTTACGCCGGCGTGCATATCCTGCAGCATCCCGGTGCGGGGGTTGCGCCCTGGAACTATGGCCAGTACGCCTTCGGGGTGAATGCGGCCGGGCAGCCGACGGTTGGCAATGCGCCGCTGATTTTCTACCATTTCCACCAGTTTCAGCTTCTGTCCGATGGCAGCTTCGACCGCCTCTCCGGCTTCTACACGGCCCGAGCGCCCGAGCCTGCGCTAGTCTACGAGGCCTATGAAGATGCAATGACGCGCGGTTTGCAGGAAATACGGGCGATCCGGCCGGGTTTCTCGGCTGGGATCAAACCGTTTTTACGCATCAAGTCGCAGCGGCTGGCGCAGAAATATCTGCCCGAATTTGCCAAACGACTGCTCAAGAAATTCGTCAGCGCCGTTTGACCCCCGGCCCGCAGCGCCGACACGCAAGGATATGCAGGACGCTATGTTTACAGACAAGGTGTTGTTGATTACCGGCGGCACGGGTTCATTCGGCAACGCCGTGCTGCGTCGCTTTCTCGATTCCGGGCTGCGCGAGATCCGCATTCTCAGCCGCGACGAGAAAAAGCAGGACGACATGCGCAAGCGCTACAACGACGCCAAGCTCAAGTTCTACGTTGGCGACGTGCGCGACTACCAGTCGGTTGTCAATGCGGCGCGCGGGAGCGACTTCATCTTCCACGCCGCAGCGCTCAAGCAGGTGCCGTCCTGCGAGTTTCATCCGATGGAAGCGGTCAAGACCAATGTGCTGGGGACCGAAAATGTGCTGGAGGCGGCGATTGCCTGCGATGTGGCGCGGGTGATTTGCCTGAGCACCGACAAGGCGGTCTACCCCATCAACGCGATGGGCATCTCCAAGGCGATGATGGAAAAAGTCGTGGTCGCCAAATCCCGCAGCAGCAACGCGACGGTGATTTGCGCGACCCGCTATGGCAACGTGATGGCATCGCGCGGTTCGGTGATTCCGCTGTTTGTCGAGCAGATCCGGGCGGGTGCGCCGATCACCATCACCGATCCGAACATGACGCGTTTCATGATGACGCTCGACGATGCGGTCGATCTGGTGCTGTATGCCTTCGAGCATGGCCGCCCCGGCGAAATCTTCGTGCAGAAGGCGCCCGCCGCCACGATCGAGACGCTGGCGCGCGCGCTGACCGGACTGATGGGCGCGCCGGAGCATCCCATCAATGTCATCGGCACGCGCCACGGCGAAAAACTGTTCGAGGCCTTGCTCAGCCGTGAGGAAATGGTGGCGGCCGAAGATCTGGGCAACTACTATCGCGTGCCGCCGGACTTGCGCGATCTCAACTACGGCAAGTTCGTCGAGCAGGGCGAAGTGAGGATCTCCGCCGCGGACGACTACAACTCGCACAACACCACCCGGCTGGATGTGCCCGGCATGCAGGCGCTGTTGCGGCAGCTTGCCTTCATTCAGGCGATCGAGCGGGGCGGAAACGTCCAGCTAGAGGAGTGACATGCGCGTTCTGGTCACCGGTGCGCAGGGTTTTATCGGCAAGAACCTCGTGGTTCGGCTGGGCGAGATGCCCGGCCACGAGGTGCTCGCGTTCACCCGCGCGGATGCTCCGGACGCGCTTGCGGCACAGGTCGCCCGGGCCGATGCCATCGTGCATCTGGCGGGCGAGAACCGCCCGCCAGATGTGGCGGACTACGCGCGTGTCAATGCGGGCCTGACGCAGACGCTGTGCGAGCAGGTGCGCGCCAGCGGCCGGCAGATTCCACTGATTCTGGCGTCCTCCACGCAGGCCGCGCTGGACAATCCGTACGGCTTGAGCAAGCGTCAGGCCGAGCGCGCGGTGGAGCAACTGGCGGCCGATACGGGCAATCCGGCGATCATTTACCGCCTGCCCGGCGTCTTCGGCAAATGGTGCCGGCCCAACTACAACTCGGTGGTGGCCACGTTTTGCCACAATATCGCCAACGATCTTCCCATCCAGATCAACGATCCGGACGCCGTTGTGCGGCTGGTCTATGTGGACGACGTGGTCGGGGCGTTCATTGCGCAGCTCGGCGCGGCGGGCAACGGCGTGCAGCGCGGCGATGTCCAGCCGGTGCATGCGATTTCGCTCGGCGACCTCGCCGCCCGGATCGAAGCCTTTCGCACCTGCCGCACCGCGCTGACCATCGAGCCGGTCGGGACGGGGCTGGTGCGGGCGTTGTACTCGACCTATGTCAGCTATCTGCCAACGTCGCGCTTCGTCTATGACGTGCCGCAGCACACGGACAGCCGCGGGGTGTTCGTCGAAATGCTCAAGACCCGCGACAGCGGCCAGTTTTCGTATTTCACCTCGAAGCCCGGCGTCACCCGCGGCGCGCACTACCACCACAGCAAGACCGAAAAGTTTCTGGTGATCCGGGGGACGGCGCGGTTCGGCTTCCGCCATATCGTCACCGGTGAGACCTACCAGGTGGTGACCTCCGGCGAGACGCCGCGGATTGTCGAAACGGTGCCGGGGTGGACCCACGACATCACCAACGTGGGCGACGATGAGATGCTGGTGATGCTGTGGGCCAACGAAATTTTCGATCGCGACAACCCCGATACGATTCCCTGCAAGGTCTGACATGAAAAAGCTCAAGGTGTTGACGGTGGTTGGAACGCGGCCCGAAATTATCCGGCTGTCTCGGGTACTGTCTGCACTGGATGCGCACTGCGACCATGTGCTGGTGCACACCGGCCAGAACTACGACTACGAGCTCAACCAGATTTTTTTCGACGATCTGGGGATCCGCAAACCGGACCATTTTCTCGATGCGGCGGGCGCCACCGGTGCCGAAACCATCGGCAAGGTGATCATCGCGGTCGATGGCGTGCTGGCTGCAGAGCGCCCGGATGCCGTGCTGGTGCTGGGCGACACCAATAGTTGTCTGGCGGTGGTGCCGGCCAAGCGGCGCAAGACCCCGACGTTTCACATGGAGGCGGGGAACCGCTGTTTCGACATGCGGGTGCCCGAGGAGATCAACCGCCGCATCGTGGATCACACCGCGGACATCAACCTGACCTACAGCTCGATCGCGCGCGAGTACCTGCTGCGCGAGGGCCTGCCGCCGGACATGGTGATCAAGACCGGCAGTCCGATGTGCGAGGTGCTGACCCATTATCGCCCGCGCATCGACGCCTCCGACGTGCTGCAACGTCAGGGCCTGACGCCGGGCGCCTACTTCGTGGTCAGCGCGCATCGCGAGGAGAACATCGAGCCGGAGCGCAGCTTCAACAAGCTGGTTGGCGTGTTGAACGGCATGGCGGATACGTTCGACCTGCCCGTCATCGTGTCGACCCATCCCCGAACCCAGAAGCGCATCGACGCCGCGGGTTGCCGGTTCAGCGAGCGCATCCGTTTGCTCAAACCGCTGGGATTCACCGATTACAACAAGCTGCAGATCAACGCCAGAGCGGTGTTGTCCGACAGCGGCACGATCAACGAGGAATGCTCGATCCTGAATTTTCCCGCGCTGAATCTGCGCGAGGCCCACGAGCGCCCCGAAGGCATGGAAGAGGCGGCGGCGATGCTGGTCGGCCTCGAACTGGAGCGGATTCTTCAGGCCCTGTCCATCCTGGCAGCACAGCCGCGCGGCGAACAGCGCCTGCTGCGGCAGGTGGGCGACTACAGCATGCCCAACGTCTCGGACAAGGTCGTGCGCATCATTCACAGCTATACCGACTACGTCAATCGGGTGGTGTGGAAGCGCTACTGATCCCCGAATGAACATCCTGGTCGTCAGTCAGTATTTCTGGCCGGAGAATTTCCGGGTCAACGAACTGGTCGCCGAACTGGTCGGGCGCGGTCACTGCGTGACGGTGCTGACCGGCCAGCCGAACTACCCCGACGGCGTTGTCTTCCCACCGTACCGGCAAAATCCGCGCGACTTCGACCGCTACATGGGCGCGCGGGTGTTGCGGGTGCCCATGCTGCCCCGCGGGCAAGGCGCGCTCCGGCTGGCGTTCAACTACCTGAGCTTTGCGCTGAGCGGCTGCCTGATCGGGGCGTGGAAGCTGCGCGGGCAGCCGGTCGACGTGATCTTCACCTTTGCGCCGTCGCCGGTCACGGTGGGCATCCCCTCGGGCTGGCTGCGCCGGATCAAGCGCGCCCCGCAGGTGTTCTGGGTGCTCGACCTGTGGCCCGACACGCTCAAGGCCGTTGGCGTGGTGAATTCGCCGCGGCTGCTTGGGGTGGTCGGATGGCTGGTGCGGCAGGTCTACCGGCACTGCGATCTGGTGCTGGGGCAATCGCGCAGCTTTATCGACAATATCCGCCATTACGCGACCGAGCGCACGGCGGTTGAATATTTTCCCGGCTGGGCGGAAGCCGGGCTGCAGCAAGAAGACGTGACGCCCGCGCCGGAACTGCCCCGCCGCCCGGAGGTGTTTACGATCGTGTTCGCCGGCAACATCGGCGATGCGCAGGATTTTCCCGCCATTCTCGACGCCGCCGAACGCTTGCGGTCGCGGCAGGACATTCGCTGGGCCATCGTCGGCGATGGGCGGATGGCACCATGGGTGCGTGAGCAAATCGACGCGCGCCAGCTCGATCTGTCCGTGGTCATGCTCGGCCGTCATCCGTTGGAGCGCATGCCGGCCTTCTTTGCCCATGCCGACGCCTTGCTGGTCAGCCTGAAAGACCGGCCGGTGTTCGCCATGACGATTCCCGGAAAACTCCAGGCCTATCTGGCCACCGGCCTGCCGGTGCTCGCCATGCTCAATGGCGAAGGCGCCCGGATCGTGCAGGACGGCAACGCGGGGCTGGTGTGTGCGGCGGGCGATGCGCAGGGTCTCGCCGACAACGTTGTCCGGCTGGCGCAAATGTCAGCGCAGGAGCGGGCCGCGTTCGGCACCAATGCGCGCCGCCTGTGCGCCACCGAATTCGATCGTGCGGCCTTGATCTCCCGTCTGGAGGGCTGGTTTTTCGAGTTGACGGCCGGTTCGCAAGAACGCGCCGATGCGCAGCGGGAACGCGGATGATGCAATCGACCGGACACAACGTGGGCACAGGAGTACGACCGGCATGAGTGCTCGTGTCCTCGTCACCGGCGCCAGCGGGTTTGTCGGCAGCGCGCTGGTCCGCCAGTTGCTCGACCGTCGCGATGTGCCGGTGCGCGCTGCGTTCCGGAGCGTACCCGCGGCCCCGCCGTCCGGCGCGGAGATGTGCCGTGTGGGGGATCTGGGCGTTGACACCGACTGGCGCGCCGCGCTCGATGGGGTGGATACCGTGGTGCATTGCGCCGCGCGGGTGCACGTGATGCACGACACGGCGGCCGACCCGCTGGAGGCGTATCGCCGCAGCAACGTGGCGGGCACCTTGCAGTTGGCCCGCTCGGCGGTCGAGGCGGGCTGCCGGCGGCTGGTGTTTCTCAGCTCGATCAAGGTCAATGGCGAATCCACGCCGCCAGGCGGCGCGTTTTCCGAGGCGAGCGCGCCCGCGCCGCTGGACCCCTATGGCGTGTCGAAACTGGAAGCCGAGCAAGCCTTGTTCGCGCTGGGCCGGGCGCAGGGTCTGGAGATTGTGGTGGTCCGGCCGCCGCTGGTGTATGGCCCCGGCGTCCGGGCCAATTTCCGCACCATGATGCGCGCGGTCGAGCGCGGCATGCCGCTGCCGTTTGCCGCGGTGGACAACCGGCGCAGTCTGGTCGGCCGCGACAATCTGGTCGATCTGGTGTCGCTGTGCATCCGCCACCCGGCCGCCGCCGGCGAGGTGTTTCTGGCGGCCGACGGCGAAGACCTGTCCACCCCGGCGCTGCTGACCCGCATTGCCGATGCGTTCGGCCGGTCGGCACGTTTGTTCCCGGTGCCGCCGGCGCTGCTGGCGGGGGCGGCGTCGGCGCTGGGGCGTCGCGCGTTGTATGTCCGCCTGTGCGGTTCGCTGGCGGTCGATGGCGGCAAGGCGCGCACGGTGCTGGGCTGGCGCCCGCCCGACTCGGTGGATGCGGGCTTGCGCAAAACGGTCGCGGCTTACCGCGCCGAACCACGCTAGCAAAGGCGCAGACATGGCATTGTGGCTTCTCCCCGTGCTGGCCGTGGTCGCCTTCGGCCTGACCGCGCTGGTGCGCCGTTATGCGCTGTCCCGCCAGTTGCTGGACGTGCCCAATGCGCGCTCCTCTCATGTGGCGCCGACGCCGCGCGGCGGGGGGGTGTCGATCGTGCTGTGCTTTCTTGGCAGCGTGCCGCTGCTGGTCGGGGCCGGTGGCCTGACCGCGGCCTGGGGCTGGGCGCTGGCCGGCGCGGGGGGCGGGGTGGCGCTCGTCGGTTTTCTCGACGATCACGGCCATATCCCCGCGCGCTGGCGCTTGCTGGCGCACTTTGCCGCGGCGTTCTGGGCGCTGTGGCTGGCTGCGGCGTCGATGCCGCTGGCGGTGGGGGGCGCATGGCTTGGCGTCGGGTTGTCGGCGTTCTACCTCGTGTGGATGCTCAATCTGTACAATTTCATGGACGGAATCGACGGGATCGCCAGCGTCGAGGCGATCACGGTCTGCGCGGGCGCGGCGCTGATCTACTGGCTGCGGGGGGACGCCCCGGCGGTGCTGATGCCGCCCCTGGCGCTGGCCGCCGCGGTGGCGGGTTTCCTTGTGTGGAATTTTCCGCCGGCGAAGATCTTCATGGGGGATGCGGGCAGCGGTTTTCTCGGGATCGTGCTGGGTGTCCTGTCGCTGCAGGCCGGGGCGGTGTCGCCGGCGCTGTTCTGGAGCTGGGTGATTCTGCTCGGCGTGTTCATTGTCGATGCCACCTATACGCTGTTGCGACGCCTGCTGCGCGGCGAGCGGGTCTATGAGGCGCATCGCAGCCACGCTTACCAGCACGCCTCACGACGCTTTGCCAGCCATCGGACGGTGACGCTGGGGGTGGTGGCCATCAATGTGCTGTGGTTGCTGCCATGGGCGGTCGCGGTCGGGCTGGGCTGGGTGGGCGCCGGTACGGGGCTGGTCCTTGCCTATCTGCCGCTGGCGCTTGTCTGCCGGTTCTTTGATGCCGGTGCGGCGGAGCGCGTCCGCCCTCAATGAGCGGCCGTCGGCCAGACGGTCGCGCTATGCATCTATAATCGCGGGAAGGAAAACCGTCTCGCGATTGCCTCCCGATCCATGTTGACCATGCCGCTACGCACCGCTCTGATAGTCCTGTTCGATCTGGTGACCGCTGCCGTCGCCTGGATCGCCGGGTTGATGCTCCGCTTCAATTTCGAGATTCCGCCCGAATATGGCGCCAAGATTCTGCTGAGTCTGGCGATGCTGCTGGTCGTGCATGCGCTGGCGTGTCGCTGGGCGGGCCTGTATCGCGGCATGTGGGTGTTTGCCAGCCTGCCGGACCTGAAGCGGGTGCTGAAGGCGGTGGTGGTGTCGTCGATGGCGCTGCTGGCGCTGCTGGCGATCGACCGACAGGCGCCGGCCATCCCGCACTCGATGATGGTGCTCTATCCCTTGCTGCTGATCACCATCATGGGCGGCGGGCGGGCGGCCTGGCGGATGTGGAAAGAGCATCGCCTGTACGGCGGCCTGCGCGCGGCGGGCAAGCCGGTGGTGGTGGTCGGCGCGGGCACGGGTGGGGCGATGCTGGTGCGGGAGCTCGAACGCAGCCCCGACTGGCGGGTGGTGGCGCTGGTCGATGACGCCCCGTCCAAGCGCGGGCTGGACCTGTACGGCTGCCCGGTGGCGGGATCGGTCGACGAACTGGCGCAGGTGTTGCGCGATTTCAAGGCGCAGCATGTGATTCTGGCCATGCCGTCGGCGGCGGGGCCTGCCTTGCGGCGGGCGGCGGATCTGGCGGTGCGGGCGGGGGCGCATACCTTTACCGTGCCGGGGCTGGAAGACCTGATGAGCGGCAAGGTGGCGATCAACGCGATGCGGCCGGTGGAGATCGAGGATCTGCTGGGGCGCGAACCGGTGTCGATCGACACCGAGCATGTGCAGGCGATGATCGGCGGCAAGACGGTGCTGGTGACTGGCGCGGGCGGGTCGATCGGCAGCGAGCTGTGCCGGCAGCTGGCGCGCTTCGCGCCGGCCCGGCTGGTGCTGTTCGAAGCCAGCGAGTTCGTGCTCTACAACATCGAGCAATGGTTCGTGGGCCAGCAAACCGGCATCGAGATCATCCCGCTGGCAGGCGACGTGAAGGACGCGCAGCGTCTCGACGAGGTCTTCACGCGCTGGCGTCCGGCGCTGGTCTTTCACGCGGCGGCCTACAAGCATGTGCCCTTGATGGAGGTGGGCAATGCGTGGCAGGCAGTGCGCAACAATGTGCATGGCACCTTGCAGGTCGCGCAGTGCGCGCAGCGCCACGGCGCCGAGCGCTTCGTGCTGGTGTCGACCGACAAGGCGGTCAACCCCACCAATGTGATGGGTGCCACCAAGCGGCTGGCGGAGATGGTGTGCGAGGCGTTGCACTCGCGGGGCGGGCAGACCCAGTTCGAGATGGTGCGCTTCGGCAACGTGCTGGGCAGCACCGGTAGCGTGATCCCCAAGTTTGCCGAGCAGATCGCCCGCGGCGGGCCGGTGACGGTGACCCATCCGGACATCAACCGCTTCTTCATGTCGATCCCCGAGGCGGCGCAGCTGGTGCTGCAGGCGGCGAGCATGGGGCGCGGCGGCGAGGTGTTCGTGATGGACATGGGCGAGCCGGTGAAGATTGTCGATCTGGCGCGCAACATGATTCGCCTCTCCGGCTA